>JAPYTP010000189.1 GCA_029941885.1 Myxococcota bacterium
TCGGGTCGGCGAACTCTACGGCCTCTTCGATGGTCGCATCACTCGCATCGAGCAATTCTTCGCGAACCGCAGCGTTCGCGGCCCCGCCATGTTCGTCCAGTTTTTCGATCGGTTGTGTCATGTCCCGAGTATACGCGCATGAGCCATGCGTGGGCCCGGACTTCTCGCTGGCCAGCAGCCGCTCGATCTCATGCAGCTCGGCACCATTTCGAGCGACCGCGACCGCGACCTCGACTCAACGGCTCGGCTCCTGACGTCGCGTGATCGCGCGTCGTTGCTCTCATGCTGCCCTCGCTGGGTCGTCGGCTCGACGCGGTGACTGCGATGGAGCGAGCGCTCGCCGTGGTCGAGAGCTGCTGCGCCTCAAATTGCCTCTCAGTGCGCATCAGTGCCTAGTACGACCGGACCAAGAATCAAGAGAACGCGAACAAAGTCAAGTGCTTACGCGATTCCTGGAACTATTTGCCAACGTGAGGGTCGCCAGTTCGAATCTGGTCTCGTACTCCACACAAAAAAAGCTCGTCCTGACGTGCCCTCTAATTGGGGACCGTTCGTTATGCCAGTTCCGCTGCGAACTCCCTCGGTGTCAGCCCACCCAATGAGCTGTGAGGTCGTTCCTCGTTGTAGCTCTTCACACCAAGCCCATGGCTTCCACAAGTTGATCGAGAACGGGAACCGCGCGATCAAGGCTGCCAAGGGCTAGGCGTTCGCGCGATCGACTCGAGTTCGCTGGGAATCGGCGAGCTGCGAATCCAGAGAGGCCAGTGGCTCATGCCGCTGGCCTCTTTTCGTTCGGGTCGGTCGGGATCGCGTCCTTCGACTCGACAGTGGACTTCACCTCCGAAAGTCCTGGGAGATCCTCTTCGGCCGTCCGGCGATCCAGAAACCGGGCGATCGCGGCTCCACGCAGGTTCTCGAACGCGACCCGCACGTCGTCAACGAAGGCCGCGAGGTCGGGAACCAGCTCGTAGTCGCCGTTGAATCCCCAACAGAGCTTCCCCTCGTAGCTGAAGAGTGCGACACCGAGGCCGCCACCCGGAAGCAGCGGGACGAGTGGATAGAGGCCGAGAAGTCGCGCGCCGACCATGTAGAGCGGAAATTGCGGACCCGGCACGTTCGTCACGATCATGTTGACAGGTCCCGCGCTCTGTACGGCACCGAGCGCCCGAGAGAGCAGCGGCCCGGGCAACCATTCCGCGACCTCCATCAAGGTGTCGATACCGAGCGACGCTTCGGATCGTTTCAACTCGCTCGTGACCTCTCGGATCGCACCCAACTGTTCGAGTGGGTCCTCGAACTCGAGCGGGAGGCGAACGACCCAGCTGGAGACGTGATTGCCCTGACGACGATCGTGTTCCGGGCGTCTCGTGCTGACCGGTGCCGAGATGCGAAAGTCGATCGCGTGTTGATCGACGCGGTGTCGAAAGAGGTAGCGCCGAACGGCCTCGGTCACGGTCGCCAGGACGACATCGTTGATCGTGCAGTCGAGGGCGCGGCGCAGCTCCTTCACGTCATCGAGCGGCATCGTGAGCCATTCGAGTCGCCGATGCGGACTCAGTTCGCCGTTGAGTGGTGTCGCGGCAGCGGATCCGGTCGATTGCTCGAACATCGTCTTGAGGGACCGAAGACGGCGCTCGATCCCGGGCGGGCTGATTGTCGCATCCGGCGACTCGTCCGTAGAGGGCGCCGTCCTCGAGGCCTCGCTGCGGGCCTTCAGGGCCTTTCGCAAGAGGCCGAGCGGCCGATTGGCACCGAGCGCAATGGAATCACGCAGGAGCTCCAGCTGCGTCGGCACTGGCCGCGGCATGTAGGGAATCGTCTCGCCGAGTTCCGTTCGGGGCGAAGGCGACATCAGGATCTGAGAAAGGTCCGCACCCGCGGCGCCATCGATCATGCAATGATGGATCTTGTTGAGCAGCGCAAACTGCTCCCCGTCCGCGATGCCCTCGATCACCCAGACTTCCCAAAGCGCGTGCCGCCGATCGAGCGCGCGCGAGTGGATGCGCGCAGCGAGTTCTTTCAGCTGTTCGAGGGTGCCCGGTTTGGGCAGTGCGATGTGTCGGATGTGGTAGCCGAGATCGAATTGTCGATCGTCGACCCAGACGGGCCAGCCCTCGATCGGCGTCCACGCGAGCTTCTGGCGATAGCGTGGAATCCAGTGCAGCACCGACTCGACTCGGCGCCGGTAGCAGTCGATGTCGATGCCGCCGTCCACTCGCGTGAGGGGCTCCGCCTCGAGAATCGCGAGCCCGCCCACATGCATCGGTTGGTTGGGCTTTTCGGACCAGAGAAAGGCAGCATCCTGTGCGGAAAGTCGCTCGTATGCGTAGTGGGCCATCGGGGTTCCCTCGCTTCGTCGGATGGTCGAAATCTCGCGGCTCGATCCGGGATCGATCGATGACGTACGCTCGACCGCCCGCCGATGAACTTTTCCGAGGTCCCTCACAGACCTCTCACGAGGACGGAAAAGCAAGATCGATGCCAGCGCTGCCGAGACGCTTCCGTCGCCGTCGCGCCGCGTGTCGCCGCACGGTCGCAGCACTGCCCAATTTCTGGTCGCAGAGGATGCGGAAAGCGGCAGCCCGTACAGGAAGAGGTCCGCGCTCACGGACTTCGCCAGGAACAGCGTTCCCGTCCTGGAGTGTCCTGACTTCGACGGAGGGAGAAAACTGGATTTCGCTGCCATCATCCTGACAGGAGGACGAGATGGCACGAAGGGGCTACCCGCCGGAGTTCCGGCGACGAGTCATAGATCTGGTTGAAGGCGGCCGGAAGGTTGCCGAGGTGGCAGTCGAGCTCGAAGTAAGCGAGCAGACGATCTACACCTGGCGCCGTCAGGCGAGGATTGACGTCGACCAGCAGAGGGTCGCGCCCGAGAGCAGCAGCCCAAACGCAGCTTGAACTTCCTGTCCGCTTCGAGGTCATCACGATCGCACCGCGCGTTGCTCATCGGAAATTCGAACGCGTTCAGCCCGTGGGCCGCGATTCTTCGCAACCTTTTTTCACTTCGCACAGTTTTGTGACTTGGGATCGCAACTTAGGCCCCCTACAATAGAAACGCCTCCCCGCTTCGGACCGAATGGAATGAAGATCGATCGAGACGCCTCGCAAAAGTCGTCACGCTCGCGCGCACATCCGAGACAACTCTCGGATGCCGACGCCGTCTTCATCTCCCTCGAATCTTCGAAAACCCCCTCGCACATCGCCGGCCTCACGATCGTCGATCCAACGAATTGCCCCGAATTCGACTTCGATCGCTTCCTCGAAATCCTTCACGAACGAATCGACCTCGTGGCTCGCTTCAAATGGAAACTCTTCGAGCCGCCGATGGGCATCGATCGCGCCTACTGGGTCGAAGACCAAGAGTTCGATGTCGCAAATCATGTGCATCGGGTCGCGGTACCTCGACCGGGCGATCGAATGGCACTCGCCGAACTCGCGGGGCTGCTCCACGCCCAGCCCCTCGACCGCTCGAATCCGCTCTGGGAATGCTGGTGGATCGAAGGCCTCGAGGACGATCGTGTCGCGATGCTCCTCAAATTCCATCATTGCCTGATGGATGGCCAATCGGGCATCGGCTTGAGCGAGATCTTGATGGACCTGACGCCCGAGCCCGCGCGCAATCTCTCACCGCCGGAGGAGGCGATCGAGCCTCCGCCGCGACGTCCTGCGCTCTGGGAAATGGGACGCGCCGCTCTGACGAACGGTCTGCAAATTCCGGCCGCCATTGCGACCCATTCGCAACGCGCGCTGGTCCAGGGCTTTCGGCGCGCGCGCCATGATCCAGCGGACGCCTTGCCGCCCCATGTCCCGCACGTCGCCTTCAATGGCAAGCTGACGCCCGATCGCTCCTTCGCGTTCGCCAGCGTCCCGCTCGGTCCGCTACGCGATGCCAAGAAACATTTCGACGTCACGATGAATGACGTGCTTCTCGAGATCGTCGCTTCGAGTTTGCGTCATGGCCTGCGCGAACACGGCGAGCTTCCCGAAGAACCCGTCGTCGGGCTCTGTCCCGTCTCGATTCGTCGCGATGGCGACCACACCTTCGGCAACCAGATCTCGAGCATGCCCGTCAGCCTCGCCACCGATCTGGACGATGTGCCGGCCCGCCTCGCCGCGATCCATGAGAGCTCGGACGCGGCAAAGCGGCGGCTCGAAGCGGGTGCGTTCGAAACGCTGACGGCACTCGGGGAATGCCTGGTTCCCGGAATTCTGAAAGCGCTCACTCGCGTCGCCCTGGCTTACCCGTCGATCGTTCCGCTGCCCGCGAATCTCGTGATCTCGAATGTGCGCGGGTTGTCGGTGCCGATGTATCTGGCGGGGGCGCGGGTCGAAGAGATTTATCCGATGTCGATGTTGCAGATCGGAAACGGGATGAATGTCACGGCCTTCTCTCATGACGACCAGGTCGATTTCGGGTTTCTGGTCGAGTCGAAGCTGGTGCGCGATCCCTGGCTCTACGCCGACGGCGTCCGCGAAGCACTCGTCGAACTCGAGGCGGCGGTCGCCGCACGATCGAAGACCTTGGAGACGGATGCCGCACCGGCGCTGCCTCATTCCTCGGACCCCCCGGATCCCTCGGACGCGCCGCCGGTACTCGCCCAGGAAGATTCAGCGGATTCTTCCTCTGCCTGTTCCTATTCCTCCTCTTCCTCTCGATCGATGGGCCAATCGACGAATGGGCAAGCGGTTCCAGGCCAAGCGTCGAGTCCATCCGAAGCCGTCATCTTCGAAGACGAGCCGCTCAACCTCCAGCTGATGATCACGCAGTTTCGTCACCTTCGTGCACCTGCACGCGACGCGATTCTCCGCGACGAGAAGGAATCATCGCCTGGGGGCGATCGCGCTTGACCCGTGCAGAGTCGGTACCCGACTCGGGCACGAACGCGCGCCGGGCCGCTCGCCGCTTCAGCCGCGCGACTCCGCAAATTCCTCGTAGAAACGATCGAAAGCATCGACGGTCCCGCAGGCGTAGAGCGCTGCTGCGTCTCACGACATCCCGGAGCGCGCCCGTTGCAATAGCGTCGCTCCCGAACTCGTCTCCCCGACGCATACACCGCAGCGCGCGGCCCAATCTTCCTATGTTGCGTTTGAATAGAGCAGCCGACGAGCGAGAGCAGGGCGGTCGGAACCTGCATCGATCCACAATCTGCGACGCGCCCGCCGAATCTGAATTATTCAGTCTTGGCAATCGGTTATGCCATTTCGGCCTCAGTTTGCCAACGTGAAGGTCGCCAGTTCGAATCGGGTCTCCTACCCCAATCTTGGACTATCCCATCCGAGTTCATTAGACGAGATTCTCTCGCTTGGCGCATCTGTTCCATCGGCTTCCACTAAGGCGAGTCAGCTGAATCCCTTCCCGATGATTCGCCCCGCGATTCTGACTGCCACCTTTCTGCTGAGCACCTTGGAGATAAAGAAGGTCTCCAAAGTCGCGAGGACCCCGGGCCTTGCACTGCCCGATCGACCCAGCGACGACAGGGCCGCGAGCGCAACCTCTTCGGGCAAATGCATGTTGAGGCCCTTGTCGCCTTCCTTGAGTCCATGCTTGCTCGTGCGGAGCGATGGGGTGTTGGTTGCGCCCGGCGCGAACGCAAGCGCATCGACACCGTGCTTGAATAGTTCGAACCAGAGCGCTTCGCCGAGGCACAGATTGTACGCCTTCGTCGCGGAGTAGTTCGCGACGAAGGGTGTGCCTTGGTAGGCGGAGCTCGACGAAAACAACACGATTCCACATCGATGTCTGCGAATCATGCCCTGACAGAAGTGGTGGGTCAGGAGCAACGTTGCTCTGACGTTGATGTCAATTGCGCTGACCATCCGACTCAATTCGATCTCGGCGAAGCGACCGACATGTCCAACCGCGGCATTCGAGATCAAGAGGTCGATCTCGAGGTCCCTTGGTCGCTTCTTCGATCGCGATCATGAAGTCGGGTGCGCTCAGGTCCGAGATGACGACTCTGACCTCCACCCCATAAGTCTCGCGTAGGCGAGCGGCGGTTCGGTCGAGTTTGTCGCCTTGGATGTCGGTCAACACGAGGTGAATGCCCTATGTTGCGATGAGTTCGGCAAAGGCTTCGCCCATGCCGACTGCACCGCCGGTGACCAGCGCCCAGGGGCCGAACGTATTCGAGAAACCACTTTTTAGTGTTCTGCTCATGATTGTCGTGCCGTTCTCGTCCTGCGCAGATTGTTCAGACTGGCTGCAAGCGGAAGACTGGAATCACTCTCGGATAGGTGATTTCGCGTAGGCGGAATAGGCACCGTCATCCGAGACGATCTCCCGAACGCGCTCCCGCTCCGTCCCGCTCGTATCGATCGTCTCCACGACGCGATCGACGCCGGGAAGACCGGCCGCGGCGTGAGCCTGGGCACCCACCAGGGCGAGTAGCGCAAGGACGACTTGTACGCCCCGGGACGCCGGCCTGCATCGCACGCCTAGTCGGCCCTGTCGATCACCACCTCGCCGGAGACCATGCCCATCGAGCAGGCGTAGGAGAACACTCCAGTCATCGAAGTGTCGACCGCGATCTCGACCGGCTCGTTCTGCGGAAGGTCCACCGCTTCTTCCATCCATGGCATCCGGACCGCCTTCATGCATGCGCTGTCGACGACGCGAGTGAACTCGAGAATGGCAGGCACACCCTGGACCAGGCGGACTTCGGCCGGCTCGAACCTCCCCGCCTTCGCAAGGACGGCGACCCGCTGCGGAGCGATCGCGGCGGCTGCGCTCGCAGTCGTCGCCGGAGGAACGCTGTCTGGCCTTGGGGCCGATGCACATGCCGCCGCGAAGGAGATGACCCATGCCGCGCAGAGCACCCGGCCGAGCCGCGCCCGAGAGCGCCGAGGTCGCGCGACTCCTCGCATCGCCGCGCGCTCGATGTGAATAACGTGCCGTTCGCTTTGTATAGAGGCTTGCATTGAAGTCACCGGCTCACTGGGGTTGCGGGGGGCGTGAGGCGACGATGCTTCGCATCGCGCCGATGAAGCCGCTGGCACTCAGGTTCTGCTGCCAACGGCCTAGCTCCTGCCCGGAGGCATCGACGAAGATCACCGCAGGAAGCGTGGGGACGCGATACTTCGCTTGAAGCGCCTCGTCGCGATCGCTGAGTTCGGTGACGTCGAAGTGCAGAGGGACGAAGCTCTCGGACAACAGGCGGAAGACAATGTCGTCGTTCATGATCTGCTCGATCTTCTCGCATGGGGCGCACCAGTCGGCGCCGAAGACCACGACGACATGACGTCCGCTCGCGCGCGCCGCGGCGAAAGCGACCGATTCGCTGTCGTGCCAGGACTTGCCTCGAGGGTCAGGCTCGCCACGCGAATCGGCGGGCTCGACCGCGACTACCGAGGCAATGGCCGCGAGCGCTATAGCGAGCAGCCTGTGCCTCATCGTGCCGCCGCGCCCATCCCGTAGTCGAGACGTAAGAGCCACGTCAGCATTTGCTCACGCAGCAGCTCGTGGCGGGGCCGCGCCTCGAGTACGGCGAGCGGGTGCCGCGTTGCGTTGCGTTGGGCGTGGCCATACTCTAACCAGCCCGCGCGCGACACGAGCATCGCGGCGCTCTCATCGAGGTCGGGTGCACTCCTCGGCTTTGGGCGCTGCATGTCCGCGCGAGCTCCTTCGATCTCGCCGAGGGCCTTGTTGACGGAGGTCTCGAAGGCCGTGGTCGCCCCGGCGTCGATCCCTAGGAACTCGACGGTGGCGCCGAGGTATTTCGCCTTGAACGCGTCGCGCGACAGGCGGTTGCGTGCGGCCGCCCTCGTCGCATCGAACATCCGCTCGAGATCCTGCTGCAGCCAGTCCCACGCCTGGACGTCGAGCACGCCCGGCTCGAGCTTCGACCAGCCCGGGCGGAGCGCGCCGCTGTCCTCTTCCCCGGACAGATCGCTGGGCCCGCTCTTGTAATCAGTGCCGGACCTGTCCTCGTCGCCGAGGGGGCGCAGCCATGCCGGCCGCTCGTTCTGCACAGAGCTCGAGCGCGTCACCGCCTCCTCGTCTTGCAAGGCGTGTGTCGTCCCAGCCGGCGCGAGGAGCAGCAACAGCGCGCCCTGGGCGAGGACACCGCCGCTCAGACGGGACCGTCGCGACCCCCTCGCGCAGGGACCGGTCTCCGGCGTGCGGCATAGCACCGGCACCTACTGCACCTTTTTCGGAGGGTCCGGCTTCGCCCATGTCTCGGGCGGGCCTTGCATCCCCCACGAGCCGGGTTCCAACCACTCGACGAGCTTCGTAAGCTGGTTAGCGCTCATGTCTGCCCCCGGAGCCGTTCCCCACCAACCATAGGGCTCATTGCCCATGAGGATCAAGCGAATATGGTTGGTCCGGTCGGCGTCGAGCCGCCGGTCGTCGTAGGCGAAGCCCAGCCGGCGGCGCAGCAGCTCGATGTCCCTTGGCCGACCCGTGAGAAACTTCCAACCGGGCCCCATTTCGTCGATCTTGTAGCGGTCGGCGAACCGCTTGAGGGCTCTCGGGGTATCGTCCTCAGGCATCAGCGTGATCGAGTAGAAGAACACCTCGCGCCCAAACCGCTCCCCCAGCCGCTTCCGAACCTTCACGAGGTTCGCAGTGGTCAGCGGTCAGGATTCCGTACAGGTCGCGTACATGAAGTTGATCACGACGACCTTGCCCTTGATGAGATCGTCGTAGAAGCGCACCCGATCGCCGTTGTGCGTCGTCAGCTCCACATTGGGAAAGTAGTCGCGCCAGGCGAGCCCTCCGCGTGGGCGCAGGACACTCTGCACGGACGCCACCGCGTCCGGCGCCGATTGCGCCGGCTCGGCGGCTGGCTCGACTCCCCCCGTGCCTGACACACATCCCGCCGCCGCGAGTGTGACCGCAATCATCCACGCGGCGGCCACACTGGCGATCGTCGAGAATCGAAGGCCTTCCTTCAAGAATCCACGGACCTCAATCAAGGATCTACAACTTCCCAACGTAGCATCATCGCGTGATCTTCGTGCACGGTATTGTGGCAATGGATCGGGTAGCGACCCGTCCAGTCACGGAAGCGCAGGAAGATCTCCAGCTCCTCGCCGGGATCGATCACGCTCACGTCCTTGCGACTCGTCTCGATCAACAGCCGTTCGTCGTCCGTCGTAGCGAGGCCGCTTCGGCTCACGATCTGATGCTCCTCGAGATGGATGTGCACCGGATGTGCCCAGTCCTCGCCCGAGTTGCGCAAGATCCAGCGTTCGGCCGTGCCGCGCACGACGGTCTCGTCGATGCGGGTGAAGTCGAACTTCTTGCCGTTGATCGTCCAGCCGTCGTTCTCGCGATCGAACTCGAATACGCGGGTCCTGACGATCTCCTCCTCCTTGATCCTCGGCCTCTTGCGCAGCTTGCTCGGGACCCGGCTGTGATCGACCGCGTGTCGATTGACGATGAACTTCACGACCCGGGGCGCCTCGTCGGGGTCCAGCTCGACGCCCGTCGGGCCGCCACCCAGGAACTGGTCCATGGTGTTGACGAGGTAGATCTCGTCGCCGATATCCGCCTTCGAGAAGTCGATCACGACGTCGATGCGCTCGGCGGGCGTGACGCGCACGGAGTCCAGGTC
>JAPYTP010000190.1 GCA_029941885.1 Myxococcota bacterium
TCGAGCGAATTGCTTCGGGCCCTCTCCAAGGGCGACGCAGGCCGCATCGAACTAGTTGGGAAGGCCCGTGAGGAACCACAGCGCCAGAAGTGTCGCCGTCACGATCGTGAGCGCGCGCGCGTGACCCATCGCCAGGTAGAGAGCTTCCGGTTCCAGATCGAGTTCGACCAGAATATTGGACCCGCAGATTCGGCAGAATACGCGGATGTGGTCATCCGACGACGCATAGCGGGTGAGATCCGGCTCCCCCGATAGATAGGAGAACTCGTTGCGTACGACCCCGCCGAACGAGGCGAAGGCGGCACCATGGAGCCGACGACACTGGCTGCAATGGCAGTGACTGAAGTCGTTGATCCCACCATCGACTTCATACTGTACGCTTCCACATTCACACCGACCTTTGATCATGTTTTGCTATGCCAGATTTTGCCTTGACCCGAGTCGGTCACGCCGATCGAAGAGGGCTGGTGAAACGACAATGATAGTGGCTTCCGGCGGACCGCAGGATACCGACTGGAACGATCGAGAGCCAAAGCCCCAGAGCGGGCCAGAGAGAAGCAGCGCTCGGCCGCGTCGAGATCTGCTCTTATCCTACGAGGGTGATCCATGAGCCGCGGGTCGCCACATCGCCGTCACTCTCGCGTTGTTGCGGACCGCTTCGAAACCGCCGACCGGTTGGAATCCCGCTCGGGCATAACGGTGATCGTTGACGGGATTCGAGGATTTCAGATAGGTGGGTACACAGAGGGCATCCCACCGATCCAGATCAGCCGCCAATAGAGCCTGTCCCAGGCCTCGGCCGCGATGCGCGCGATGGGTCGCCAGCAAAGCGGGATAGGCGTGGTGCTGAGGAACGGCGCTCCGGCTGGCCTCGAATCGTTCGTAGAGCTCGTTCATGGCGTCCACGTTTTCGGAGTCGAGAGATCGCCGCAACAAAGACTCGATGACATCCTCCAGTTCCGCTGTCAGCTCACTTTCTCCGGGCGGAATCCAAACCGGACACCGCTGCCCCCGACATCCATCGGTGTACAGTGCCGAACCGCATCGCGCCTTCGACAAAACTTCGCCAGTAGGGTGCGTGATGATCCGTGCCTCCGTCGGATCGTTCCAACGCGACGGACCAGATCGGATCGGATGCGAAAGCCTCTGCGATACAGGCCGATACGCTCCCCATGTCCTCCGGTTCTGCGACCGATCAGCTCATCGTCCCTCTACCGGCGGGCACAGAAGCCCATGCGCATCGGCCAGCAACGAGCGCCGGCCACTACAAGATCCGAATGCCAAACTCTCGCCGAATGTCGGCGAGCGGCACATCGAGGTAGGGCTCCCAGCCTTTCCATGGCCATTTCTTGTGCATCCTCGAAGATCGCCAGGCCAGCCGTGGCAGATTCCAGACGAGGCCCACCAGGACTGGGATCGCTCCCCACGAAAGCGCGTCTGCCATGATCTGCTTGCCCTCTTCCTCCTTGATGAAATCGCGCACGTATTGTGTTGCCGACACGTCCACGGCCAGGAAGGTCCACGTGTCCTGAAGTATTTCGCCGCGTAGGCTGGTGGTCGTGCCGAAGACCACGTGGCTGATGTCGTGATTCGCGAGGTAGGATCCGAGCGCTGCGGTCGATGTTGTCGTCGGGTTGACTCGACCTGGATTGGCCTCACAGTATTCATCGAGTCCTTGTTCGAGTGTGAGCCTGCTGTCCTGCTCCTGATATCGCAGCTGCCCCAGTTCACTCCTGGGCATGCTTACTGACCGTCCGAATGCGCATGGATTTCCATGGGGACCTCCCGCTCGAAGGATCATTGCTCATCGTCGGTGTCATGGCTAGGTGGATGGTCCCTTGCCCAGAAGCCACGAATAGCCGCGGACGAGCTCCTCGCGGCTGCCCTGCTCCGACACCTCGCCGTGTGCCACCACGACGCGCTCGAACGGCCACTCCAGAATACGCGTAAGCGAGCGACGAAAGGCCGCCTTGTCACGCACCAACAGCCGCTCGAGGAGCGTCGGAGACAGCCGCCCAAACGTGCCTGCGAGGCGGAAAACGAGGCGGGTCAGCGGCGGACTGCTGGCGCCGATTTTGAATGCCAGATCGGTCGCGATGAGGGTGGCGCTGGGCCGGTGGAAGAAGACGACTTCGTTCGCGAACGGAAAGCCATCGACGAGGACCTGGTCGACCACGCCCTTCCAGCCGGGTTCGGGCTCGTCACCGAGCACGCCGTCGATGACCAGATCGGCACGCTTTGTGTCGAGCCCCGGGGCCGCGTAGAGCAAGGCGTCCGGACAGACTCGTTGCCACTCGTCGACGAAGAGGTGGTGGAGCCGGTTGGGAGCCACCACGTACGCGACCGGGCCGAGCGCCTTCACCTCCTGGACCAGGTCCGGGGTCGCGGTAATCGGCGAGTGCAGCAGCAGTTTGGGGCCGGGAAGGCGCACGATGGTCATCCGTGCCCCGACTTCGAGTCCGAGGAATCGGAGAGGAGAGTCAGTGACCCAGAGATCGGAATGAATCTGCTGCATCACGATGCGCCTCCTGACGGATCGCCGTTCCGGGGCCCGCGGTGATCTGCACGCGGGCACCGGCGAGCATCCGGTACCACGTCGCGAAACTCTCGTGGACGGACTGTGCGGCGGAAGAACGAACCGCATGCGTATTCGAACGAATCTGAACTGCGAGATAGGCCAGGGTTGCGACCGTAGCGATCGCCCCGACGAGCTCACCCAGACTTCCGAAATCCTGAAGAGTCATGCTCGTCTTCCAACGGAGTGGGCGCTCACCTGCGGCGCACAGGTCGCCGATGTTCGACGAGACACCCAAGTTCAATACTGGACTCTACCAGAGGTTGGTTGGGAGGTGCTGTGGCATGTCGACTTCTGCGCCTTGTTGGGCGGCGAATGAGAGCTGCACTCCATGGATCCGGCGAGGTGCTAGCGGGGCGCTTGCTCGAAATCGTAGAGCAGGATGCCTTGGCCGTTGCCATGATCGCCACCTTTGAGGCGCAGGGCGAAGGCCATCTTGCGTCCGTCGGGGCTGATCACTGGATTGTTGGCGCCATAGCCTGCGTATTCCGTGAAGTGAGTGAGGCGCCGTGAGACGCCGCTTCCATCGAGCGCTAGTTGCCAGATGTCGATGTCGCCCACTGGGACCGCGGTGAACGTGTTCACCTCACGCTCGACAGCGATGCTCTTGCCATCGGGAAAGACACCCTCGGCCTCGTCGTACGCCCAATCGCGGGAGTAGTTGATCAAGTCACCGGACACGAGATCCACGCCCATGACTTCGCCGCCCTTGTAGGCATAGGCGGTGAAAAGTAGCTCGCGCTCGTCGGGTGGACGGAAGTCCTGGGTTTCGACAAAGGCGAGATACATGAAGTCCCTTCGTGCGATGCGCTTGCGACGGTCGACAAGCTTCACCTCGCCCGCATTCACTTCGATCAGGCCAGTCCATATCTCCGACCGCGCAAAAACGATCTCGTCCGGATAGGTGGAGCGGGTCCAGGCGATCTGCATATCGTTGCGCGACACGGCGGGTCCCTCGAAACAAGGTTCTTCGAGACGCTGCGCCGGGCCCATTGCCTTGCGTGGCAGGAACCACAGCTCAGTCTGCCAGCGACCGCTATCTCCTTCCTCCGCCGATGACGCACTCGGCCCACAGAGCAACAGGTCACCGCTCGCGAGATAGCGCGCGCGGGTGAACCCGTTGTGTTCGAAGTGGCCCGTCAGGCTCCGGCTCTCGCCGGTTTCAAGCGTGAGTTCATGGACATCGCCGACCAATTCGTCCAGATACACAAGGCGCGTGCTGTCTGCCGACCAGTCGGGACGAAGACCCACGTCGAGCAACGGGCTGATCCATCGCGGGAGGTCGTCGGTCGGTGAACCGGTACGGAACCCAATGTCCTCGGCACGATTGCAACTGACTAGACTTGCCGCGATCACCAACCAGATCGTCCAGAGGCGGCCTGTTGCTCCCACACAGTTGTCTTGGCGAATGGTTGTGGACAACATTGCTTTAGGCACTCCTGCGTAACGGAACGCAGACCCCCAATGGATCGGATTTCATCTGGGACAGACAGCGCTGACCGCCGACGCCATGCAATCGAGTCCCAACGCCGGGATACTATCCGATTCAGAATCGGCGGACTGTCCGTTGTCAGCTGCGAGCCCTTGCTAGCCTGCGCTCTCGATGGTGCCGCCCCGTGCCCGACTGATCTCCGCGAGCGACTCCCGAAGCACAAGAGTCGCGGTGCGCAGAAACAGGATGGCGATAGCGATGCCGACGACGACATCCGGCCAGAGCGACTCGAACCAGGCGACCAGACCGGCTGCGAGGAGAACCGCTCCGTTGGCGATCAGGTCGTTCCTGGAGCACAGCCACGTGGACCGAAGGTTGATGTCGTCCGTGCGGTGTCGCCAGAGAAGAGAGAAACAGTAGGCGTTTGCAACGAGGGCAAGCGTGCCGATGGCCATCATGGCAGGCGCTACGGGAGGCACGCCCGCACGAAGTCTGAACCAAGCCTCCAGAAGCACACCAACCCCGAACGCGGCCATGATCGCCCCCTTGGCGAGGGCGGCTCGAGCGCGCCACGCGAGGCTTCGATGGAGAACGAGAAGGCTGAACCCGTAGACGAACGAGTCGCCGAGCATGTCCAGGGAGTCGGCAAGGAGGGCGGTGGAACGAGACCAAAGGCCGGTTCCGAACTCGACAAAGAACATTGCGAGATTGACCGCCAGCACGACGGCCAGGACATGTCCCTGGCGAAGACGGAGCGCGGCGACTTCACTTCCCTTGGCTTCGCAACATGGGTCCGTCACGTTCCAACTCCGAATGGCGTCGCCCAAGGGACCTGGCGCTCAGCTGCGCTGCCCGTCATTTGGGGTTGATGGAGAGTGTAGCGCCCGGCGCCAGACGGCCGGCGCCGTTGTGGACGAAGCCCATTGAACGGCGGGTTGCCGAACGAAGAGAGGACGGCTCAGCTGCTGCGCTTCGTTGAGCCGCGTGCGATCGGCGCTCAGAATTCGGGCTACCGCGGATCGATTCGATAGAGCCACGAGTCGGGGGCCGAGATCCCTTCGGCGCCGGGTGCCAGACGGCCCGCCCCCACCACGAGGCCAGCCGCTCGGTCCTCCACTGCGGCTAGTGCTCCCGAACCCGGGGAGAACTTGATCGAGTGAGCACCCCGCGCTGCCACGTATTCGGGCGAGTCATTGGGTATGCGCCTGGCCCTGCCCTCGCTGAGCATGCCATCGACCCGCAGGATCACCCGGTCGTCTTGTTGGAGCTCCCGGGGCCAGCGCTTGAGGAGTCGGTTCGTGCAGAAGGCGCACGGGATGTATGGAGCGCCTTCGTAGACCAGGAACCGAGTGATTCTGGATCGCGGCGGATTCTCCAACTGGAGCTCGAGTTCTCGGATGGGGTCTACACGATCCCACTCGACGGTGCCGTATTTCGTGGGAACTCCGGACACCAGCGGGCCACCGGGGAAAACGGAGATAGGACCGTCAGAGAATCGAGCTGAAACAGCGACCGCAGCGAGTGCGACCACGGTGAGCATCGCTGCACCGAGTGCGAATCTTGCGAGTCGCCATGCTTATTGCATTCGCGCATGGCCCAACGGATATGCGGTTCAGCTGTCCGGCCCGCTCCCAGTGACCGGCCGAAGCGCTTGGTTTCAATGTCAAACTCTACCACGGTCGATTGGGCGGAGCTGTGGCCGGCCAGCTGCAACCGCTGGTTAGGCCGAGAGCGAACCACCGGCTCTCTTCAGACGCCTCCAGACGAATGTGTAGACGGCGACGTTGGCAAGCAGAACGACCAGAGCCAGCAGGAGCTGTACGGACTGCGTGAGCCCGGCTGGGTAGATGATCGAGAGCAGATAGTGCTCGATGAACCCACCTGAATAGCCGGATGACCCAGCCGCACGCCGAAGCTCATTCTCGAGTGGTGTGAGCGGACAAATGCCACCGGAGACCTGGATGAACATACCCCATAGTACAGCGGGAACATGCACGAGCGGCGCCCAGCGCCACCGAAGCGCGCCGAGGCCACCGGCTACAACTGCGAGGATGAATAGCAGGTGGAGAACGAGAACTGTGTCGGCTAGAACGCGGTAGAACACGGCTTGCTCGGTTGCGGTGGTTCCTTGCCCGCCTCGCCGCTCAGCGGATCTGGCTTCAGCTGCAACAGACAGCGCGGACCGGCCCCGCCGAAGCCGTAGAGTCGAGTATCAGAACGGTATCAAAGTCAACAATGCCCAGCTGGCTGGTGTCAGCTGCAAGCCCTTGTCAGAAAGCGCGCAGCATGGCCGCGGGGGCGACGAAGCACGCCATGCCAAAGAGCCCCCAGAGGATTGGGTAGCAGAGAAGGAATGCACGACTCACTCGGAAACCTCCCGCTTACGCGCGCCGTCTTAACGGATCGGCGCTCAGCTGCCGGCGGCCAACCGGACTAAATGGCCAAGAGCACTTCTTACGCTTCGAATTCTACCGGAGGGAAGCAACGCCAACAGCCGAGCCGGTCAGCTGTAGTGCCTTGTTGGTCGGCCAGGTCTGAAAGCGTCAAGGCAGAGCGAGCTCCTGCCGCCCACCGGTTCCGCCCACAACCTGCGGGCTTTGCCTATCAGAGGTTGGCCGAGAGGATAGCGCCGACCGCCAAGCGCCCTTCTCTGCGAGAGCCGAGATGAGGCCGCGAAACCCACTCCAAGTTCTCAAAACTGCCCGTCTGATTCAGGGCTCTGTTATGCGTCGGACGCTCAGCGCGGACCGAAAAGGTTGCGATAGAACTGCATCGCCGCAAAAAGAATCATCCAGAGAAGACCCCAATAGAGCGGCGCCGCACTCGGGTTATGGAACCAGCCAAGTCCGTTCACAACTTGAGCAAGGGCAACTAGAGCGGTTCCGCCAACGCCCAGCACCCATACCAAGGGAGACAATCGATCGCGCTCGTCAGGCGTCAGCTTGGATCGGCCCGAGTAGGGAACGGTCAGCACGAAAACCAGGAGCTGAGCGTAGAGATAGCTCGACCAAGACCACACTTGGGGCCTCTCAGCACCGAGATAGACTACGCCTTCAGGGAGGGGTTGATCCGAACGCCGCACACAGCGACCAAATAATGAGGTTCCGGTTGCGGAATTCCCGGATTGCGTCGGCTGTCGCATCTCGCGACTGGATTGCGATCGAGGTTCCCGAGAACCCCGCGATCGCGACGACAAATTCCATTAGATTCGAGAAGGGCTCTTGCACTTCACATCCCTATCACGAGGTGAGTAGGCTTCGGCGGTCGACTGATCGGGAAAGCCCTCGAGGCACTCGACCTTACTCGCCGCCGGAGGCGTATTCGAGCTCCCGCTGCACGGCGGGTGCCTCCGTCACGTGCACGATGCGGCGGACGGTGAGCCGGTCGAGGAAAATGAGAGTCGCCTGTCCTTCGACGTCCGGCAGGCGTGCCGTCGTCTCGCCGTCGCGATCGAGGAGCATTGAATAGGGCCGGTCGCGCATTGCGGGAATCGCAAACAGCGTCGCGATCAGCCGCGGCATGCCGCTGATATCCGCAACGTAGATGGCCTTCTGCCCGTTCAGGTAATCGGGTGCGACCTCTGCCAGCCCCTCCTTGAGGAAGTCGCCGCCTTCCATGTCTCGGCTGAACAGGATCACCTTCACCGAAGCATCAACGCTGCGACTCTCGCCATGTTGATCCTCGAGGGTGAAGGGCTCAATCTCGTCGCCGACGGCGTAGTGCTCAGCAAAGGCGACGTTGCCCATGAGCGTCGCAGAAAGGGCGAACGCGCAAACGAGAAACCGTCGGGTCGAAGAGCAAGGTGCACGGTCCTGCATTCGCAAGTCCTCCCGGATGACCAGAATATCGCCGCGCCCTTGGCGCAGATCAAGCCGTCTGACGAATCGGGCTTCAGGCTGCAACGGACAGCGCTGACCGTCAACGCCACGCCGCAAAGTCCCGACGCCAGAATGCTACCGAATCCAGGAACGTCAAGCTGTCAGCTGCAAGCCCTTGCTAGCCGGCTGGCGAGTAGCCTCGGGATTCTTGCTCGAAGAGATTGGGAAGAAAGCTCGCAAGATGGTTCATCTCTTCAGCGCAGTGGATGAGGAGGTCTCGACCGAGCCGGTTGGGGATCACTCTCCGTCGGATGAGCGAGCTGTCCAGCAGTCGGTCGACCGGATTTCGCTCCGGAAGAGATCGAAGATGTAGCTCGCCCATCCAGAATCGGCTTCGCATCTCGCACCCGTTCGCAGTGTCACGCATGAGATGGATCAGGTACCCGGAATCGATTGGCCTGTCGCTGAATCCGACCCGAGCACAAATCGCCGTACTCACCCCCGCATCCTTGAAGGCCTCCTGATCCAAGCCGAGTTCGCGAGGATGGCGGAACGAGATCGCCAGCCGGAAAACCTCTGGCCCCACGTACTCATCGACGTAAGCCGTATTGCCGATGTACTTCTGCCGGTCGGTCAGGCCCGCCAACTCCGTGCGCTGGTAGCGTGTCTGGGAGAACAGATGGGCCTGCGGATGCCACAGCTTATACCGTTCCGTTTCGATTCCGTGCCAGCCGAACCACCAGTCGATCATCTCACCTGTCGTTCCCGGAAAGTGCGTGAGGACAGCCACGTGGGCGGTTCCGTCGGGCAGAGTCGTGTACCCGCTTTCGAGTGGGAGGTATCCCCGTTCGAGAAGCCGATTGACCTCGCCCCTCGCCAGGCCTCGCGCGGGGTTGGCTTCCCCATCGCTGAGCGCTTGCTCGATGTGGTCTGGGAGCGAGCTCATCTCCCATCGGAAGAACCGTTCGTACGACCTCCCTCGCAGTTCATCCCTCAGGATTCCGAGGTGATTTCGGCGTTTGCGATCGAGGGGAAGGATTTGGTCTTGCATCGGCGATCTCAAACCCTGGCCGGCAAACGGATATGCGGTTCAGCAGCGCTGACCGTCAACGCTGGGGCACACCGCCCGCCGCCAGAACGGTACCACGCATCTATCGGGAGGAGCTGTTGGGCGTCAGCTGCAACCGCTTGTTAGACGGTAGGCGAAGTGGGCCCCGCTCACTCCTCGACGGCAAAGAGGCCGACTTCTAGGACGTTGGGGAGGCCTCCCGTTGCCAGCCTTGCGTCGATCGACGAGACCAACGCCGCGTTGTAGAAGCCCTTCGTCTCATGCCACCACACGGAGCCGCCAGGCGTCGCAACGGCGTAAGCGAACCACGTCAAGTACGGCGTGTGGTTCTCGATGCCCAGCGACCCGGACTGATAGAGGGCAAACGCGTTTTGCAGAAACAACGCATGGTCGTTGATCGCATGCGCGAAGGTGCGTTTCTGAGCCGGTGTCATGTCAGGATAGTTTCGAAGACCGACGGCGTAGACCTCGGAGACTTGCGGGTCCAGGAGGTGTTGGTTGTGGAAGCGGTAGGCTGAGGAGAGGTCCTGACGACTCGCAGTGCGCAGCGCCGCTGTATGCTGCCGCACTTGAGTGGCGAGGTAGGCCAGCGTGATCAGTACCGCGATACCGCCGACAAAGTCACCGATATCGCCGAGCGCGTTCAGCACGATTT
>JAPYTP010000191.1 GCA_029941885.1 Myxococcota bacterium
GATCGTGCCCTCGTTCCGGGTTTCATTGACGCCCATGGACACCTCGGCATGGTCATGCAGATGCTCGAGCTGCTGAACGCTTCTTCCCCTCCGGTCGGATCCATGCGGTCGATCGAGGACATCGTTGTCGCGCTGCGCGAACGAATCGTCGGCCAATCGATCCCCGTTGGCGAGTTCGTCATGGGGTATGGCTACGACGATTCGCTCTTGGCGGAGGGCCGTCATCCGAATCGCGACGACCTCGACCGTGCCTCGGTGGAGCATCCGATCGTGCTCCTCCACGTATCGGGCCATCTCGCGACGGCGAACTCCGCGGCGCTCGCGATCTTCGGCTTCGATGAGACGACCGAAAATCCCTATGGCGGCGTGATCCGTCGACGCCCCGGATCCACGATTCCAAACGGCGTGCTCGAGGAGGTGGCCGCGCATATGGGTTTGGCCCATATGTTCGAGGCAGGTGGTCAGGTGGACCCCGCGGATTTTGCGCGCGACGTCCATCGCGGGGTCGCCTATCACGCGAGCTTCGGTGTGACGACGATCCAGGATGGCGCTTCGAGTCCGATGATGGTTCAGGGGCTTCGGGGAGTGGCGGCGCATCAGCCGCTCGCTGTCGACGTGGCGGTCTACCCGGCCTTTCGGGGTGAGGAAGAGGCCGTTTCGCTCGATGCGGTCGGATACTCGCCCGACTACCAAAATGGAGTGCGCGTCGCGGGCGTCAAATTCGTGCTCGATGGGTCACCTCAGGGACGTACCGCCTGGCTGACACGCCCCTACAACGAGGGCCCACCCGGAGCGGCGGCGGACTATGTGGCCTACCCGATGGTCAAGCCCGAGTTCTACAAGAACAACGTCAAACGATTGATCGACGCGGGAATTCCGGTGATCGCCCACGCCAATGGCGACGCGGCGATCGATCTGATGATCGAGGGTGTCGAGGTCGCGTTGGCCGGAGAGACCAAGGATCATCGCTCCGTCACGATCCACGCTCAGCTCGCTCGAGAGGACCAACTCGATGCGATGAAGCGCCTGGGGATCGTTCCGTCCTTCTTCGCGGCCCATCCCTTTTTCTGGGGCGACTGGCATCGCCGGAGCTTCGGAGACGACCGAGCCATGCGAATCAGTCCGATGCGCTCCGCCCGCGACCGGGATCTGCCCTTCACCATCCACAACGATGCGCCGATCGTTCCGCCGGACGTCATGCGACTACTCGAAATCGCGGTGGGACGAAAGACGCGCGCCGGAGTCGTGCTCGGCGCGAACCAGCGTCTCAGCTTCGAAGAGGCACTGCACGCCGTCACACTCGGAGCGGCCTATCAATATTTCGAAGAGGACCGAAAAGGCTCGATCTCGGTGGGTAAGCAGGCCGATCTGGTGATCCTCGAGCGCGATCCCGCGGATGTTCCCATCGACGAAATCGGCGAGATCGCTGTGATCGAAACGATCGCGCGGGGCCGGACAGTCTTCCCCGCGCCCTAGACCCGATGCCTCCTCGGAACAACAGAGCGCCGATTTTCGAGGGCGCGACTCCGTCGCCGACTGGGAGGGGTCTGGGTCAGGACAGCCCAGTGTCGCGGAGCGACCCGATGCGCCAGAATGGAGCCCCTTCTGTTAGAACCAGGGGATCGCCGAGGCGTGACGCCCTGCCGACTTCATCTCCGAGGAGCCTCCCCGCCATGAATCCGCGTCCGCTTCGCTTCGGCGTCTTTCTCGCTCCCTTTCATCCGGCGGACGAGAATCCGACCGAGCAGATTCATCGCGATCTCGCTCTCGTCAAGCACCTGGACGAGTACGGCTACGACGAGGCATGGATCGGCGAACACCATTCCGGTGGCTACGAGATCATCCCGTCGCCCGAAGTCTTCATCGCCCATGCCGCCGCGATAACGCAACGGATCCGGCTCGGGACGGGAGTCGTGTCACTCCCCTATCACAATCCGCTGATGCTCGTGGATCGGATCATGCAGCTCGACCACCAGACGCGCGGGCGTGTCATGCTTGGTTGTGGTCCGGGCCAACTCGTGACCGACGCATTCATGCTCGGAATCGAGCCGAATGAGCAGCGCCGCATGATGAACGAGGCGCTCGAGGTGATCGTGCCCCTTTTGCGGGGCGAGACCGTCACGCGGAAAACCGACTGGTTCGAACTGAACGAGGCGCAGAGCCAGCTGCCGCCTGTGCAATGGCCCGGGCCGGAAATTGCCGTCGCTTCGGCGATTTCTCCCTCGGGCGCGCATGCCGCTGGAAGACACGGGCTGGGTCTGCTCTCCCTCGCGGCGAGTGGGCCGGAAGGCTACGAACAACTCCCGAAGCATTGGCAGGTCTGCGAAGAAACCGCGGCGAAGAGTGGAGCGACGGTCGACCGCGCGAATTGGCGATGCGTGGTTCCAATGCATATCGCGGAGACTCGCGACCAGGCCCGGGCCGATATGGAGCACGGAACGCTGCGACTAGCGGCTTACATGGAGGCGCTCGGCGGTACCAGACCTGCGTACGCGAGTTCGACGGAGCGGATGCTCGAGGAGTGGACGGGACCCGGTCTCCCGATCTTTGGAAAGCTCACGATGGGTACGCCGGAGGATGCGATCGAGGTGATCGAGTCCTTGCGCGAAAAATCCGGTGGCTTCGGTACGATCCTCTTTCTGGTTCACGACTGCGCGAATCCCGAGGCGACGCGCAAGAGTTATGAGTTGATCGCGCGGAGCGTCATGCCCGCGGTCAACAATTCCAATCAGTATCGACATCGAAGCATGGAATGGGCGACCAAGAACGCGGGCACCTTCATGCCGGCGTTGGTCGGTGGAATTCAGAAGGCGATCACGGAATACGAACAGGATCGAGTGGAGCAAGGCGGCGAAGGAACCCAATGGGTGGCGGCTGCTCCCGGCGACGACGATTAGAAAGGGAATGAAAATGGATCTCCAAGGCCGCGGTGTGTGGTTCTATCCGGATGGGCTCACGAGTGACGAAACCGTCGAGTTCGCAAAGCGACTCGAGGAGATGGGCTACTCCGCTCTCTGGCTGCCGGATGCGGGGGGGCGCGACCCCTTTGCGCTCGCCGCGCGATTGCTCGATCACACGGAGGGACTCGTCGTCGCGACCGGTGTCGCCAATGTCTATGCGCGGGATCCGCTCGCGATGAAGTCGGCGCAGCTGACACTTGCCGAGCAGTCCGGGGGACGTTTCATCCTCGGCATCGGGATCTCCCATCGCCTGCTCGTCGAAGACGTGCGGGGTCATGTCTATGGCAAGCCCGTCTCGTCGATGCGCGCCTACCTAGCACGAATGGCCCAGGCCCAATACGTCGCGGTTCCTCCTGCGGACGAGCCGCCGACGGTCCTGGCGGCGCTCGGACCGAAGATGCTGGAGTTGGCGCGGGACGAGGCGGATGGTGCGCATCCGTACATGGTGACGCCAGAGCATACGAAGACCGCTCGGGGAATCCTCGGGCCCGACAAGCTCCTCTGCACCGAACAGAAGGTCGTCCTGGAGCCCGACCGGACGAAGGCGCTCGAGATCGCTCGCGCAACCGCGGCCATCGCAATGGGTCTCACGCTTCCCAACTATCAGAACAATCTGATCCGACTCGGGTTCGACACGAGTGATTTTGACAATGGAGTCAGCGATCGCGTCATCGACGCCGTAGTGGCGATGGGGGATGCGCAGACACTCGAGACCCGAATCGAGGCGCATCACGCCGCCGGCGCAAATCACGTGTGCGTTCATCCGATCCACCCCGAAGGCCTGAGCAAGCCCCATTGGCCAACACTCGAGGCGCTGGCGCCGAATCGCTGAGGCGCTCGGGCGGGCTGCGAAACCGAGAGTGTGGGCCCTCGGGGACAAACCGTCTAGGTCGATCGCGCGTCCGTCATGTCTCTCGCATAACGCCGAGATGCGACGTAGTGGGAGAGACCGCCGAGCAGCTGGACAGATGCGGCGAGCATTAGCGCATAACGGATCGAATCGTTCCCGTGCACGGAAGCGAGCGATTCGCTTGCCCATCCGACGAAGGCCGGACCGCAGCCGAGCCCGATCAGGCTCGCGAAGAGCTGCAGTACCGCGTAGGCCGTCGCGCGGACGGAGGGATGGACCACGCTCTGAAGCGCCGCGTTTCCGGTCCCGAGCCACATCGTGCCTACGAAGGACATGGCCGCGCAAAAGGGCAGGGCCAGCCATAGCGATTCGATCGATAGGAAGATGATTGCCAGGGGAACGGCCGCGATCGACGCGATCGCCGGAACCCGAAGGTGCCACGCGAGATTCCTGCGGCTCAGACGATCGGCCAGAAAACCCGAACACAGGACACCCGCGAAAGTCGGAGCGGCCTGAGCGAAAGCGAGGGTGACACCGGCCTCGCTCGCCTCGAGACCGTGGAGTCGCATCAGCGCGAGCGGAAGAAAGAAGAGGAAGCCGTAATTCGTGAACTGATTGAAGGTGGCGGAGGCCGTGAGGTACCAAAACGCGGGTAAGCCAAGGAATTGCGACAGTCCTTCACGAAGGGGGAGCGACTCGACCACGATCCGGTCGGCGGATCCCCGTCCGGGTTCGGCGACAGTGCGAAAGAGAAGGAGCGCGAGGAACAGACCGGGGACTCCGAAGATCATGAAGGTGATGCGCCAGCCGAGGCTGTCGACGAGTAGCCCGCCCGCGAGCAGGGCGATGAAGGCGCCCGCCTGTCCTCCCGCCCCAGTCACGGCGAGTGCGGTCGCGCGGCGGTCCACGGGGAAATAGTCTGCCAGCAGCGACTGAAGGGGCCCGCTGCCGACCGCTTCGCCGATACCGACGCCGATTCGCGCGGCGAAGATCTGGAGATAGCTCTGGGCGAGTCCGGTCGCGGCGGTGAGCGCGCTCCAGGCGACCAGGCCCACGGCGATCAGGTTGCGCCGATTCGTGCGGTCAGCGATCACCGAGATCGGGATGCCGACCGCGACGTGCATGACGACGAAGGCGAAGCCCGTCAGCAGTCCGAGTTCGGTATCACTCAGGCCGAATTCGGATTGGATGGCCCCGGCCGTGATGGCGAGGACCTGGCGGTCCATCACGTTCAGAGCAGTCAGCGCGAAGCAGACTCCCAGTACATAGTTGGGATGGGATCTCCCCTGCTTCATCGGGCGACTATGCTCCGCATTGTGGGTCGTTTTCGGAGTCGTGTGCTTGGGCACCGCCGCCCGAGGCTCACAGCGAGTCTACGGGCGAGCGGGTCGCCGCGCATCGGGCTCGGAGCCTTGGCGGGCAACAGGGTCGGGAATACCCTCAGAGAGGAGCGAAGCGATGCCGCCCGATGGACGGGATGAGAAATCGGCGGGGACATCGACCGGACTCGGAATTCCGAAGCGCTTCTTTCCGCTCTTCGCGACCTCCTTCGTGTTGATGACGGGGTACGGTTCGCTCTACACCCTGCTTGCCGCTATCCGCGATCGCTTCGGGTTCAACTCGACCGAGATCGGGGTGATCATCGCGGCCGGCTTCCTGGCGGGCTTCGCGGCCCAAGTCGGGCTATCTCGTTATGCCGATCGAGGACACACGCGTTCGATGCTGCAATTCGGCCTCGTGAGCGCCGCCATCGGAAATGTCGGACTGGTCTTCGCAGACGATCTGGCGGGATTCGTCCTGTCCCGGGCGCTGCTCGGTCTGGGCGCGGGCGCATTCATGCCGGCGGTGCGTCGTCTGCTGATCAGCGAGGAGATGGAGCGTGCGGGCGAGCGCCTCGGCTTTCTGGCGTCTTTTGAGATGGCGGGCTTCATTTCCGGACCCGTTCTCGCTTCGGTTCTCTATCAGGCATTCGGATTGCGCGCGACGTTCCTGGCGCTGGCGTTGGTATTGGTCGCGCTCGTCTGGCCGGTCCTCCGAACGCCCATCCCGGAGAGTCCCGCCGCCTCGAGCGACTCGAGCCCGATTCGGATCCTGATCGGGATGCGTGAAATCAAGGGCGTTCTGTTCTGCAGTCTTGCCTTCTACACGACCGTTGGAGTCTTCGAAGCGATCTGGGCCGTTCTGCTTTCGGACCGCGGGGCCGGTCAGCTCTTCATCGGAGCGACACTCAGCCTCTTTGCCCTTCCGATGTTGATCTTTCCACCGATCGCGGGTCGCCTGGCGAGCCGACGAGGCCCGCTACGCGTGGCTGCGGTGGGTATCGGCGTGGCAATCCCGTGCATGCTCGTCTATGGCTGGTTGGTGAGCCTCGTCGGTCTCGCCGTGCTGGTCTTGATCCACTCCATCGCGGATTCGTTTACGATGCCGGCGTTGCAGCTCGGGATCGCACGCTCGAGTCCCTCCGAACATCTCGCGTCGGGCCAGGGGCTGATCGGCGCGGCGGGTCAGTTGACCGCCGCTGCGACGGCTCTGTTGTCCGGTTGGATCTATGGGACTTGGGGGGCAGACATACTCTTTGGCGGGTCCGCGGCACTGATGGTCGTATTGTTGAGCACCGGTCTCTGGCTGGGTGCGTCGCTGATGTCGCCGCCGCATCCACCGACCGACGACGCCTAGCGATGATCGGGCCTTTTCACGATTCGAAGAAGAGTGCGCCGTCTTCGAGAGGCGCGTTGCGAATCAACTTCTTGTCGGCGGTGTAGTTCTGGGTGTTCTGCCAGGGGCTCCGATCACCCTGCTTCGGGAACAGGTGCATCATTCGCTGCATATAGCCCGGAGTGAAATCCTCGATCCACGGGCGTGCAGGCATGGCCTCGTCCTCCGGCCGCAACCGTGCCACGACCCGACGGGCGCCTCGCTCGTCCATCCGGTTGAGGAGGCGACAGACGTATTCCGATGTGAGGTCCGCGCGCAACGTCCACGAGGCATTGATATATCCGAAGGTCTGGGCCAGGTTGGGCACGCCCGAGTACATCATCCCCTTGTAGGACCAGGTGTCCGCGAAGTCGATCTTTTTCCCGTCCACGTCGAACTCGACACCGCCGAGGACTTTCAGCTCGAGACCGGTCGCTGTGACGATGATGTCGGCTTCGACCTTTTCGCCCGATTCCATCTGGATCCCCGACTCGGTGAAGCAATCGATATGATCGGTCACGACCGAAGCGCGGCCGTCGTTGATCGCGTCGAAGAGGTCTCCGTTGGGAACGAGACAGAGCCGTTGATCCCACGGGTCGTAGCTGGGTGTAAAGTGGGTTTCGACGTCGCAATTCGAGGGGAGTTGCTTTCGGACCCGATCGAGCAGGAGGCGCTTGATCCTTTCGGGGTCGGTGCGCGTCCGTCGGTAGAGCAAGCGCTGCAGTTGGACGTTCTTGAAACGCGTGATCGCGTAGGCCCATTTCGCGGGCAGGAATTTGCGTAGCGTATTGGCAATCACGTCCACGTCGGGCCGGGAGACGACGTAGCTCGGGGAACGTTGGACCATCGTCACGTGCGCCGCCTTTTCGGCCATCGACGGGACGATCGTTATGGCGGTCGCTCCGCTGCCGATCACGGCCACGCGCTTGTCCTCGTAGTCGAGATCCTCGGGCCAGAATTGGGGATCGACGATCCGACCGCGGAAGCGATCAGAGCCCTCGAACTCCGGCCGGTGCCCACGCTCGTAGTTGAAGTAGCCGCTGCACATGAAAAGGAAGTTACAGCTCAGCTGGGTCCGTTCGCCGGGCCGCTTTGCGTCGGGGTGGTCGGTGCTCTCGATCTCGAGGATCCATTGATTCGCAGCGCTCGACCACGAGGCCTTGCGCAGACCGTGGTGATAGCGGATGTGATCGTGAAGGTCGTATTCGTCGGCGGTCTCGACCATGTAGTCGTAGATCGAGGGCCCGTCCGCAATCGCCTTCCTTGCCCGCCAGGGCTTGAAGGAATAACCGAGGGTGTGCATGTCACTGTCGGATCGAATGCCGGGATAGCGGAAGAGGTCCCAGGTACCGCCGAGGGCATGACGACTCTCGAGCAGGGCGTAGGTCTTGCCCGGGCAACGTTCTTCGAGGTGGCAGGCGGCGCCGATTCCGGACAAGCCGGCTCCGACGATCACGACGTCGAGGTGTTCCATGAGATCTCTCAGCTTTCGAGGGGGCTTTCTTGGGTTGTGAGCGCAACGAAGGGTCGAGAGTGCTCGGATGTGGGCACGTGCGGACGACGCGAACGAAGAGGATAACGAAGGAAGGCCGCCCGTTGCGGCGACTGACCGGGGGTCTCGCTGGCCGCGACCCCCGGGCGTCCGGGCAGCCCGAACGGCGTGGGTGTAGCATCCGCCGCAACCCTACGAGCAACACGCAGGAATCCAGCGCATGCCCTCGATTCTCGATCGCTTTCGACTCGATGGCCAGACCGTGGCCATTACGGGTGCGTCCTCAGGCTTTGGCCACCATTTCGCCGGCGTGCTCGCCGCGGCGGGTGCGCGGGTGATTCTCGGGGCGAGGCGTGTCGAGAAGATCGAAGAGCGCGTGGAGGAGATCCGCGCTGCCGGCGGTGAGGCGCTCGGCTTGCCCCTCGACGTAGTTGACAGGGCGAGCCTCGCCAATTTTCTCGACGCGGCGTGGGAAGCGATGGGCAGCCTCGACGTGTTCATTCAGAACGCAGGGGTCGAGGCCGGTGCCAAGACCTACCTGACGATCGAGGAGGAGGACTGGGATCGGGTGCTCGACACCAATCTCAAGAGTGTCTGGCTCGGGGCGAAGCTCTATACCGAGCGCGTGATTTCAGCCGATCAGTCGCGGGGAAATATCGTGAACATCGGATCGATCACTTCCTACCGACATGTCAAGGGTCAGTTTCCCTATGCCGTCTCGAAGGCGGGGCTCACGAAGGCGACGGAGATTCTCGCGCTCGAGGGCGCGCGCTACGGCATTCGTGTGAATGCCCTCGCCCCCGGTTATATCCTGACTGACGTGAGTCGCGTCCTGCTCGAAGGGCCGGGTTCGGAGGAGTTTGCCAAGCGGATTCCGCAGCGGCGTTACGGCGAATTCGAGGATCTCGATGGACCGCTGTTATTGCTCACTTCCGACGCATCGACCTATATGACGGGCTCGACGATCGTCGTGGACGGCGGGCATATCTGCGCGGAGCTCTGATCTGCGGGATCGACAGGGACCCGGGGGCCGCCGGAGCGGTGACTCGCTCTCTCTCCGTCAAGCCTGTTGAGGCGACGTGACCGATCGCAGGATTCCTTCGAGTTCGCGATCGACCGAGGGCTTCGCATCGATTCGCGCGATCTACCCGCCGAGGGCGGTCAGCTCTTCTGACGGGCCTGCCCCCAGGCTCGTCGCGAACAGGGTCGTCAGTCGATCGGCCACGTCGGCGACGGTCATGAGATCTACTCCGACCCAGTCGCGGCCCGTAAGGAGTCCATCGAGGCTCGAATAGTGCGACCGAATTTCGGTCTTCGCATCGTCTACCAGAGCGTTGCTCCCGCTCGCCGTGGCGTTGCCGTAGAAGATCTCCCGGATGAGCCTGAGTATGTACGTCGGCAAAACATTCTGGACAACAGACGCCTTTAGCTAAGAGACAGTTTTTAGTTTCAACCTAAGCCGCTTTCTGGGCCAGGTACTCCT
>JAPYTP010000192.1 GCA_029941885.1 Myxococcota bacterium
GTCCTGTGGGTTGGGATCGGGGGCGCCTGTGTGATCCTGCCCTTCGCCGCCGCTGCGATTCGGGATCCCCGTCCCGAGGAAGAGAGGGCGGAGGGGCGAGTCGAGCTCGGGCGGGATTCGTCGATCGAGAGCTCGTCGATGGATGTCGGTCGGGCCATCAAAACGCGCAGCTTCTGGTTCCTCGGCTTCAATCTGGCCGCGACATTCATCTACTTCGTCGCGATGACGGATCAGCTCGTGCCCTTCCTGACCGACGAGGGCTTCTCCGGATCCGAGGCGGCGGGTCATTTTCGAACGATCGTGGGGATGGGGCTCGGGAGCAAGATCCTGCTGGGGCTGCTGGCGGATCGCGTCAGCGCCCCGACCGCACTTCGCTTCAATACAGCGCTGCTTCTCGCGAGCTCGGTCGTGCTGCTCTTTCTTCCCGCACGCGGCCCGCTCGCCTTGTTCATCATTTCCTATGGGTTCGCTTCCACAGCGCGCGATGTGCTCTACCCGTTGATCGTCGTCCACTGCTTCGGTTCGAGATACATGGCGGAGATCTACGGCGTTCTCATGCTCTCGCTAGTCGCGGGTGCCCTGGGGCCGATTGTGGCCGCGGCCGCTCGGGATGCGACGGGCAGCTATTCGGGCGCGTTTGCGGGGCTCGTGGTCCTGAACGGGCTATCGCTGGTCGCGGCCTGGCTGATCCGCGCGGAGTGCGAGCCGAGGCCGGGCGACTCCGGGGAATAGCTGGGCCGGCCCATCCCGTCACGGGATCGAGCGAGTCTTCGCGCCGGCCGGAACCGCGGCTTGACGGCCGGTGCTTGCGTTCTACTATGAGCATCAGCGAACCAATATGTTCATATTTGAACGGATGCCCTCGATCGGATTCAGCGGGTGAAGGACGACTAGAACCGATGCCTCAACTGACCGGGGGCCAGGCCCTCGCAAAGTCTCTCGTCGCCGAGGGCGTCGATACGATCTTCGGGCTGCCCGGCGATCAGCTGATGCACGCGCTCGATGCCCTCTACGACGAGCAGGAACGGATCCGTTTCGTCACGACGCGCCACGAGCAGGCGACCACGTACATGGCCGATGGCTATGCACGCAGCGGAGGACGTCCCGGTGTCGCGATGGTCGTGCCCGGTGTGGGCGTGTATAACGCGGCCGCGGGGCTCGCCACGGCCTACGCAACCTGCTCGCCGGTGCTGATGATCGCGGGACAGGTCAATCGCGACGGCATCGGACAGGGGCGTGCTCTGCTTCACGATATCCACGATCAGCTGGAGATCGTTCGTCCGATCACCAAATGGGCGAAGCGGATCCTTTCTGTCGAGCAGGTCTCGCCGTCGGTCCACGAGGCATTTCGCCAGTTGCGCAGCGCGCCCGCGCGGCCGGTCGAGATCGAGATTCCGCCGGAGACCTTCGCCGAATCGGCCGACGTCGAGATCGGCAACCCGATTCATCCGGAGCCTAGCGCGGGCGATCCCGAGCGACTCCACCAGGCCGCGGATTGGCTTGCGGCAGCAGAGCGTCCACTGCTCTATGCCGGTGGCGGCGTCGTGCTAGGCGATGCCTCGGAGGCGTTCACGGCCCTGGTCGAGAAGCTCGAAGCGACGGCCGTGACGTCACGCGAAGGCAAGGGGGCCATCAGCGCCCGCCACCCCCACTTCGTGGGGACGGCGTGGACGAACCGGCGGCTGCATCCGGTCATGCAGGACGCTGACGTGATCCTTGCGGTCGGCACGCGGCTGCATAATTCGGGTTTGAGCCCCGGGCAGCGCGTAATCCACATCGATGCCAACCCCGACGAGCCAGGGACGAATTTTGCAGGGGCCTATGGGATCGAGGCCGATGCGCGCCGGGCACTCGAGGCTCTGCTCGCCGAGCTGGACGGAATACCGCCGCGAGCCTCGCGCGCGAGTGCGTTGCTGGATGCCCGGACCGGGGTGGAGGCGGAACTTCGCAAGATCGGTCCCCAGGCAGAGCTCGTCGACACCCTGCGCGCGGCGCTGCCGGACGAGACGATCGTCGTCGCCGGCACGACGACCGTTGGCTACATGAGCCACATGCTCTTCCCGGTCTACGAGCCGCGAACCTATCTCTCGTCTTCTTATATGGGGACCCTGGGATTCGCCTTCCCGACGGCCCTGGGCGCCAAGGTGGCGCGGCCGGAGCGGCCCGTCGTCTCGCTGATCGGCGACGGCGGCTTTCTGTTCGCGGCCAGCGAGCTGGCGACCGCCGTCCAGTACGACATCGCCGCCGTGACCGTCGTCTTCAACGACAGCGCGTATGGGAACTCCAATCGGGACCAGCGGGAGCGCTTCGGCGGACGAGAGATCGGAACGGCCCTGCAGAACCCGGATTTCGCGGCGCTGGCGCGCTCGTTCGGTGCGGACGGAACCCGAGTCGACGGTGTGGAGCAGCTCGCCGGCGCCTTGCGTGCGGCGATCGCCGGCGGACGTCCCGCTCTGATCGAGTGTCCGATGGATCGCCTACCGTCGCCATTCTAGGATCGGACGGCGGATCGGATGCGTACCCGACGAATCCGGCGAGGCCGAGAGGAAGACATGCCTGAGTTCAGCCTGAAGGATCGTTGCGCGATCGTTGGCGTGGGAAATACGGCCTATTCGCGCGGGACCGAGCGCACCACGGTCGAGCTTCACCTCGAAGCCGCGAAGAGGGCGCTCGACGATGCAGGACTCTCGTCCGCCGACATCGACGGTGTGATGCCGAATGAGATGTCGGGTGTGATCGCCGAGGACTTCATACTGAACCTGGGGCTCTCGGATCTGCGTTTCGCAGCGACGATCAGAACGGGCGGTGCCAGCTTCGTGACCGCGCTGCAGGCGGCTTGTACCGCGGTCGCGACGGGAGTCGCTCGCTGCGTGCTGGTCGTGGGTGGGCGCCGGGGCTATTCGGCCCAGCGCGTTTCGAAGATCAGCGAGGGCACGATGGTGCCGATGCCCATCATGGCAACGTGCGACGAGTTCGAGCGGCCCTACGGCAACACCGTTGCGGTTCAACATTTCGCCCATGCGGCGCGGCGACACATGCACGAGTACGGAACGACGAGCGAACACTTCGGGATGGTTGCCGTTGCGTGCCGTAAACACGCGAACCTGAATCCCCAGGCCCTGATGCACGCAAAGCCGATGACGCTCGAGGATCACCAGGCGTCGCGGATGATCGCGGACCCCCTGCGCCTCTTCGACTGCTCGCTGGAAAGCGATGGGGCTGGGGCGGTCGTCGTGACGAGCGCCGAACGAGCGCGTGATCTGCGCAAGCCCGCGGTCACGATCGCGGGCATCGCCGAAGGCCACGCCGATCCGCCGACCTCGATCACCCAGAAGCGCGACATGGCCCAGATCGAGGGGCTGCGCAAAGCGGCGCAGGCCGCCTTCGGGATGGCCGGGGTCACGCCTGCCGACATCGACTGCGCGCAGATCTACGACGGCTTCACCTGGATCACGTTGGCTTCTCTCGAGGCTCTCGGCTTCTGCAAGCTGGGAGAGGGGGGGGGCTTCGTGGAGGGAGGGCGCATCGAACTCGGCGGCGAGCTGCCCGTGAACACGGCCGGCGGACTCGTCTCCGAGGCGCATTGTTCGGGCGTGAACCATGTACTCGAGGCCGTGCGTCAGCTCCGGCGCGAAGTCGAGCCCGCACGCCAGGTGCCCGATTGTGAGGTCGGCCTCGTGACGTCAGAAGGCGATTTTCACGAGGGCGCTGTCGCGATCTTGACGCGATCATGACGCCATCATGAGAAGGGGAGCCCGATGACCGAGACGCAGAGACCGCTTCCTAAACCCACCACGCTCACCGCGGGCTTCTGGGAGGCCGCCGCGCGGGGTGAACTGGTGATCCAGCGATGTGTCGGCTGTCGGCGCTACCGACACTACCCGCAGGCGATGTGTCCCGACTGTCACTCGATGGAGTCAGAGTGGTCGAGGGTGACGGGTCGGGGGGTGATCCACAGCTACACCGTTGCCCATCAGGCCTTCCATCCCTTCTGGTCCGACAAGGTTCCCTACGTGATCGCGACCGTGGAGCTCGAGGACGGGATCCGGATGGTGGACGACATGATCGATCTCGACCCCGCGACAGTTCGCGTCGGACTTCCGGTCGAGGTCTACTTCGACGCGGTCAGCGACGAGATCACGTTGCCGAAGTTCCGGATCCTCGAGGGGGCCGATCGAGGCGGGGAGTGAGACCTCACGCGACGCTCGTAGCGCGTTCGCGAAGCGGGTGCTCGAGCAGGCTACGAGCGAAGAATTTGCAGGGAAGGGACGATCTCGAGCATGCCTAACAACAAGGTCTACATCCACGAGTTCATCGATATCATCGGCCACAACCGGGCCAAGTACATGCACCACATGACCGCCAATTGGAGCCCGATCGGCCAGCAGGAGCGAAAACAGCTCTGCTACGGCGTCTGGGGCGTTGTCGGGACGACCCGAGGCTGGCCCGAAGTCGTGAACATGTGGGAAGAGGACGGCTGGGAGGGGCAAGCGCGCTCCTTCCGCCACGAGTTCAACCACAGCTCACTGCAGAACCCTTCGCTCGCCGAGTGGTGGTCCGTCGCAGCCAACCTACGTCGTCATGGCGACGATCGGATCCTCGTTCCTGCTCCCTGGACCCGGACCATCGAGGAACTCTGCGCGGATGGCATAACGGGAGAGACATACGCCCACGAGCTCGTGAAGACCCCGCCCGGCCGATCCGCCGAATACATACGGCTCGTGCGCGATGTCGGGATTCCCGCCTACGAGCGATACGGGTGGCAGCTGTGCGGCGCCTTCGAGACTGCGATGGTGAACGACTCGGAGTGCATCATCGTCTGGGCAATCCCGACCTGGGAGCGGTGGGCCGCCTTCGAGGCCGCCCAACACCAGGACGACGTCCTCATCAAATGGCGCGAATCGGTACGGGATCTCGCGCTCGATTCGCATCGTTGCCTGCTCGTCGACTCCCCTCTCTCGCCCTTCCGAACCGGTCGGCAGCCACTCGAATCAGACCGGATGCCGCTCGAGGAGATTCCCTGAGCCATGGACCTTGCATTCAACCAAGAGGAGTCGTCGATCGACCCGCTCTTCGGCTGCTTCCCGCGAACGCCTGGCTCGGGTCGCGATCGACAACGAGGTCGCCGACCTGCTCGGCGCCCGCGCCGCCTGGGTGGCGGCGAGTGGCCAGCTGCCCGGGCTCGAAGGGTCCGAGGCGAAGCTGTTTGCTACGGAGGCTCTGAACCGCGCCTGCGACCGACTGCCTCGGACCCGCCGGATTGCTTCAGCAGAGCGATCCGCGAGCCCCCGTCAAAGGGTTCATCGAGCATTGCTGGCGCTTCGCGCCTGTGACGACGATCGCTGGAGGAACCAGTGAAATCCAACGCAATCACATTGCCGAGCGCATGCTCGGCCTGCCCCGAGCCCGCTAAGACGGCACGGCCCCTGGAGACGATATGAGCGACCACTATGATTTTCAGTACTTCAGGACCGAGCTCCGGGAGCATGGGGTCCTTTGGGTGACCCTCGACCGCCCCGAGCGCCGGAACGCGATCAACCCCGAGATGCACGCCGACCTCGCGCCGCTCTTCGAGCGGATCTCGAACGATGCCGACGTTCGAGTCGTCGTCCTGACGGGAGCGGGTGAAAAGGCGTTCACCGTCGGGGCCGACTTCGGAGGCATGCAGGACAACCTCGACGCGGGCGGCTACGAGGATGGCCACCCGGGCTTGATGAAGGACTCCGCCGCCATCGTGCGCGCTCAGCTTTCGATCAGCGCGCCGATCATCGCCGCCCTGAATGGCGACGCGATCGGACTGGGAGCGACGATGGCGTTGTTCTGCGATCTCGTGCTCGTCGCGGACCATGCCCGGATCGGCGATCCCCACGTAAAGGCGGGCATCGTCGCGGGCGACGGCGGCGCGATCCTCTGGCCGCTGCTGCTCGGGCCACACCGCGGCAAGGAGATCCTGATGTTTGGCGATCTCATGACCGCTCACGAAGCCGAGCGCATGGGTCTCGTGAATCGTGTGATACCCGGTGACGCGCTCGCCAGCGAGGCGGAGAAATGGGCGCTGCGTCTCGCGAAAGGTCCACGTGTCGCGATCGAATTCAACAAACGTCTCGCCAACGCCGACATCCTCGACCGAGTGAACCGACTGCTCGACAGCTCCCTCGCCATGGAGGCGCTGACCTTCGAGACGAGTGACCACAAAGAGGCTGTGAAGGCCTTCCTCGACAAGCGCGAGCCCGTCTTCGGAGGAGACGGCGCATGACGATCGAAGCCACTCGGGATGCCGGCGCGCTCGGCGCCTATGTAAGCGGTGTCGACTTGAGCGCGCCACTCGACGACGCATCCTTCGAAGAGCTCCACTCCCTCTTCCTGACCCATCACGTCCTCTGCTTCAGGGATCAAGGGAGCTTGACGCCCGAAGAGCAGCTTGCCTTCGCGGCGCGCTGGGGACCCATCGCCGTCCATCCCTACGTAAGCAGCATCGAGGGATACCCAGCCATCATGGAGGTCTACGACCCGCACCCGATCACGGTTGCCTGGCACCAGGACACGACGCACATGAAAGCGCCACCCCGGATGACGATGCTGCTGGCTCGGCGCGTCCCCGACTACGGTGGAGATACGATGTTCGCCAATCAACACCTCGCCTACGAGGAGCTCTCTGTTGGCATGCAGCGTCTGCTCGAGGGACTGAGTGCCGTGCACAAGGGGACCGAGCTCGCGACCAAAGAAAAAGGACTGTCCATCCCCGAGGTCTCGGCGCTGCATCCCGTGGTGCGGAGACACCCGGAGACGGGCCGCCCGGCTCTTTATGTGAACGCGGATTACACAAAGCATTTCGAAGACATGAACGAGGAGGAGAGCCTTCCTCTGCTCGAGTATCTCTACGCCGCGTGCAGTCGTCCTCGCTATACGTGGCGACACCATTGGCGCGTCGGGGATCTCCTCATGTGGGACAACGCGAGCGTTCAGCACTGCGTCGTCGACGATGTACAGAAGGGACAGCGCAGCCTTCACCGGGTCGTGATCGAGGGCATCGCCCCGATTTGAGGGGGGGGGGAGGCAGCGAGGATGAGCATGGTTCGCATCGAGGAAGCACGGCTCCGCCGCTACTGCGCCGCAATACTCGGGGGTCTGGGCGTTCCCGCCGATCAGGCGGAGGTCGTCGCGATCAGCCTGGTCGAGGCGGATCTGCGCGGAACGGCCTCCCACGGCGTCAATCTCGTCTCGCTCTACGTCTCACGCATTCGCGAGGGATCGATGAAGCCGCGGACCGAGGTTCGGGTTCTCGCAGACGACGGGACGACACTCCAGCTCGACGGCGGCCTCGGGCCCGGTCAGGTCGCCGGCGTGGTCGCGATCGACGAGGCGATCGACCGCGCTCTGCGCCACGGCGTCGGTGCGGTCAGCGTGCGGGAGGGGACCCATCTGGGGGCGCTCGGCTACTACACGCTGCGTGCAGCCGAACGTGGGCTCTTCGCGATGGCCTTCCAGAACGGCCCGACCATCGTCCCACCCTTCGGCGGGATCACGCCGCTCTTCTCGACCAACCCGTTCGCCTACGCGATTCCCGCCGGCGAGGAAGCCCCCGTCGTCTTCGACATCGCGACCACGGCGATCGCGGGTAACAAGCTGATCCTCGCACGTAAGCGGGGCGAGGCGATTCCTGAGGGCTGGGCAGCGGACGAGAACGGCGTGCCCACCACCGATCCACAACGCGCTTCCCTCAACGGACTGCAGTGGTTCGGCGGGCACAAAGGCTTCGGCATCGCGTTCCTCGTCGAGATTCTCGCGGGTGTCCTGACTAACAGCTCTTACGGCCGCACCGAACGGAGCGCCTCGACGTTCGGCGGCAAGGCGCGCGTCGCGAAGGGCTATCTCTTCCTCACCCTCGACGTGGGCCGCTTTCTGCCGCTTCCCGAGTTTCGCGATCGGATGGATCAATTGATACGCGACGTTCGCAGCGCCGAAACGGCCGCAGGCGTCGAACGGATCTATGTTCCAGGAGAGATCGAACACGAGAGGCGCCTCGAGAATCTCGAAGCGGGCATTCCTGTCGAGGAGGGCGTGATCGCCGAGCTCGAGGCCTTCGGACGGGAATTCGGGCTGGGCTCCCTCGATAAGCAATGACGAATCGAAGGGACCCGCCAAGCATGACCCAGCTCGCACCGGCCGCCGTTCGAGCCATTCGGCTCGTGAATTTCCTCGTCGCTCACCCGGCGGAAGCCTTCACCTTGTCCGAACTCTGCCAACGCCTCGACATCAATCGCGCCTCGGCGCTGCGGGTACTGGGGGCGCTGATCGCGGCTGGCTATCTCGAGCGCCATCCGCGGCACCTCACCTACACCCTCGGCGTCACCCTCGTCGCCGTCGGGCAGGCGGCGGCGGTTCGTCACCCCGCGGTCCGCGTCGCCCAGGCGGAGATGGAGGTGCTGGCTGATGCGCTCGGCGTTCAGTGCGAGGCCGTTACAGTCGACGATTCAGGAACGCTCGTGATCGGCGAGGCGGGTACCGGAAACCCGTCGATCGGAACACGGCTCCCTCGCCTTCCCACCGTCGGTCTCGCGCATTGGGCGTTCGCGTCCGAGGAACGACGCGAGGAGTGGCTCTCGACGACCCCCTTCAGTGCGTCCCAGGCGAAGATCCTTCGCCGCGCCCTAATGACTATTCGGGAGCGGGGCTTCGCGATGGCACTCGAGGGATCGGCCCGGGACGCGATGCATCTTCAGTTCCAGCGGCTCGCGGACGTGCCGAACGACAAGGACGCCATCGAGCGTCTGCGTCGGCTGTTGAGCGATGCCACGCCGGGTGAGATCCAGCAGCTCGAGATCGTCCGATCCCACGAATATCGCGTGGCGTATCTGGCCGCCCCCGTCTTCGACCCGGAGAGCCAGGTCTCGCTCGAGATCGTCATGCGCAATCTGCCCGAGCAGCTGAGCGGTCAGCAGGTCCTCGACCTCGCGGATCGACTCCGAACTGCCTCGGGCTCGATCACTCGGCGGACTCACGGGCGTGCGCCCGACCCAGCGCCGCGGCCCAGGAGTCCGTCGGGACGCCACAGCAAATAGAGCGCGTAGCGTCCGATCGCGCTGGCATGGAGCGTAGTAGCGGGAGCGGCCCGTGGGGCATCAGGTCTCGTCTTCCAGGCCCCTGAATCGTGGATCTCGCCGCTCGCTGAACGCGCGGCCACCCTCAGCAACGTCGTGCTGAGCGAGACGGAGATTTTCTTCCATCGCTTCCCACTGCAGGGGGAGGTGTTCGAGATAGCTCTTGTCGAGAGCCCGGTTGACGACGGACTTCGAGAGCTGGACTGCGACCGGAGCATTCGAGGCGATCCTTCGAGCAAGCTCGGTCGCTTCATCCATCAGCTTCCCGTGCTCGACGACTCGCGAGACCAGGCCGATCCGATCGGCCTCGGCGGCGTCGATGATGTCGGCACAATAGAGA
>JAPYTP010000193.1 GCA_029941885.1 Myxococcota bacterium
CCCGGGGAGGTGCCGACATGGCCCGCGGCGCTTGCCGCCCTCGTCGCGACAGTGGTCTTCTATTCGGTACTCCCCCTCTTTCCCGATGCGCGGCTCACGGACCTCTTCATGGCGCGGGGCTGGGTCCCGTATGTGATTACCGGTGTTTCTTTTTGGGCGATGTTGCTGCTGGGCGCGCGGCTGGTTCGACTGCGCCATGAATCCGGTGCGCTTGGACGCGACCTCATCGTGACGGGCGGCGATGGATTGCTGGGGCCCGGCGATGCCGCGCGGGCGGTGGCGGAATTGCGGGAACGGGCCGAGGGTTTCGAATCGAGCTTCCTCGTGGCGCGGCTCGAACGCGCGCTTCGTCACTTCGAGGCGCGCCGCCACGTCGTGGAGGTCGTGGACTTCCTGGCCGGGGAATCGAGTGCGGACGAGGGGCGCGTGGATGCGAGTTATGCGCTGATCCGAGTCTTCGTCTGGGCGGTTCCGACCCTCGGATTCATCGGCACGGTCATCGGGATCGGGGCGGCGGTCGGAGGATTCTCCGAGACCCTCGAGGCCGCGTCATCGCTCGAGGGGATGAAGGAGTCGATCGGCACGGTGACGGGGGGGCTCGGAGTCGCCTTCGATACGACCCTCCTCGCACTCGTGATGAGCATCCTCATCATGTTTCCGGCGAGCGCGGTTCAGCGAGTCGAGGAGAGCTTCCTCGCTGAAGCCGAGGATTATTGCGACGAGCATCTGGTTCGCCGGCTGCGGGATGACGCGCGCGCCGGTGTGGAGGATGCGGCGATCGACGCGCTCGCACGCAGACTCGCCCTCGCTATGCAAAGCGCCGACCCGGCCAGCGACTAGTCGGTGGCCCGCCGAGACCGGCTCCAGAACTCACTCTTTCCCTTCATGAGCGTGCTCGCGTGCACGATCGGATCACTCGTGGTTCTGCTCGCGGCGATGTCGCTTTCGGCGGTCGGCGTATCCGGGGCCTCGGAGGAGGCATTCGATGGGAGTCGGGCATTGCGGGCGGCCGCCCGTGTCGTGCTCGAACGCGACCGCGCAACGATCGACGATGCGGAGTCCTTGTGGCGCGAGATCGACGAGACTCTTGCTGCACGTGGACTCGAAACTGGACTGACGGCCTTTGCGCTATCGCGGGCCATCAAACGAGAGGAAACGCGCGCGGCCGCCGCGAGCACCGCGGCTGATCTCGCGGCGGAGCTCGCAGTGTTGGACCGCGAGCGCGACTCCGTCGAGGCGTCGATCGAGGTGCTCGAGAGTCGGCGGGAAACACTGCCGATCCTGATCGATCCGACCGGGGTGTCGCGGAAGTGGAAGCCCTTCTTTGTCGAGTGTGACGCAGGGGGAGTGACGGCCTACCGAGCCAGCGACGATTTCCGCTATTTCGTTTCCCGTGAGGAGCTGTCGACGAGCGGCGATTTCGGGCGATATCTGCGACGGGTGCGCGCCGTACCCGGGGCCTTGCTCGTCCTGCTCGTGCGGCCGGATGGGATCCGGACGCTGTCCCAGGCCGAGCAGATCGTCCGGAACGCGGGGATTCGCGTGGCACGTCTGCCGCTGCCCGGTCTTGGGAAACTCGATTGGAGCTTGCTGCGACGAGCCGAGGGGGAGGGCTGAGTTGGCTTCCCGTGTGCGTCGCGCGATTCCGGACAATCTCGATCCACTGGTGGACACCCTCGCCAATGTCGTCGGCATCCTGGTGATCGTGATCGTGCTCACGCAGATCGAGTTGGGGGACGCCCTGGTACGGGTCGCTCATCTCGATGCGCTGCGCATTCAGGACGAGCTCGCTCACGCTGAGGCGATGCCCGAGATCGAGGCCGGGCTGGCGATCCGCCGGGAGCAGCTGCTTCGACGCACCGACGTCGATCCGGCGGAGGCGACCCGGCTGGCGCGCGAGCTTCTCGAGTCCCTCGAGGCGCTTCCGACCTCGCCGCCAGAAGATGTGGATGCCACGCTCGACCGTGTTTCTGCGCTTCGAGCGAGGCTCGATCTGGCGCGCTCGGCGATGACAGAGCGCGAGCAGTACGCCGAGGCGATTCGCGAGATTCCGGCGCGAATGGTCGCGCGTCTTCCCGATCCGCAGCTCGTTCGCGGCAACGAGGCCTGGGTGATCGTTCGCTACGGCCGGATCTATCCGGTGGACCGGAAGAAGTTGTTCGACGAGGGCGTCTCCGGGATTCGCCGAATCCTCCGGGATGGGGAGGGCCGCTCGGTTCGCCGAGACGAGTTCGAGGCGATCGCGCTCTATCTGCGCAAACGGCCGATCGGAGACGGTATTTTTCGCTGGCAGCTCGAGACCGAACCGAGCCCGCGGGTCGAACTCGCGTGGATGAGTCGAAATGGAGGACTCGACCATACGCGGCTCGACGAGGATCCGAGATGGCGAGCCTGGCTCTCTCGCCTCGATCCCGAGGCCGATTTCATTCGCTTCCAGGTCTGGAGCGACAGCTTCGAGACCTATCTCGCGGCGCGTCGGTCGGTGGAGTCCGCCGGTCTGCGCGCCGGCTGGCGGGGGTATGCTGCGGACGAGGAACTCGTCCGGGTGCTCCGATTCGTGGCCGATCCCGTGCCGGAGCGCCCGATCGAAGTCGACTGAGTGGCGCGCGACGCCTTCCGCGCAGACCAACGCCGAGCCCGTTGTCGAATCGGGCTAGGCAGCCCCTCGAAAACCGCGTATAAACAGTAACTCGCATTTTCGGTGGGTGAGGGACGGGATGGGCGAAGCGGATGGGCGAAGCGACCAGCCGGACGAGGTCGTTGTCGAGGAGCTGACCGCTCTCGAGGGGGTGGCCCGCAGGCTCGCAGAGATCCCGCCGACCCGGACTGCGAGCGAAATTCCGATCCTCCGTGAACTCGAGCGCTTGCGCGAACGTCTGCTTTCCGGCGACGAAAACAAGGATCTCTCGGCGCTGACGGAGCAGTATCACAATCAGTCCGCGATTCTCCACCAATTGCGGAGCGCGGGTGCGGCCGTCCAGGTCGATGCCAGCTCACCCTATTTCGCGCATCTCCGACTCGAGGAAGCGGGGCGTCGTCGGGACCTTTTCCTCGGTCGCACGACCTGCCTAGAGAAGGGCGTCCGGATTATCGATTGGCGGGACGCACCGATCTCGAAGGTCTTCTACAGCTACCGCCAGGGTGAGGAGTTCGACGAAGAAATCTCCGGTCGCGAGCGCCAGGGGTCGGTGCTCGCGCGTCGGATGGTCCGCATTCGCGGTGGCGTGCTCGAGCGAGTACAGGCGCCCGAAGGAGATTTCAGTCTCGCCGCCGGTGAGCCGTGCGGTTGGCGTCAGGACGCGATGGGAACGCCGCGACTCTCGGGTGGGGAGGCCACCGCGTTGCGATACGACGAGGATGAGTCCGGGCTCGCACGTCGTATGGGCGAAGGACGCAACGGCGAGGCGCTCCGGGCCGACAAACATCTTCCGGAAATCACGAGCCTGATCGATCCATCCCAGTTCGATTTAATCACGCGACCCGCCAGCGGGTACCTGGTCATCCGCGGGAGCGCCGGTTCCGGCAAGACAACGGTCGCGCTTCATCGGATCGCCTACCTGGCCTTCGCGAACCCACGAATCGACAGTCCCGAAACCCTGGTCGTGGTCTTCTCGCGTGCCTTGGCGCGTTATGTCGCTCATGTCTTGCCGTCGCTCGGGCTCGACGGCGTTCGAATCACGACCTACTGCGATTGGGTCCACGACGAGAGACGACGTCACTATCCGCATCTCCCAGCGAGATCCCGGGACGACACTCCCGCGATGGTTCAGCGAATCAAACTCCATTCCGGTCTCGATGTCGCGCTGGAACGACAGGTCGCTCGGGAATTGGGGCCGCGCTCTGCGGATCAGGCTTTCGACGATTGGGCGAGCGTGTTGACTCAGCGCCAACTCCTCGGGGAGGTCTTCGCGGAGGTGGCGCCGGGTCAATTCTCGGACCGCGACCTCGATCGCTTCGTGCAGTGGAATCGAAGGCGGCTCGAGGAACTGAGTTCCGCGATCGCCGGCGACGATGAAGCGGATGGGGGCCTCGATCCCGAGGACGACGCACTCTTGCTCCGGGCGTGGCAGCGTCGCATCGGCCCTCTCCTCGCCGCGTCCCGCCGCCCGCTCGACTATCGCCATGCCGTCATCGACGAGGTGCAGGATTTCGCTCCGATCGAGGTGCGGGTCCTGCTCGAGTGCCTTCGCACCGAATCGAGCATCACATTGGCCGGTGACACCCAGCAGCACCTGATGGAGCATTCGGGTTTCACGTCATGGACGAGCTTCTTTCAGGAACTGGGAATCGACGGCGCGGAGATCGAGACGCTTCGCGTAAGCTATCGCTCCTCGGAACAGGTGATGAATTTCGCCACCTCGCTGCTCGGGGATCTTCAGGAGGATGAAAAGATCGTCACGACCCGGACGGGGCCGCCGGTCGAACTCTTTCGTCTGACCGACCGGGGCGCCTGCGTCGCCTTCCTTTCGGATGTGCTGAAGGATCTGATGGCCCAGGAACCGCTGGCCTCGGTTGCGGTCCTGACACCGAGCGCGCGCGTGAGCGATCTCTATTTCGAGGGACTACAACGCGCGGAACTCCCGCGGCTTCGCCGGATCGTCGACGGCGAATTTCCCTTCAAGGCGGGCATCGAAGTCACGGAAGTGACCCAGGTGAAGGGCCTGGAATTCGACTACGTGGTCGTGCTCGACGTGGACTCGGTGAATTATCCCAACACGCCTGCGGCCCGACGCACGCTTCACGTGGCTGCGACGCGCGCGGTGCATCAATTGTGGATGATGAGCGTCGGGACGCCGTCGCCGCTCGTTCAGGACGTAGATACACGGTAGATCAGGTATTTACGAATTGGCGTTTCTGCATTTCAGGCAGATCAGCTGGACGAGTACAATGGGAAAGCCGATCAGGTTTCGCCGTACCCCACCTCCCCGCATTCGTTGGTGTCGTGAATGCCCCAACGGTGTGCCGTCCCCCTTCACGGCATGCTGGACGCTCGAGAGGACGCCACGCTACGTTGAAGATTAGAATTCCCACTGGTCACGAGATGAGAGGATGATCATGCGACGACTGTCCTGGTCTCGACGACCCAATCCGATCCTATTCTTGTTCCTACCGATGGCATTGACGCTCTGCGTGACCAGCGTCCTCCAGGTAGCCGCGCGAACCGCCTTTGCCGCCGAGTTCGATGTCGACACGGCCGCGGCCTTCTTCGGAAAGAAACCTGCGGTCTGGGGCATGCGACTTTCTCCAGACGGGCAGAGGGTATCTTTCCTCAAGCACCACAAGGACGATTTTCCGATCGCGGTGGTTCTCGACCTCACGACTGGCAAGGCCAATCTCATCGCGTCGAGCGACAAGAAGAAGGGCGTCGATATCGTTCGCTGTGAATGGGCGAGCGACACGCGGCTGCTTTGCGCGTACTTCGGTGTGTGGAAGTTGCGAGGCGACACGTTGGGTTCGACTCGGCTGGTCGCCGTTGATGCAGATGGATCGAACATGAAGGTCCTGCTGCAGCGCCAGCAACGGAAGGCCGAGGAGTTTGCGCTCAACCAGAGCGCGATTATCGACCGCCTCCCCGACGATCCGAAACACATCTGGGTCCAGCTCCGCAAGAAGAACGGCATGGGTGTCAGCCGTGTCGACATCGAGAAGAATAATCTGACGACGGTCGAGCGCCCCAAGCAGGGGGTCTGGCAGAATCTGTCGGATGGACGCGGCGAAATCCGGCTCCGCTACAAAACCGACAAGTTCTGGTACGACTGGGAATACCGTCTCGCCGGTGAAAGAAAGTGGCACCGCCTTCACCGATACCGACCGGACGACGACCACAACATCTACTGGCCCGTCAGTATCTCCCCCGGCTCGAACGAGCTCTACATCTGGGATTGGCACGAGGGGCGAACGGCGCTCTTCCAGGAGACACTCGTCGAAGACCCGAGCGAGCCTCGCAAGCGGAAACTCGTCTATTCGCATTCGGAGGTCGACGTCGACCAGACCGTCGGAATCGGAAAGTTTCGCCGACGGGTTGGCGTCGCCTACCGGACGGAGAAGCTCCATATCGACTACTTCGATGAAAAGCTCGAGGCCATCGACGAGGCCGTGTCCGAAGAGCTCTACGGGCAGGAGATCGTCTTCGTCGACGAGAGCTGGGACGGACGCTTCTATCTCGTCTACGCGTCGAGCGATGTAGAACCCGGGGCCTACTATCGATTCGATTCGGCAACCGCCTCGCTGGTCAGGATCATGCAGACGCATCCGTGGCTAGACGGTGTCAACCTCGCTCGAATGAAGCCCGTGCGATACAAGACCGCCGATGAAGTTTCGGTTCCCGGCTACCTCACGCGTCCGAACGGAGCCGACGGTCCCGTTCCGCTGATCGTCTTTCCGCACGGAGGCCCGAGCGCGCGCGACGATTGGGGCTACGGCCGACTCCCCCAGTTCTTCGCTTCCCGCGGTTATGCGGTCCTGCAGGCGAATTACCGAGGCTCGGACGGCTATGGCAAGGACTGGCTCGGACGAGGCGGTTTCCACGGCTGGCGCCGCGTTGTGTCGGACATCGACGCCGGGGTCGCGCACCTGGTCGAGAAAGGTATCGCGGACCCAGAGCGTGTCTGCATCGTCGGATGGAGCTTCGGCGGCTACGCCGCGCTGATCTCGGCGATCGAGAATCCCAAACGATATCGATGCGTTGTGAGCGTCGCCGGCGTGACGCATCCCGCGCAGCTCGTGAGGGACGTCTGGCAGGGCAACTTGCTCGAGAAGCGATTCACGCGCGAATTCGTCCCAACGAAAGGCGAAGACGTCATCCAAGGTTCGCCGCTCAAGCGAGCAAAGGAGATGCCCGTCCCGGTTCAGCTCTTTTCGGGCGACATGGACCTCAACGTCGACGTCGGCCACAGCCGCGATCTCGAGAAGGCGCTCAAGCGGGCGAAGAAAAAGGTGAGCTATGTCGAGTACGAAGGCGCCGACCACTCCATCCACCGCCAAACGCACTCGATCGACATGCTCCAGCGAATGGGCGATTTTCTTAAAGAACACCTGCGGGTCGAGAATAACTGACCCGTGAGTCCTGAAATTCAACGGCCAGTTTGATCCGACGAGAGACGAGTAGGATCGCGCCGCTTCTCGCCACACGCACCGATGGTGCACGCCCCCGACGGGATGAAGCCCGACGATCTTGGCGTCTACGTGCGGCCGATCCTCCACTCTTGGCGAGGGGCGTCCGGTGTCCAGATCATTTGGCCGACGTACAACGGAGTCGGTAGATCGAGGGATCGATCTCGGTCTCACCATTCATTCGCCGAAGATCTCGCGATCCCGAAGTACCGGCATGTCTCGTGGATGTTTCGGATTCGCTCCGCATCCTCGAGAACCCGCTTCTTGCGATGAATCTCTCGTTGGTCGTTTGGACCTCCTTGGCCATCATTCAGGAGGATGCTGGTAGGACGGTCGGGCTCGATCTGTGTTTTCTTACCACGTTCTGCGACACTGTCCTGCGCCAGACGACGGGGCGGTGGCTCCACAGCAACCCTGGATTGCCGGGAATCGGTTGGAGGAGTCTTCTCGATGGGATTTCGAAGAGGGGATCGCGTCCGGATCACCCGTCCGAATAACGAATATACGGGCTGCCGCGGAACGATCGCCGACGCGTCGAGCGAGTCGTCCCCTGGCGTCAGCGTCCTGGGCCACGAGGTTGCGATCGACGGGGAAAACGGAATGACGCGCGCTTTCCTGATCACGGATCTCCAGCCGCTTCGCGCCGTCCGCGTTCGCATCGGCGGGCGGGCGACCCTGTCTGAGGATGTCGACGGCGGCCCGGCGGGGCGTTAGCCGGCGACGCCGAGATGATCGACCGCATCCGTGTTCAGCCGGGAGGGCAGGGCCTCTTCGAGTTCACCGATCAGATCCTGGCGAGCGTGGCTCGCGCGAAGGTGGACGACGGCCTCTGCACTCTCTTCGTCCAGCACACTTCCGCGAGCCTCATGATTCAGGAAAACGCCGACCCCTCGGCGCGTCGCGATCTGGAGCGTTGGCTCGCGAGACTCGTTCCCGAAGACGATGCGCTCTACACGCATACCCAGGAGGGCCCGGATGACATGCCTGCGCATGTTCGGTCGGCGCTGACGGCGACCTCTCTTTCGATTCCCATCGCCGAAGGATCCCTCGTGCTCGGGACATGGCAGGGCGTGTTTCTGTGGGAACATCGCCGTCATCCCGGCACGCGTACGGTCGTCGTGCACATCAAGGGCGATTAGGCGAAAGGGGATCGGGCGATCGGTCTCGAACGATCGGGCGATTCGTCAGGAACGTTCCGGTTCTGGGCTCGTCGCGTTCGTGTCCTCGAGGATCTGGATCCGGACCACCAACTTGCGACCTTCGACGTGCTTGCGAAGAGCGACGCGTGTCTCCTGCTCGATCCAGTCCTCGACGACCCGCGAGCGAATCTCCTCGAGGTTTGGGATGCGACTCTCCACGCGTTCGTGAATCCAGACGAGGTGCTGTCCGAAGGCCGATTCGACCGGACCGATCCAGCGGCCGGCTGCTGCATGGGCGACCCCATCCGCGAAGATCGGTCCGAGACGTGCGACGATTCGATTCGGGGTGGCTCCGCGCAAGCGATGGCCCGCCAAGAAGGGATCACCGAGGGCCACCCCCTGATCGGGTCCGATCGGGCCGTCCTCGAGACGGCTGAGCAGCGCGCTCGCGTCCGCTCGCGTCGTGTCGCCGCGTCTGTCCCGCGACAGGTAGACATGGGTGAGGTCGAGCAGTGCGGGTTCTCGCCATCGTTCCCGCGTTGCGTCGTAGTGGCCGATCAGAACGGACTCCTCGATCGGTTGCGCTCGTACGCCCGCGCGAATGATTGCCTGGACTCGATCGATGAGGCGCCGCTTGACAACGGTGTCACTCTTGTCCATGCCGAGCTCGATCGCGCGGTCGACCAGTTCTTCGTCGCTGCTTTCCGACTCGCCCTCGAGGAAGCGCATATTGAGGATCAGTCGCTGGCGTACGACGGAATCGATCTCGTGGAGACCCAGCGCGAAGGCCTGCTGGAGCCAGAGTGCATTCTCGATCACCTGGTTTTCGATCGACCGTGTTTCGACGTCGCTCGGTGCGCGCCCCATCTGTCGCCGATAGGCCGCGACCCGCTCTTCGATCTCGCTGCGCCGGACTTCGATGCGTGGCTCCTCTGGAGCACTCGACCAGGCGCCCTGCAGGACGAAGAGCAGGATCCCGGCCAGCAGGAAGTGAAGGATGGGCGAACGAAGCAATCGGGAACCCTCTCGAGGGGCAGAGTGGAGTGGCCCGAGAGGCTATCGTAATCCCATGACTGAATCCCAGCGCGATCCGAACGGTGGCCAGGACCGCAGCGAAAACCGGGCG
>JAPYTP010000194.1 GCA_029941885.1 Myxococcota bacterium
CCTCTCTACGGAGCAGACGTGGCGACTCCTCTCGGACATCTTGCAGGCACTCGGTGCCGCCCATCGCGCATCCGTGGTCCATCTCGATGTAAAACCCTCGAACGTGCTGCTCGACGGCAACGGCGGGTATGTCCTGACCGATTTCGGCGTCTCCCATTCCGCACGCATGTCGAAGGGTCTTCTCCACCAGGGTCAGCTCTCGATCGGCCTGGGCACCCACGGCTTTCGCGCTCCGGAACAAGCGACGGCAAAAGTCCAGAATTTCGACCTGCGGACGGATCTCTGGGGCGTGGGCGCAACCGCGTGGGCGCTCTTTACGGGAATCGATCTCAACAAGCGGCACGACGTCCTGCGAACGCGCGAGCAGGGCAATATCTACGGTCTCCAGGCGCTCTCGGACGTCGCCCTCGACTGCCCACCTCCGCTCGAGGAAATCGTGATGGAGCTGCTCTTCATCGATCCCTCCCGACGACCGGGCGGTGCTGGCGAGGTGCTCGCGCGCATCCGCGCGATCGCCAGCGGCTTCGGTCTCGACGCTGCGACCATCGCCTCTGCGCGGCGTAGCCAGATCGATCCCAAGGAAATCGCCGGTGTCATCGACGGCCTCGTCGATCCACTCTGGGCCTCGATCAGCCGCGGGCCCGGCTTTGATCGCTATTTCGTGAAATTCCAGGATGGCGAAACCATCGCCGCGGTCACCGATCCGGCCCAGCACACCGTTCTCCTCTTGACGGGCGGAATCCGAGTGGAGGTCGACGGCCGCGAGGTCGCGCTCGAAAATCGAGAGGGCACCTTCCTCGGGGCCATCTCGACTCTCACCGGTGCCCGCCGAGAGGCGACGCTCCGCGCACGCGGACCGACCTGGTGCTGCCTCTTCAACGAGGCTGAGCTCGAACAACTGGTCACATGCAATCCGGCCATCGCCGTGCGCATGGTTCGCAGCATGGCGGACCGAATCGCCACCGCCCCGCCGCGCACACGATCCTGACCGATCCATCCGACTAACATCTGAGCATCACCACTTTTTTCTCCCCAGCTCGACCCTCCGGCAAAGTCTCGCTTTGTCGCGTGGGGGCCAGACGTGCTTAAGACCCCTCGGATCGCAACCGATGTGCAGAACGGGAGGGACACCCCGCCTACGGGATCAAGCCATGTCTGAAGACGACGCGAGCCAGACAAAATCCGATGAACACGCGCCTCGATCCTCCTCGCCTGAATGGCCATCGCAACTCGGGCTCTGCTACGACCCAATTGCGTCCTACTTGCATCGGTGTGGAGCCCCACTGCGCTTGAGTGAATCGATCCGAGTCCGTGCAAGAACCCCGGCGACGGGGCCGTGATTCTTCGAAATCTCGACAGAATAATCGAGGATGCCTGATGCTTGTACCCGGGAGAACGACCCCGCTGTTCATTCGCATCTCAATCGCGAGCGAGATAGCTTTGCGCGCATGGAGAACGCGGGCACCCTCGGCATCATCATCAACCCCCATTCGGGGCGGGACGCAAGACGGCTCTTCGCTCGCGCCGGCACCTCGACCATCGAGGACAAACGCAATCAGGTCACCCGCATCGTGGTGGGCGCGGCCGCCGCGGGAATCAAGAAGATCCTGCTTTCGCGAGACTCCTTCCGAATTGCGAGTGCCGCGACCGAAGCTCTTTCCCTCGAAGTCGACTGCGAGCTCATCGACGTCGAACTCACCGGCCACGGAATCGATAGCCAGAAAGCCGCCCTCGCTATGCGGGACGCGGACTGCGGCGCGATCGTCGCTCTCGGCGGCGACGGGACCAGCCGCGCAATCACCCAGGTCTGGAGAAACGTCGTCCTGCTTCCCCTGTCGACCGGGACCAACAACGTGTTCCCCTTCGACGTCGAAGCGACCGTCGCGGGAGCGGCCGCCGGCTTGGTGGCCTCGGGTCGACTGTCCCTGGAAGACGCGGCAAGTCGCGCCAAAATTCTCGAGGTCATGTGCGAGGATGGGCGCGACAGCCTCGCATTGATCGATGCGGCCCTGCTCGTCGACGACCACCCCGGCTCCCTCCTCCAGGCCGATCCGGAGAAGCTTTCCCGCGTCCTGCTGACCCGCGCGGAACCCGCGGCCGTCGGGCTCTCGCCCGTCGGCGGACTGATCATGCCCTGTCATTCCGAGGACGAATTCGCGGTCGAGGTCCGGTCGCGCCCCGAAGCCCACCCCGAGAAAACCGGCAAGAGTCTGCGAACGCCGATCTCACCTGGTCTCTACGCAAATGTCGGAATCGAGGCCGTCGAACGAGTGGAACTGGGTTCGGAAGTCAACTGGACCGGCCCAGGGCTGCTCGCTTTCGACGGAGATCGCGAAATCGTACTCGGCGCGGGAGAAGGAGTCGTCCTACGCGTCGTCCGGAACGGGCCCTGGGTCATCGACCCGGCTCGAGCGATGGTGGCCGCCGCTCAACAGGGACTCTTCGTGGACCTGGGTCATTGGCACGATCAGCGCAGCGGAACGAAAGGGACCGGATGCTGTTAGGCAGATGCTCGTCCAGGTCTCCAGATCATTTCTTCCCGATTCCGCACCTCTATCCAATCCAGGGCGGAGAGAGATGATTCCGAGAGAGGGGCTCCGTGAGTGATGACGAACTCGACCAGGCGATCGGGAACGTTCGCACATGGATCACGGATGCGGACTCCGTCGCGGTGCTCACGGGCGCGGGGATCTCGACCGATTCCGGGATCCCGGATTTCCGCGGCCCGAAGGGACTCTGGACCAGGGACCCGGATGCCGAGAAGATGGCCACACTCGAGGTCTACATTTCGGATCCCGAGGTCCGCAAGCGCTCGTGGAAGTGGCGCCTCGAGACCGAGGAGAACAAACGCGAGCCCAACGCCGGGCATCGCGCTCTCGTCGATCTCGAACGGGCGGGGCAGCTCGATACCCTGGTGACCCAGAACGTCGACGGGCTCCACCAGGCCGCGGGCTCCGACCCGCGACGAATAATCGAAATTCACGGGACCCTGCAGGATGTGGAATGTCTCGGCTGTGGGGAGCGCGCGCCCATGGCACGGGCGCTTGCACGCGTCGTCGCGGGGGACGAGGACCCGAATTGCCGGACCTGCGGAGGATTGCTGAAGTCGGCGACCATCTCCTTCGGCCAGGGCCTCGTCGCTCACGATCTCGCTCGCGCACAGCGAGCTGCCGAGGATTGCGATTTGATCCTGGCGATCGGAACCACCCTCGCCGTCTACCCGATCGCGGCCATGGTCCCCATCGCCAAGGAAGGCGGCGCCCGGGTCGCCATCGTAAACGGCGAAGCGACCGAGATGGACTCGCTCGCCGATGCGGTGCTTTCGGGGTCGATCAGCCAGATCCTGCCTCAGCTGTTGCCGAAGAGCTGACGCGCGACGATGAGACTCCATCCGATCGACTGGGTCTGTGTCGCGATCTATCTCGGCGGTATGGCGGTGATGGGGCTCTATTTCGCGCGGCGGAACACCGACACCGAGGAATATTTCGTCGGGGGACGGCGCATTCCGGGATGGGCCATCGGTCTGTCGATGGTCGGCACCGCGATCAGCTCGATCACCTTTCTCACTCTCCCGGCCGACGCCTTCAAGACCTATTGGCTGCGATTCCTTCCCTACGTCTTCATGCCCGTCGCGGCGCTCATCGCTGCGTGGCTCTTCATCCCCTTCTTTCGACGGGGTCGGGCGATGACGGCCTACGAATATCTAGAGGAGCGCTTCGGCGCCTCCATCCGTGCCTATGGCGCCGCAACCTATATTGCGGCCCAGTTGCTGCGGGTGAGTTTCATCCTCTATCTCGTGGCGCTCATGCTCAGTTCATTGACGGGGGTCGACGAGACTCTCTGCATCGTCGTCGCGGGGGTCTTCGTTGCGATCTACACGATCGTCGGGGGAATCGATGCGGTGATCTGGACGGACGTGGTCCAGACCCTCGTCCTGATCGCCGGCGGCGCCCTCTGCCTCGGCACGATCGTCATCCTGTTGCCGGGGGGAGTCGGTCAGATCTTCGAGATCGCAGCGGCGCACGACAAATTTGCGCTGGGAGACCTGGTCGATGGCGAACTCGTGCGAGCCGACTGGACATTCGACTTCTCAAAGAAGACGATTCCGCTGATGCTTCTCATGAGCTTCAATTTCTTCTTGACCGATTTCGCAACGGGACAGCATTACGTCCAGCGCTATTGTGCCGCCCCTTCCATGAAAGAGGCGCGTCGGGCCATGTGGACGAACGTCCTGATCGGCGTCCCGACCTGGTTCTTCTACATGTTTCTGGGAACGGCCCTTTTCGCGTTCTTCCAGGTCTTTCCCGAGCCCGAGGCGGTCGCGATGCTCGACGGATCCGCCAAGCCCGAAGGCATCGTCCCCTTCTTCGTACTCAACTATCTCCCTCACGGAATCGCGGGGCTCGTGGTCGCTGCCGCCCTCGCCGCTGGAATGTCTTCCCTCGACTCGAGCATCAACGCAATCTCGACCGTCTGGATCGTCGATGTGTACCGGCGACATTTCGTGAAGGACGCCGACGACCGCCACTATCTGCACGTTGCATGGCTGGCCGCGGCACTCGCTTCGGTCGCGATGCTGGGCGGCGCCGTCTGGATGCTCGAGGCCGAGGGACCGACGCTGCAGGACATCTCAATTCGGCTCACTGCGCTGCTCGGCGGCGGACTCCTGGGCATCTACCTGATCGGTTTCTTCACGCGGCTAGGCGATGCGCGCGCGATCTGGTGCGGAATCGTGGCCACTCTCACCTATACGTTGTGGACGATGGGAAGACTTCCCGTCCCCTTCGACTCGTTGTTCGACAGATACTACGTGGCGATCTTCGGAAACCTCGTCCTCTTCCTGGTCGGGTTCGCCGCAGGCCTGGTGTTCAAGCGCGAGGAGCCGCTCTCCGCCGATCTTTCGATCTGGGGCCGGTAGGTCGCGTCGATGAAGTCATCCGGCACGTCATCCCGCCGCATTCGATCTCGCGGCGCGACCGCGATGGCCCTCTTCTGCGGGGTGACGCTCGTCTTCCTGGTCTACCGCGATCTCACCCTCCCGGAAGTCCGCGGGGTCGAGGTCTGGTTCGGTTTCGAACTCCACGGCGACTGGGCGCGGATCACCGCGCCGATCCACTGGGGGATTTTCGGCTTCGGATGCCTCGCGTTCCACCGGGAGTGGCGCCCGATCTGGGCCATCGCCGTTGGCTACGCGATCTACGTCGCCATCAGCCATCTGCTCTGGAACCTCTCGAGTGAGTCGGGCGGTGGGCTCGGAGCCGGCCTCTGGCAGGCCGCACTCTTCTCGATTCCGGCCCTCTTCATTGCGGTTCTCGCTCGCTCCTCCGCGAATTGGCGCAACCGAACCGGCGTCCCCAAATCCGAGCCATCACGCCCGAGCTGATTCACTTGTAGGCTGTCTCTCCAGTCAGGAGAATCCCATGATTCGAAGCCCTGCCCGCTCCCGATCGCACTCGACGGTGCTCGTCATCACAGCCCTCGCGCTGATCGGGGTCGCCTGTGAGGGCGCGAACACCGATCTACCCGACGAAGCCGCAGCGGAGCACGCGATCGCCTTGCCCCGCGAAATGCCGCGCCCCCCCTGCGTCGATCGGAGCCCGACCCGCAACGCCTATTTCGGTGAATTGCATGTCCATACCTCGCTCTCCCTCGACGCCTACACCTTCCAGACCGTCGGAAACGCCGATGACGCCTATCGCTTCGCACGGGGAGAAACGATCTCGTTCGCGGGGGATCGTCTGATTCGTCTCGAGCGCCCGCTCGACTTCACCGCGGTGACCGACCACGCCTCCTCGATGGGTGAACTCCGACTCTGTACGGATCCCGAGTCCCCCGTCTACGACCAGCGAATCTGTCGGATCGTCCGCAATTCGAATCCGACCCAGCGGGGGCCGGAATTCGAGCGATTCGAGTCGGCGCTGAACGTGGTGACGGGCCGCGGGGTGGGCTTCCCGCTTCGTAGCACCGAACTCTGCGGCGAGGATTTCGAACTCTGCCGGCTCGCGATGGACAGTGTTTGGAAGGATCACCAGCGCGCCGCCGAGCGCTTCCAGGATCACTCGCGGAATTGTCGATTCACGACATTCAACGGCTACGAGTACACCGCGACCCCTGATTTCGCGAAGGTCCATCGGAACGTGATCTTCCGAAACGAAATCGTCCCGGACCGGGTCGTCGCCTGGGTCGACGAAGCGAGCCGCTGGGGACTCTGGAAAACACTCGACGAAGAATGCATCGAGGCGGGAACCGGCTGTGACGTCTTGACGATTCCCCACAACTCGAACATGAGCAACGGCCAGATGTTCGAGATCGACTATCGCGACGAACCGATCGAGTCCCAGATCGAGAAGGCACGGCTCTGGCAGAAGCTCGAACCGCTGATCGAGATCATGCAGACGAAGGGCAGCATGGAATGTCGCAACGGACTCTGGCAGGTCTTCGGTGGACCCGATCCGCAATGTGATTTCGAGAAATGGCGAGCGATCGATCCGGCTCCCTCCGCGTGCAAGGGGACGCCGGAGGCGGGCGCGATCCTCGGCAAGGGCTGCCAGTCGCGACTCGACTTCGCCCGCTATGCGCTGGTGGAGGGATTGCGAGAAGAGGCCAGGATCGGGGTCAATCCGATCAAGATCGGCAGCACCGCCAGCACCGACATGCACAACGCCAACCCCGGCGACACCGAGGAAGCCTCCTACGACGGCGTACTCGGCGCCGATGATCAACGGCCAGACCAGCGCCTGGTCCGTCACATGTTGGCGCTGAGTCCCGCTGCATTCAATCCAGGGGGACTCGTCGGCGTCTGGGCCCCGGAGAACACGCGCGATGAGCTCTTCGATTCCATGAAGAGGCGCGAGACCTTCGGAACCAGTGGCACGCGAATTCAGCCTCGCTTCTTCGCAAGTTGGAATTTCGGCGGCGACCTCTGCGGTGCACACGATTTTCTCGAGCGTGCCTACTCGGAGGGCGTGGCCATGGGCGGGGATCTCCCGCCCGCCCCGACACCGGACGCGGTACCGACCTTCATCGTCTCGGCCGGGCGCGATCCGGGCGCCCCGAACCTCATCTCGCTTCCACTCCAGAAGATCCAGATCATCAAGGCGTGGCCGGGCGTCGGCGACGCGATGCATCAGAAAGTTTACGATGTCGTCGGGGACCGAGAGAGCGATGCGAGTGTGGATCTCGCAACCTGCCTGCCGACGGGTTCCGGACACGACGCCCTCTGCGGAAGCTTTACAGACCCCGACTTCGACCCGAACCAACACGCGGTCTACTACGCCCGGGTGCTCGAGAATCCGAGCTGTCGTTGGAGCACGATCCAGTGCAATCAGTTCTCGGCGGATGACCGACCGGCCACTTGCGACGATCCGCTGCTGCCCAAGGCGATCCAGGAAAGGGCCTGGACCTCGCCGATCTGGTACTCGCCTGCAAGTTAGATCGAGCCTCGCCGGCTCCGTCCGAGATCCGGCGGGCCTCCCCTACCAGCCGAGAGTCTTCGCGCGTGCGACGACGAGGTCCGCGGCGCCGTCCGTTCCGAGCAGTTCGGTATTGAGCACCATGTGGTAGTTCTCGGCGTCGCTCCAATCTCGTCCGAACATCTCTTTGTGATAGCGTTCTCGGTTCGAGTCGTGTTCGTCGACGGTCGCCCGTGCTTCGTTCTCGGGCAGGCCCAGTTCGTTCATCGCGATTCCGACTCGGTGTGCGTGCGATGCGACCAATCGGACGTGAATCGCATCCCGCTCCGAGGCCAGCACGGCAGCGGCGGCACGACCCACCATCACGATGCGGTCGCGGCGACCGAGTTCTTCGATGAACTCCTTCGACACGTGCGCGAGCTTCACGGCCTCCGGTTCGTCGATGGCCGTTGGAGTCGAAACGAGGAACTCCGGAAAGGACAGAGCGGAGGACTGGGCGAACCGTTCCATGAACGAAGGCACGCTCTCTTCGAGACTGCGAACATCCTCCGGCGTGAATCCCGAGCGTTCAGCGATCGCATCGGTGAACGCATCGTCGACCACGGTCCAGTCGAGCGTCTCGGCGATCCGTGCAGCCACCACGGACGCTCCAGCACGGAACTGACGTGAGATCGTAATGATCATGCGGACCCCCTCCTCGGTTGATCAGTGCTGACTCGTCGCATGTCGCACGTGTGCGTCCAGATCGCGAAGTTCCGGGCTGGCGAGATAGAACGCGACCGCGGCGACCACCGCGAGCACCGCGGCTCCCCCGACCGCCATCGGGGCTCCGACCTCCTGTGCCATCGCGGCGACGGGCAGATTCCCCAGCAGAGGCACCGAAACGGACATCATCAAGAAGCTCGAAATCCGCCCTCTCACAGAATCCGGAATTACTAATTGAATCGCGACGTTATTGAGTGTACTGAAGGTACTGGCAAAGATATTCGCGAGGAAGACGAGGAAGACCGCGGGGCCGAACCAGGGGCTCGCACAGAAGATCGCCAGAAAGGCGCCGAAGAGCATCACGCTCACCATCATCATTCGCTGACGGCCCGCGTCGGGTGCGCGTGCGGCCATCCACAAGGATCCGAGCACCGCGCCGACTCCCGAGGAAGCGTGCAGAATTCCCAATCCCCGCGGACCCACGTCCCAGACCTCCTCGGAAAATACGACCAGCAGGTTCTGGAAGGGCATCGCCAGGAACATCGGGACCAGACCGAAGAGAAGCAGCATCAGCACCAGCCGATTCGTCCCGACATAGCGGAAGCCCTCGAGCAGGTTGTGCATGACGGAGGCGGAATTGGCGACATGCGGCGGGGGCATTCGCTGAACCGTTCCCATCATCAGAAGGCCGATCCCGTAGAGCGAAATATTCATCATGTAGACGCCGTCCACCTGGATGACCGGAATCAAGAAGCCAGTCATCGCCGGCCCCACGACCCGCGTCACATTCACCCCCGCCATGTTCAGCGCCATCGCGGGGCCGAGACCCTTCTTCCCCACGATGTTCACAACAATCGCGGAGCGCGCGGGCATGATCAGGGGCAGCGAACATCCCATCATCCCGGACGTTACGACGAGATGCCAGAACTCGAGCCGACCCGTCAGGATCAGCGCCAGGATCAACATCTCGCTGGCCATCGCGAAAGCCTGGGCGAGGACGATCAGCCGCCGCCTTTCCATCCGATCCGCCAAGACGCCGCCGAAGGGCGAAAGCACGAGCATCGGGATCGCCATCGCGACGCTCACGATCCCGAGATCGAGCTTGTCGCCGGTGAGCTCGAAGGCCAACCAGGGGCGAACGATGCTCTGGCCACCCATGGCCAGAAAGAAGGCCATGTTGCTGCCGAAGACCTTCCGGAATTCCACGTTCTCGAGAGATGCGGTCGCCTGGCGCAGTCCACTGG
>JAPYTP010000195.1 GCA_029941885.1 Myxococcota bacterium
GCCCGGTGGCGGGGTTTCCAAGATCAAGACACTTCGTGGCGCGATCCTTGTGCCCTGCTGGCAAAGATCGCAGGGGGACCGTCGCCGCCTGTGAAGCTGCAGAATCGTCCAGCCATCTCGTGAAGCTGCGGTAGGGTTGACGAAACGATCGGCAATCGTGGCCGACGCTGACGCGGAGTCCGTATGCTCGAAAATCCGAGTTCGAACCTTCGACACGACCCAAGTCTTCAAATTTCCTTTCCATTTCAGGGACGCTGGGTCCGCAAGGTCTTCGTGCGCGGTCTCGGGGTACCTCGCCTTCAGGTTTATGGCGTACTGCGCGCGATCAAAAGCTGCCTGATGCCCCGGCAGGTTCGCATGCGCAGGCAGTGTGCCGAGGAGATCGCTGCTTCTGGTTCTGTGCCCCTGTACTGCCTGGAAGCCTGGAAGCGCGCGGGACACCGGGCGCTCCGCCCCGCAGAGCTGGGGGACCTCGAACCGATACTGACGCGATGTCGCACGATTCGACATGACGCGGAGGAAGAGCGGGACCTCGACTCCGATCGGGCCAAAGAATTCTTGCACTACGTCGCGGTCGATCAAGATTTTCTGGCGCATCCTTCGCTGGTTCGGTTCGCACTTTCGGAGCCGATCTTGCGCGCGGTCTCGGTCTATTTGGGCACGGTGCCCGTGCTGGCAAGCGTGGCCTTGCTCTGGTCGCCCCCTGAAACCGAAGGCGCCAAACTCAAATCCAGTCAGCGCTTCCACAACGATCACGAGGATACTTCCCAGGTCAAACTCTTCGTTCACATCGACGACGTCGACAGCGACTGTGGTGTCTTCACCTTTCACCCCGCCGAGGCCACGCGCCGGATCCGAAAGGCACTGGGGACTCGACGCGGCCGTCTCGATGACGTGGCCACGGCCAAAGTCGTTCCCTCGGAGGCTCCCCTCACGTTGATGGGACCGGCGGGTTCCGCGTACTTCGTGGACACCTCACGTTGCCTTCATTTCGGCAGTCGCCCAGCAAAAAAAGGTCGACTCCTGCTGCAAGTGCAGTATCTCCGTTGCAACAGCCCCGCCCATTCGCAGTTGGCGCTCGGCCTCGACGAGAAATGGGCGGCTGAACCCTGGAGTTCGCTTCAGCGCATGGTGCTCGGCCTGCGCGACGTCGACCGGGCCGCTTTCCGCCAGAGATCTTGATGCGGAGCAGCGACGATGCGCGGCGTCCCCGCGGCACGCGGGTCTGGTTACGATCGCTCGGGTTCGTGTTGATGCCGATGATCAGCCTCTTGATCGTCTTGGTCATTTTCGAGGTCGGCTTGCGGATTCGACCCAGTTTGATCCCGCCGAAGTTGCTCCTGCAATTCGAGCCCGGGATGCGAGCCAAATTGGCCAAGGGCCGGTTCGACACCCGGGCCGAAATGCGTTTGCTCGAGCGAGACGATGCGGGCCCCGATCTCTGGATCTTCAAGCCAGGCATGAGCAAGCACTACGATTTTCCCGATGATGGCACGGTGACCCAGGTGACGGCCGACGACGTCGGCTTCTGCAATGAACCTGGGAGTTACGCGGCCTAAGGGCCGATCGACCTGATTGCCATCGGCGACTTCTTTACCTGGTGTCACGCCATCGACTACCGAGACGCCTGGAGCCTGAGACTCGGCGAATCTCTCGGCCTGCGCGCATACAACCTGGGAAAGCACGGTATTGGAATCTATGAAGAATTGCAGATCCTCTTGTCATTCGGACTCCCTCGGTCTCCCAAAGTGGTGGTGATGAACTTCTACGAGGGCAACGATCTGCGTGATGCTGCCCGCGATCACGACCATCGCGAAGCTGGCGCGATCGGGCCGCCACGCGAAAGCAGTGAGTCTTCGAACTTCTCGAATTGGCGCCACAGCCTGCTCGCGCGCAACAGCTATGCGTTCAATCTAGTGGGCGGGGCCGCGGCCTACCTTTTGGCCAAGCGCGAGAAACGAGACCAGGCAAGCGAGGTCGACTTTCGCTATCGCCTGGTCGACGGCGATCGGGCCGTCGAGTTCAATCCGCACAACAGCGATCGCGATGAAGTCCTGTTCGCTCGCCGGCTCGTGTCGGGCGAGATCGAAGTCACGTTATTCGACGGCGCCCTCGAGCGATTTTCTTCCTTGGCCATCTCACACGATTTTTTGCCGGTTCTCGTCTACTCGCCCTCGGCACACACCGCGTATCGGACCCATGTGATTTTCGAAGACGAGAGCAACCGCGAACTCCTGGAGGTCTACAATCGGATGCTTCGGAGTTACCTCAGCGCAAGGGCCAGCAATCTGGGGCTGGTCTTCGTCGATCTCACGGAGCCATTCCTGGAAGCCGCGGAGGAGATAGAACTCGATCGACTGTACTACTACCCCACCAGTATGCACTTCACCGCACGCGCCCATGCCCCGGTTGCCGAAGTGTTGGCAGAGGCGCTGGAGAGCAAGCCGGACCTGGCGTCGGACTCCCCCCAGCTTCGTGTGGGGACGAGTCTCGAGGGTGCCCTTTTGGAATAGCGATTGCTGGATTATCCTTCCGGTAGGATTAGGTACAACGGGGTAGCCCGTGGCCCCCTTCACGATTTTGGTCAACGTAACGAGAGGAAGACAGGCGGCGTGGGCGCAACAACTGCTTCCAATGTGCACTTCGGTGGCCCCGATTATATTCCCGGCCATCTGCGCGATGTTCTTGCCGAGCGTATCGCGAGGGTGCCGTCTGGCGGATCCATCGATTGGGTCACCTACTACTTCCGGGACCGACGCCTCGCATTCGACCTGATCGAAGCCTATAAACGCGGCGTCGACGTGCGCGTCACCCTGGATGGACACCCGCGTACGTCTCGGGCCAACGACCGGGTGATTGCGATTCTCGGGTCGGGTCTCGGTTCGGGCCTGCGCGTCGTGCGCCATCCCCTCGATCGTTTGACTCGAGCCCCGATCATTCGAACACGGCTCCACGAAAAGCTCTATTGCTTCTCTCACCCAAAGCCCATCGCATTGGTGGGCTCGTTCAATCCCTCCACCGATGAACCCGAGCAAGATCCCCAGATCCTCGACGAGATCGGAAATCACAGCTTCGCATACAACATGCTGATTGAACTCCGCGACGAAATGCCCGTCTCGAGACTCATCGCGCACGCGCGCTGGCTCCACGGTGAGGCTTCGCACAGCATGTTTTCTCGCTTCGGTCCTGCCTCGAACCAAAGCGTTGTACTCGGCGGAACCGAGCTGTATTTCTGGCCGCGCGTCACGGCACACCCTGTCGAGCGCAGGCTGAGAGATCTGCCGTCGGGTAGTCGCGTGCGAATGGCGGCTTCTCATATAAAGGGCGCACGTACGGCTCGAACGCTACTCGAACTCACGCGCCGCGGTGTATCGGTCGAAATTCTCACCGAGGAAAGCGAGCGCCGAGTTCCGCGCAAGCTCGAGTCGCGACTTCGCGCCGCGGGCATCCGCATCCAACGCGTCGTCCACAGCGAGATGACCTGGACGCCGATGCACAACAAGTTCGTGTTGCTAGAGAGCGAGGGAGACAGGACGGCAGTGTTTGGAAGCTTTAACTGGAACACCCAGTCCCGCTATCTGAATCGAGAACTCGGAATCTTGAGCGACGACCCCACGATCTTTGACGCACTCGCGAATCGCTGGGACATGCTCCAGAAGCACGGCGTCTAAGACTCGGACTCGATCGAATAGACGTGCTCCCAAATCTCGCGCAGCTTCTTCGCTTCCAAAACATCCATCCCACCGAACTTGTTGCGCCAGCGGTGGAAAGTCGGCTCGGTCAAGTTGTGCAGTCGGCACACCTCGCGAATGTTCGCCGCTTGCTCCGCTTCCTTCAAAATCCCAATGATCTGTTCTTCTGTGAATTGCTTCCGCTTCATCTCGTCTCCGTTCGCCTTTCAAAAAAGTGAACTCAGAGACGGGTACCAGTATCGCGGGACCGTCCAGGGTCGCCTTTGCTTTTGCGGACGGACGTGTGCACAGCCGAAGCGATGCCCTGCATCTCGCGACTCTCTCAAGCGAGCGGAGCGCGAGACGCTTCGCAGCCGAGTTGGGGTACAACGTCGGCTTGCGCATCCTGATCGCCAGCGATTGGTGACGCCCCGTCCTGGATCGGGCGTCGATCGAAGTCCCCTACGGTGCGGGTAGCCGACCGCAATTGTGAGAATTCGCGGCATTCCCCGCAGCGAATCACGCCTTGTCGAAGATTGCGGGCTAGCCTCCGCCTGACCTGCACCGATCCCCAGAGCAGACGTGTCAATGCGCGGACGATTCGCTCGCGGTAAGGAATTTCGAAGCAACCATGAGCGCAGCCACCCTGATCATCCCGGTCGAAAACCAGGTACGTGAACTCGATGCCAAACTGCTGCTCTCGGCCGCGGCAGCAGAGCGCGGCTATCCGGTGGTGATCGGCTCGCGCGCGTTCGTTCACTATGCGGCTTCACATCTGCCACGTGGCGTCTATCTGGCCAAGAGCATGCGCACCCTCAGCGATCGTATGTTTGGCATCTTGCGCAACCTCGGTCACGATATTATTGGCTTCGATGAAGAAGGTCTCGTGCGCCTGCCCGACGACGAGTACTACCGTCGACGTCTCTCTGCTAAGGCGCTTACGATGGTCTCTCACTTATTGGCCTGGGGGCGCGACGACGCGCGTGTCTTCCGCGCCTTTTCGGGAATGCCCGACATCCCGATCCACATCACGGGCAATCCCCGCGTCGACATGATGCGTCCCGAGTTGCGCGGCTATCTCGATCGCGAAGTCGATGCGATCCGCAGCAAGCGGGATCGCTTCGTACTCATCAATTCGAATTTCAGTGAAGTGAATCACTTCCTGCCCGGCATGAGCGAGACGCTGCAGTTCGCCAACGAGACGGATTACATGAAGGGCAGGGTGCGCTATCGCGTCGAGATCTATCGCGACTTCCAGCAGATGCTGCCCGCGATCACGCGGAAGTTTCCCGAGATACACTTCGTCCTGCGCCCGCATCCGTCGGAGAGCCACGAAGCCTGGCGCAAGCTCGGCGCGGGTTCGCCCAACCTCGAGGTCATCAACGAAGGCTCGGTGGCGCCCTGGATGCTGGCCGCCTCAGCGGTAATCTCCAACGGCTGCACGACCGCCGTAGAGGCGCGCATCCTCGACCGCGCGACGATCAGCTACAAGGTGCACGAGGACGCGAGCTTCGATCATCCCATTGCGGATGATGTCGCGCATTCGGCGCGCAGCCTCGAGGAACTCGAAGCACTGCTGTCCAAAGCCGCCAAGGACGAACTCGGGCCTCGCGACGATGAGCAGTCACGTACGCGCCTGAAAGATTGCATCTCGGCTCGCGACGGCGCATTGTCGGTGGATCGAATCGTCGACTTGCTCGACGAAGCCGGTCACGGCCAGGCGCCGCCGCCCGCGGTATCCGCGTCGACGTTTGCAGCAGGCTGGGCCCAAAACCAATTCCGCACCGCGCAAAAGCGCATCAACATGCGCCGAGAAGGGCACCGCAACCATTGGAGCTATCACACGCACCGATTCCCGGAAGTGAGTGCCGAGGACCTGCAGGCACGAATCGACCGCATGGGCAAAGCGCTCGGCCGCTTTGACGGAATTCGGATTGAAGCCATGGGGCCATATCTGTTTCGGGTGTTCGGGTGACGGGGGGTCGGTAGGGCTGTCGCGGGCTTCGCTTCTACTGGGCTCGTGCAAATCTTCCCAGCTCAATTCGTGAGTTAGTAGAGGATCCGAACTTGCTTGCAACCGGTTATTAGAGGGCGGGGCATTGTCTTTCATACTTGGGAAGCCAACTATCAACTAGCGAAAGCAGAACCCCCTTCCCTCAAAGCCAATTGCAACCAAGCCCGCGGATGCAAGTCACTTGAGGCATAGGAGACATGTCGCCGGCCTCTCTTCCCCAATACCCCATCTCAATACAGGTCGTAGATACAATGCGCTCTAGAGCGTGCCGAGGCCGTGCGCCAACGCGTCGGAGCGAAGCGTTCAGCCCCCCGTAAGCCGCCTCTGCGCTTCCACCAAATCCTGCTCGACATCGATATCAATCGAGCACGCCGCGTCCATCTCATACAAGCCCAGCGGTGCCGCAAACAGATTCTGATCGCGCAAATATCCCGCAATCTCACCCAGATAGATCGCCCCATTTGGATGAAACGTCTTCGGCAATTGCTGCCGTGGTCGCGTCAGATCTGCCCACTCAAAGAGCGGCTGCGCATGCCCCTGCGCATCGACAACCAGGCTCTTGTGCGGTGGATGTGGGCTCTCGGTCACGCTCACCAGTGACTTGGCATCGATTTGCGCCATCAACGCAATCGCGTCGCGAATATGGATCCCCGTCCGCAGTGGTGAAGTCGGCTGCAATAACGCGTATTGGCGATCCGCAGCCTGTGCTTCTGCCTCGCTCTCAATCGTCCGAAGCGCGTGTGAAAGCACGTCCAGGCTACTCGCCTCGTCGGTCGCGAGTTCGGTCGGTCGCAGCAAGACTTCCGCGTCAAATTTGCGGGCGACCTCAAGAATTGCCTCGTCTTCGGAGGTCACGACAATTCGGCCAAACGCCTCGGACTCGATCGCCGCGGCAATGGTATGCGCGATCAGCGGACGGCCGGCCAACTCTCGCAAGTTCTTGCCCGGCAGCCCCTTGGATCCCCCTCGCGCGGGGATGATGGCGACGCGTGGGCTCATGACTCGAGGGCGAGTGCGATGTCGCGAAAGTTCTTCTGGCGGGAAGTTTCCCAGAAGTCTGGCTCGGCGATGGCCTCCATGAAGCGTACGACGCTGTCGCCGCGACCGAAGTGGAGTGAACGCGCGGCTCGGCCGTCCATGGCGGCGATCTTTCGGATGGTCTCGACAATGGCTTCAGTCTCGTAAGGGGTGTTGGTCACCGATGAGCTTTCGAAGCGGCCGTGCTGTCGCGTGCCGACATTGATGGTGCGCACACCGTAGACCGGGGCTTCGCGCACGCCGGCGCTCGAGTTGCCGATGATAAAGCGCGTATGCTTGAGCAAGGTGAGGAAGTGTTCGAAGCCAATGGACGGAAAAACCCGGAAGCGGGGATTGCCCTCCAGTCGCTCATAGGCGCGCAGGATGTGCGAAGCGCCTTCGTCGTTGTTGGGATAGATGACGACGTAGTTGCGCTCGCTGGCCATCAAGGCATCGACGAACTGCTCGGCATACCGCTGCATATCGTCGATCTCGGTCGTGACCGGGTGGAAGAGCACGATGCCGTAGTCGTCAAAACCGATTTCATAGCGTGCGAGGGTCTTTTCAATTTTGGGCAGCAAGTCCGACATCATGACATCGATGTCGGGCGAACCGATCACCGTGATGGACTCATCGCATTCACCCATTTGCAACAGCCGCGTGCGTGCCTCGTCGTTGGCGACAAAATGCAGATGCGAGAGCTTGGAGACCGCGTGGCGAATGATCTCGTCGACGGTCCCCGAACGCTCCCCACCTTCAATATGGCAAACCAGGGTATTGGAGAAAGTGCCAGCGATCGCACCCGCCAGGGCTTCGACGCGGTCCCCGTGTATCACGACCAGGTCGGGGCATTGCTCGTGGATGTATCGGGAAAGTCCCTGAATGGTATTGGCGAGCACCATTTCCATTGGCTCATCGAGGTGCTGATTCATGTAGACGTGCACTTCGTCCTTGAAGCCCGCCTTGTAGATCTCGTTCACCGTGTTGCCGTACACTTTGAGGGTGTGCATCCCCGTGACGAAGATCTCGCACTGGTAGTCTGGATGTGCCCGCACGGCCCGCATCAGCAGCATCAGCTTGCCGAAGTCGGCGCGGGTGCCCGTGAGAAACAGAATGCGCTTCGGTTCTGGGGGGGATGGTGTGCTGTCGGGCGGCGCGCTCAATTTGATTCCTCGAGCTGGCTGAATGCAAGGTGCTGCCCCGACTGGATCGCCGCGTTGACGCGGCGCCCGAGCAGGCTTTCAAACTGCTCCGCCTGGATCTCGCCCGTCCCCGGACGCTTGACCCAGATATTCTTGCGCGTGAGCACTTCACCCTTGGCGATAGGCTCGATCGAGACCACGGTCGCATAGGCAAAATCGATGGTGGGTTGCTCGGCGGCCACCGGGCCCTTGGTCCCGCCGCGTGCCTGAAACAAGATGCGGCTTCCCTCTATCAACTGGCGCAGGGCGGCCGGATCCATCGAGACCTCGATGTCGGGGCCAGGGCGATCCATGCGGTCCGTAAAGTGCCGCTCGAGGACCGAGGCCCCGAGCGCCACTGCGCCCAGGCACGGATAGCTGGTCAAAGTGTGGTCCGAGAGCCCGACCACCGCATCGGGGAAGACCTCCTGCAGCTGCGTCATCGCGCCGAGGCGCACGAGCTCGGGCGGCGTGGGGTAGACGTTGGTGCAGTGCAGCAGCGCAAATGGGACGGCGCGGCGCCGGAAAATCTCGACGCCCTTCTGGACCGCCGCGATGTCGTTCATCCCCGTGCTCATGATGATCGGTTTGCCGAAGGAAGCCACGTGGTCGAGCAGGGGGTAGTTGTTGCACTCGCCTGAGCCGATTTTGTAGGCCGCGACGTCCATCGAAGCCAGGCGGTTGGCAGCAGCGCGTGAAAATGGCGTGCTCAAGTAGATCAGGCCCTTGGATTCGACGTAGTCGCGCAGTTTGCGCTCTTCGGCCTCGTCGAGGGCGCAGCGCTCCATGATGTCCCAGATCGACTCAGAGGCATTGCCGGGGATCACTTCGCGCGCGGCTGGGCTCATCTCGTCTTCGACGACATGGGTCTGGTGTTTGATGATCTCGGCACCAGCCGAGGCGGCCGCGTCGACCATCTCGAATGCGGTCTCGAGGGAGCCTTCGTGGTTGATGCCGATTTCGGCGATCACGAGGGGCGCATGATCTGGCCCGATCGGTCGGTTGCCGATGTAGAACTCGGGTGTGGACACGCCGCGAAATTTAGCACAAGGACTGTGGCGCCCAAGCGACCCGAGTTTGAGCTAGCGATGCGACTATCTATCTATGCTCCCGGGCATGTCGCCCATACCCCGAGTGAATCGCCAACCGTGACGGACACTGCCGCCAGCGTGCGTTTTGGTGGGCCGGATCGCGAGCCGCGGGCCCTGCGCAACTTAGTCGCAGCGGCGATCGCTGCAGTGCCGAGTGGCGGTCGTATCCACTGGGCAACCTACTATTTTCGCGACCGGCAGCTCGCTCTGGCATTGGTCGAGGCCAGGGGCCGCGGCGTCGATGAGCGCTCGTGCTGGATGCAGAACCGCGCAGTAGGGCTGCAAATCCGTGCCGTCGAGGAAATGGTCTCGGGGGCCGCAGGGCTCGGCGCTGGATTTACGGCCAGTCTCGAACGCAAGGTCATCCGCGCAGG
>JAPYTP010000196.1 GCA_029941885.1 Myxococcota bacterium
CCCGCCGACGACATTGAGCGTCGCCGCCTGCGCACTGCTCGCCATCAGAACCAAACCAAACACGATCACTAGTTTCCGCATGAAAATCTACCTCCACGCATAAGTGGTGCTACTACCGAAGAAATGGCAGGCGGTGGAGTTTTCTACACGAGTAAATAAAGGCGAGAAGCCCTGAGCGGATCGTCAGGCTAGAGCAGTGGCTTGCGTGGGTACGGCGTGACTGTGTTCGTCGTGTACAGATACACGAACATCTTCAGCGAATGGGCCTTATAATTCCTATTCTCAGACCTGTACCCTGGTTATTCGAAATCGGATTTTCTGGATGACCGTGTCGACAATGGGCACAACTGACTGGATAGGGAGTATAGAGTGACGACAACCGGAGAGGGGCCTGACGGAGGCCAACCCGACGAGCCCAGTCCAAGTGGCGCGCCTGGCGAGAGCAGCGGACTGCTTTTCAATCTATTTGGTCGACTGAGTTGGGATCCGCCGCCCTATCTGCGTGTTATCGGTCGTGGCGTCGCCTTTCCCTTCCGACAAATAGCCGCTTGGCGCCGGCGATCGCCGCGGGTGTTTAGAGCCACCGTCGCCACCGTTTTCCTGTTGGCCACCGTCGCTGGGGCAGGATTCTACTGGCACCATTCACAGCCCCAGCCCGAGCGTGTCGGCATTAGGCTGACTGCCCCGGCGCCGATGGCCCTCGAAGAAGATGCCGAGATCCCACCACTGCTTCTCGAATTCGATGGTTCCGCGGCTCGCCTCGAGGACGTGGGCAAGACCCTTAAGCAGGCGATCGTCCTCGAGCCCAGAATCGCCGGCGAATGGAAATGGCTCGACGACCAGCACCTGCGCTTCGACCCGCGTTCCAATTGGCCAATCGATCAGGAATTCGTGGTGCGCTTGGCGCCTGAACTCTTCCCGCCCCATGTCCTTCTGGAGGACTATGCGCCCGGTTTCGAGACTGCTGCCTTCAAGGCTTCCGTTGCCAACATCTCCTTTTATCAAGATCCCCTGGATCCCAGCCAGAAGAAGGTCGTCGCCACGCTCCGGTTCTCGCATCCCGTTGATCCGAAGAGCTTCGAGGAGCGGGTCTCCATGCGGCTGACTGGGGACAAGGATGCTCTTCCAGGCGGAGAGGAACAGGACCACCGCTTTACCATCGAATACGACGACTTTCATGGTGAGGCCTATATCCACTCGGAGGTGATCCCTATACCACCCGACGACGCGCAGATGGTCGTGACCGTGACGGAGGGTGTCCGCCCGAGTCGAGGTGGCAATCGTGCTTCGGAACAGGTCGCGACGGCCACCGTGCCGGGCATGTTCAACTACTTCAAGATCGAAGAAGCCATGCTCAAGCTGGTGCGAAACGAAAAGAACCAGCCCGAGCAGGTTCTGATCATTCGTACAAGTGTGGGGGTGAGCGAAGAGGAGGTTAAGAAGGGGTTGAACGTGATGGTGTTGCCCAAACATCGCCCCGAGATCCTTGGACGAAAGGCGGTTGAGAATTACCGCTGGCACGATGTCGCCGAGATTGGCAAGGAAGTTCGTTCCCTTTCCACTCCGCTGGCACTGCGAGCGCTTCCCAACGAACAAGAGTTCGCCACGGTGCATAGTTTCCGCTTCGACGCCGAGCCGAAAGAGCTGCTTTACCTTCGGATCGAACGAGGCTTGAACGCCTATGGCGGCTATGTCCTCGCCCGGGAGTTCGATTCAATTCTGCACGTTCCCAATTACCCCAGCGAACTGGAAATCATGCACGAGGGTTCGGTTCTCAGCCTCTCGGGTGAGCGCAAGCTCTCGGTATTGGCGCGCGGGATCACTTCCTTCCAAGTTTCCGTGGGCGCACTTCTTCCGGGCCAGATCAATCACCTCGTCACACAGACTCGGGGCTCGCTGAAGAGCCCTCATTTCGTGAGCTCCAGGCTGGCGGACGAGAACCTGGCGAGCTTCGTGCGCGAAGTCCGCCACCTCGAGGCCGTGCCGGCCAAACAAGCCCAGTACAGCTCTCTGGACTTCTCAGATTCGAGCTTCCTGGGCTCGTCGCAAAGAAAGGGGCTGTTCATTCTCGAGGTGGCAAAGTGGGATGCGAAATATGAGCGGGCCGTCTCCCCCCGTGATCGGCGCCTCATCTTGATCACGGATCTAGGGGTTCTGGTAAAGGAAAACAATGACCAGAGCCGTGACATCTTTGTGCAGTCGCTAAAAAGCGGAGAACCCATCGGCGATGCACAAATCGAAGTGCTTGGAAAGAACGGCGTCGCCGTATTTCAAACCCAGACCAACGAGCGGGGCCATGCCAGGATCCCGAGCTTGAAGGAGCTCAAGAACGAAAAAAAGCCGGTCGTCTACATCGTTCGTACCAAGGTTGGCAATGACAATAACAACGACACGGACATGTCGTTCCTGCCTTACGATCGAAGGGACCGGGCCCTCAATTTCTCGGCCTTCGACATTGGCGGCATCTCCACCCCTGCAACCGGCGAGCGGCTGCGGGCCTTCTTGTTTTCGGATCGCGGCATCTATCGTCCTGGTGACACAGTGCACACCGGTCTCGTGGTGCGCTCGACCCGCTGGTCCAAGGATACCGAAGATGTGCCGATCCAAGTCACGGTGAGGGATCCGCGCGGACGCCAGCTATTCAGTCAGAAGATGGCTCTCTCCAAACACGGATTCGATGCCTTCGACTTCACAACCCAGCCCGACTCGCCCACTGGCAAATACCTCATTCAAGCGCGCCTGATTATCGCGGGTCGAGTGGATCGTATTTTGGGCTCAACCTCCGTTCGGGTCGAGGAGTTTCTGCCCGATCGCATGCGAATTCGCGCACACATGGACCCGATGCGTCGTTCGGGTTGGGTCTCTCCAAAGGACCTGCGAGCCCATGTCAGCCTGCACAACCTCTATGGCACACCCGCGACGGATCGGCGAATCAGCGGCCGCCTGCGACTCGTCCCGGCGTTCCCCAGATTGCCCGGGTACGAAAAATATCAATTCTTCGATCCCCGACGGGCTGAAAACAGCCTCGAGGAAAAGGTGGGCGATCTTCTAACCGATGACGCAGGCGAAGTCACCTTCGAGCTCGACCTCGATCGATTTGCCAATTCCACCTACTCCCTGATCTTTGAAGCCGAAGGCTACGAGGCCGGTGGCGGGCGCTCGGTTACCGCCGAATCGCGGGTTCTGGTCTCGCCTCTCGAAAAGCTGATCGGCTACAAGGCCGATGGCAAGCTCGACTACATCCACCAGGAGACGCCGCGTAGTGTCGAATGGGTGGCCATCGATGCGTCGGGCTCGAACGTGGGGGCAAGCGATCTCGAAGCTCAGTTGCTGGAGATTCGCGTTGTTTCGGTCCTGACCCGTCAGAGCAACGGAACCTACCGCTATGAGAGCAAGGAAAAGGAGATCCAGATCTCGAGGCAGCCCCTGACGATTCCGAGCGAGGGACTCGTCTACGCATTGCCGACGGCTGCGCCGGGCCACTATGCCCTGGTGATCCGCGATGCGGGGGATACCGAGCTCAATCGCGTCCCGTTCAACGTGGTCGGGCCAGGCAACATCAGTCGCGATCTAGAGCAGAACGCAGAACTGCAGGTCAAGCTCGACCGTACCGACTACGAATCGGGGCAAACGATCGAGTTGGAAATCAAGGCGCCCTATACCGGTGCAGGCTTGATCACGATCGAGGCGGACCGGGTCTACACGTACTCTTGGTTCAAGACGGATACAACGGCCAGTGTCCAACGGATTCAGGTCCCCGCTGAACTCGAAGGCAATGGCTATGTCGTGGTGTCGTTCTTGCGTGCCGCGGATTCTGCCGAGATTTTTATGAGCCCCCTCAGCTCGGCGGCGGTGCCCTTCTCGGTGAGCCGCGCCAAGCAGACCATTGCTCTCGAGCTAACGGCACCCGAGCTTGGTCGTCCGGGTGAGCTCTTCGAAATCGAGTACAGCACCGATCAGGAGAGCCGCATTGTCGTATTTGCTGTCGACGAGGGAATCTTGCAGGTGGCCGATTACAGCCCTCCCGAGCCTCTTGATTATTTCTTTCAGAAGCGTGCCCTCGAGGTCCAGACTCTCCAGATCCTCGACCTCCTCCTGCCCGAGTTCAGTCTCGTCATGGCGCAGTCGGGAATGGGTGGCGGCTTGGAACAGAAGATGCGTCAGGGAAATCTCAATCCTTTTCGCCGCAAGACTGAAAAACCCGCGGTGTTCTGGTCCGGCATTCTCGATGCAGGCCCCGAATCGAGGACAATTGCCTTTATACCCCCCGATTCCTTCAACGGTTCGCTTCGGGTGATGGCAGTCGCCGTATCCGCCGATGCGATTGGCGTGGCGAATACCGTGTCCGAGGTGCGGGGCCACTTCGTGCTTTCCCCCAGTGTACCCACCTTTGTCGCTCCGGGAGATCGCTTCGAGATCAGTGTGACGGTCGCCAACAATGTCGAGGATTCCGGTGAAGATGCGCTTTGCCGCCTTACCCTCGACGTTCCGAAGGGTTTGCAGTTGCAGGGAGATGCCGTCCAAGAGATCTCGATCAGTGAAGGGCGCGAGAAGACCGCGCGATTCGAGCTACTGGCACTCGACAAACTCGGGGCGGCCTCACTCCGGTTCACGGCCAGTTACCGCGAAAAAAATGCAAACTCCAGTCAAAACTACAGCCAAAACTACAGCAGCAAATACGATGTCGAACTCTCGCTGCGTCCCTCCTTGCCCTTCCGGGTCACCACCGTCTCGGGATTCTTGAACGACGACAAGATCGAGATCCCCATTGAGCGAAAGCTGTATCCGGAGTTCCGAAAGCTCGAAGTCTCGGCTTCGAGTCTTCCCGTGGGTCTGGCACGAGGCCTGGTTGGTTACCTGAACAGCTATCCCTATGGCTGTACGGAGCAACTCGTGAGTCGAGGCATGCCTGCGCTGGCTGTGCTCAGTCATCCTGAATTGAGCGGGGCATTCGAGCCGTCTTCGCCGGCCTCGGCCAAAGAGATCAGCGAAGGAGCGCGTGAGCGGATCGCGCAGACAATCGAGGTCCTGCAGAGTCGTCAGAACCGAGATGGCGCCTTTGGGTTCTGGGCTGCCAACTCTGATGTATCCGAGTTCCAAACCCTCTATGGCCTGCATTTCCTGATCGAAGCCAACGACAGTGGTTACCCGGTGCCCGTCGACCTGCTGGGCAAAGCCCTTGGCTGGGCCGAGGGCTTTGCCAACGAAAAGCGCAAGACCCTGCATGAGCTGCGCTTGCAGACCCAAGCAATCTATCTCCTGACCCGTAGCGGCCAGGTCACATCCAAATGGATCACGCCTTTGCGCAAACGCTTGGAAGACCGCTTCGAGAAGGTCTGGCGCCAGGATCTTGCCGCCGCCTATCTGGCGGGCAGCTACGCGTTGCTCAAGGAATCAAGGGAGGCGCATTCGCTCATTCGCGGGGTTCGGATCGACGCCCAAGTTGAATCCGACTACAACCAGTTCTATGACCCTCTCATGCGGAACTCCCAGCTTCTGCTGGTGCTGGCACACGACTTCCCGGATCGGATCAGCGAACTCGACGGCGACCAACTCCTAAGCTGGGTCGAACCCATCATCCTGGGTGACTACAACACGGTGTCCTCGGCCTATACGATCTTGGCCATGTCGGCCTACGCAAAAGCAACGGCAGAGGATGTCAATTTCCAGATTGATTTCGAGCAAAGTTTACATGAACCCGATTTTGCATCCCTCGAGTCGAAGGCTGGACTCTTCGTCACCACCGCATTCAGTGGTGAAGCCGGCGCCCTGCGAATCACCGCCAAGGGGGATCGCATTGCTTTTTATCAAGTTCTTCAGGAGGGATTCGACACCGAGCACCCCAGCCAGGTGGTGGCCGAGGGCATTGAAGTTCAGCGGGAATACCGCAACGGCGCCGGAGAAATCGTCAGCCAGGTGATCCTGGGTGAAGAAGTCGAAGTGCATTTGAAGATCCGCGCAAACCGAGGACAGAGGTATGAAAACGTGGCCGTCGTCGATCTCCTGCCCGGTGGATTCGAGGTGGTTCGCTCGGACGGCCTGCGCAGGGGCAAGATCGCTGGCAGTGATTGGCGCGTCAGCTATGTGGATATTCGCGAGGACCGCATCCTGATTTTTGGTGCCATAGACGATGGTGTCAAAACGTTTGTCTACCGAATCAAGGCGACAAACGCCGGCCACTACACCACGCCACCGCCCTTCGCCGAATCCATGTACGATCGGCGTCTGCAAGCCCTGGGTGTCGGAAGCCAAATCAGCGTCGAACGGCCGCCCAGATGACGCGTCGCCTTGGCAGAGTGGGATTGGCCCTGGCTCTGGCAACGCTTCTGGTCTGGTTTTTGATTCCGCGGCCCGATCTGCTGGGCAAACATCCTCTTTCTCAGGCTGTCTTTGATCGAGACGGGTCGCTTCTACGGCTCACCCTGGCCAGTGACGATCGTTATCGGCTGCCCGTCCGTCTGGCAGCGGTCAGTCCCGAGCTGGTTCAAGCCATTCTCTTTCACGAGGACCAATACTTCTGGCTGCATCCTGGAGTCAATCCGATTTCGCTGGTGCGGGCTGCTATTCAAACGTTCCTGCTGGAGGGCCGAAGGGTGGGTGGCTCGACACTGACCATGCAGCTGGCCCGCATCCACTTCGACATCCACTCGCGATCGCTGGCTGGCAAGCTCGAACAGGTGGCCCGAGCCCTGCAGCTCGAGCGCCACTACAGCAAGACCCAGCTGCTCGAGGCGTATTTGCTCTTGGCGCCCTTTGGCGGCAACGTGGAGGGAATCGCCGCAGCCAGCCTGATCTATCTCGGCAAGGAGCCAAGCGCGATTTCTTTGGAAGAGGCTCTGGCCCTGGCTGTGATTCCCCAGAGCCCCGCACGCAGGTCGCCCGAACATCCTCTTGGCGAGCTGCGGGCGGCTCGGGACCGTCTCTTGGAGCGGTGGAGCCGGAAACACACCCTGGACCAGGCCGAACAGGCCGCGTTGCGACTTCCCATGGACTTTCGCAAACGAAGTGAGTTGCCCTTTCGAGCCCCGCACTTCACGCGAGCTGCTCTGGGCGCGTATCGTGGACGCAATCGAATTTTTAGCACCCTGGATGGCAATCTTCAGGCGGATCTCGAAGCCTTGCTTCAGTCCTATGTGAAACGAAATGCGGAACGGGGGCTGCAGAATGCCAGCGCGTTGTTGCTCGACTACGATTCGATGGAAGTTCGGACGTGGATCGGATCGGCGGATTTTCGAAACGTCGAGCTCGAGGGGCAGGTGGACGGTACCTCGGCCAAGCGCTCGCCTGGCTCGGCCCTCAAGCCCTTTGTCTATGCCCTGGCCATCGATCGCGGACTGATTCATCCCCAAACCATGCTGGCGGATGCGCCCCAGAGCTTTGGCGAATTCAATCCCGAAAATTTCGATGGGGACTTTCGAGGGCCCATACACGCCGTCGACGCACTTGTGGACAGTCGCAATGTGCCGGCAGTGGGCTTGGCTGCACAACTGGGAAAGCAGGGGCTGTATGATTTTCTCGAGCGAGCCCGAATCTCCAGGCTAAGGGAACGCGACTTCTACGGCCTTGCCAGCGTACTGGGCGGCGTCGAGTTGACGATGCAAGAACTACTCGAACTTTATGCGATGTTGGGAAATGGAGGATTGCTGCGCCCCCTTCGTATTGCCCACCATGCCACAGCAACCACAAACACAGCCTCACCTACAACGACACCGACAATGACACCGACAATGACAGCCACCCGCCTACTGAGCCCGGAAGCCAGCGTGCTGACTCTCGAGATGCTCGAGAAGAACCGACGCCCATCCAATACCACCGGCGCACCTTTCATGAAGCCCCAGCTACAAGCGGCCTGGAAGACCGGAACTTCACATGGCTTTCGGGATGCCTGGGCGGTGGGCCTGTTTGGTCCGTACGCGTTGGCGGTCTGGGTCGGACACTTCGATGGCCACGGCGACCCGGCCTTGACGGGTCGGCAAGCGGCTGCGCCCCTCTTCTTCGAGATGATCGACACCCTGCGACATGGAGCCGATATTTTTGAACACCACTATGCCACCGCCCTGGGGCAGCTGAATCTGATAGAAGTCGACGTGTGTAGTGTTTCGGGACGACTCCCCGGCGAGCATTGCCCCCATCGCACGGCGACTGGATTCATCCCTGGGCAATCCCCAATCGACCGCTGCGACATTCATCGCCGCATCGAAATCGAGATCGCTTCAGGCCTCCGTGCGTGTCCCGGCCACAGCCCCCCAACCCGGAGCCAAGTCTATGAGTTCTGGCCATCGGATCTGCTGCACTTGTTCACCCGGGCGGGCATACCCCGTGGAACGCCTCCCCCTTATCCCCCCGACTGTGCGCTGCAAAGTGTGGCGAGCTTCGGAATTGCGCCGCGCATTACCACTCCCAATAGCGAGCTGCTCTATCACGCCCGAACCACTTCCAACGCCACCCGACAAATCGGCCTATCGGCCATCAGCGATGGCGACGTCAAGAAGCTCTACTGGTTCTTGGACGGAAAGCTGCTCGGTCATTCGAGGGGCCCGAATCCCTTCTATTGGACCGCCGAGCCGGGCCAGTTTACGGTATTGGCTGTGGACGACCACGGCCGATCCGACTCGACACAACTTCGAGTCGACCTGATCGAGTAGATGGGCGGACCGGGCGAAGATCGCCGGGCAGCATTACCTACCACAAACGGCTTGCCAAAATCGTTCCAGACCGAGTTCCTTACCCCAGCCCTCGATGTAATCGAGGTTGATTCTGCGTCTGCGGATGAATGGGGACTCGATTTGGTTCGCCCCCAGACGTGCATGCAGGGAGCAAGCCACTGCGACTTCCGCTATCGGCTTCGAAAGCCATGAGACTGGCGTGCCGCCGCCCCACTTTGAGGGGTTAGACGGGCTGCGCAGACTTCATCGCATACAGCACTAACTAGAAGTCGAAGGACAAGGTCAGAAGCTGTTTGTCCTCGGTGACCTGACCACCGAGGCGCAGCTTGGCAAGCGAGTTTCCAAGCCGGGAACGCTCCTGCCGCAGCTCTTCTTGCTCTCGCGAGAGACTGGGGATAGGGGTTTTAACGGGGCTTTTTAATTCCGCCGATAAGTAACCGAATGACAAATCGCTCGGAATCACGGGCGAAGGGTCCAACGCGGGCGCAGCTTGAACTTCCTACGATCATTCAAATTCGAGTCGGCCGGGGTCGAGCCCGCCGACGGCTCCCAACGATCACCGCGATTGCGGCGAGCGCTCCCACTACCGCGGTCAGGCCCCAAGGCCCGAGGGCGGGCACCGGCACTGGCAAGAAGGCCTGTTCGTAGATCATCGGGTTGAAGGAGC
>JAPYTP010000197.1 GCA_029941885.1 Myxococcota bacterium
CGGCAGGTCTATGCACTCGCGTGTTGGCCCGAGGCTTCCCTTGGCGGCCTACCGCGTCCCGACTATCCCGATTGGCTCATCGAGCCTCCGGCGGACGCCGACCGGATCTGTGCCACCGGAATCGCAGGGCCGACCTGGAAGAGTGGCGACCAGGGTCAGAGTGCCTTGTGGGATGCGAGGCTGGCCCTGGCCATTGCCCTCGAAAGCCGGATCGAGAAGCGGATCTACGATGATGGGCACGGCGCAGCGAAGATCGCGCGCCAGATCGACCCCTCTGCCCAGGCCCAGGAGCGTGCCGCCTCGGCGAGTGAACTCGATCGCGATTGGTCCGACGAAGCCGGAACGGGGCCCGTCGGACTACCGGGGGTCCTCTACGGACTCGCTTGTATCGAAGATTGAATCGAGGTGGGTTTCGATCTCGATCTCGATCTCGATCTCGGCCTCGGCCTCGGTCGTGATCGAGTCGGGGCCGTCAGGACGGAGGAGTCCGGAGCCGACAATGAGAAGCAATAGCGACAGGGGGCGGGCGGATCGGATGCTCGCGGGAGGCAATCGCATCCCAGCGGCGGAGATTGTCGAGCTGTCGAGCCGGTCGAGCGGTCCCGGGGGCCAGCACGTGAACACGTCGAGCACCCGTGTCTCGCTGCGCTGGAATCTCCGCGACTCCGGGGGACTCAGCGAGGAGGCTCGAACCCGGCTATTGGCGCGACTACGACCAAAAGTGTCGCGCGACGGCGTGCTGATCGTTCACTCCGACCGACACCGGAGTCGACAGCGGAATCTCGAGGCAGCCTACGAGCGTCTCCACGAGCTCGTCGAAACCGCTCTGTACCAGGCACCTCCCCGCAGACCGACGACCCCCTCCCGGGGTGCGAAGAAGCGTCGGCTCGACGCAAAGCGCCGGCGGAGCGCCCTGAAAATTCAGCGACGCCTCGGCCCGGACGATGGCAACTAGGGGCATTCGGCTAGGATTTCAGGGCATTCCCGGATCGGAGAATCGCTGTATTCCCTCATCGACAGCGATCCGCCGGTGGAGGATCGGCTGCCCGGGGCCCGATCACGAATCCCTGCCGATCGGGCGAGGCGATTCACGATCCGCTCGGCAGTCGGGGGAAGCCATGGCCGCGAAGAAGAAAGCCAGCTGGGGAGGCGCGCGGCCGGGCGCCGGTCGACCGAAGGGCTCCGGCGGCGGCCCCTCACCCAATGCGCGGAAGAATCGCGTCGCCGTGATGCTGACGGACACGGAGCTCTCGAAGCTCGCCCGCATCGCCCGCCGCAAGAAGTTGCCGATCGCAACCCTGGTCTATGACCTGATCGCCAAGGGGCTGAAGTCGCTGCGATAGGGCGCATCGACACCGCCTGAACGATGCGCGACTCATTCGGCCCCGCGGGTCATCCCGTCCGTCCACGCGAGGGTCTGCTTCCGCGGGGCCCTGTGGAATCCTATGGTCTTCGAGCATCGGCCGAACGATCCGTTCGGCCCGCCTGGAGAGTGCGTTGTCGACCTGGCTGACCGCCTGGCGAAATCGGGAGGACCGCGAACCGACCGGCCCTGTGATGGAGCTGCTGGTCGTGGCCGGCGCGGATGCGGGCAGCCAGTTCACGCTGGAGGGGAACGAGGTTCTGGTGGGCCGGGGCCAGCCGACGAGTGGGCAGACCGACGTCGTCCGTCTCGACGACAGATCGATTTCTCGCAAACAAGCCTGGATCCGTCGCGACGCGACGGGCACGTCGATCGAACATATCGAGACGGCGGCAAACCCCACGATCGTGAACGGGGCCGAGATCTCGCGTGCGCGACTTTCGGTCGGCGACCGGATCGAGATGGGTCGTGTCGCGATCGATGTGCGTGCCCGAAAAGGCATGAATCTCAGCGGTCTGACCGAGATCATGGAAGTCGCCGCACGCGAGTCGACGATCACCAGCTCCGATTTGCAGGGCGAGGTCACGTTGCCCTCGATCGCCGATGCACCGACGGCGACAGGCTACGAGGCGATGCCCTCGACCGCTGAATTCAGCGAAGAGGTCACGGAATTGCGACCCGTCGAAGTCGAGCTCGGCGCACTCTCCGTCGTGCGCGGGGCGGATGAGCTTCGCGAGGCGCGTTTCCCGATCGGCATGGGAACGACCACGATCGGTCGCGGTGAGGACATGAGCGTTCAGATCATCGAACGCGGCGTCTCGCGCCTCCATGCCGAGATCGAGGTCGCGGGTCGCAACCTCGAGCTCATCCACCGAAGCGGAACGAATCAGACATTCGTGAACGGTTTCCCCGTCCTCGACCGCTGTGAGTTGAGAGACGGCGATGAGATTCAGCTGGCCGATCGCGTCGTGCTGGAGGTCCATATCGTCGATTTCGCGCAACTGACTGATCGTGGATCGCAATCTGGCTCGGGTCTCTCCCAGCGAATGGAGGACAAGATCGACCTCGATCGCGAGATCGAAGAATTCAACGTGATGGGGAGCTTTCTCGATGTCGACGTCGTCGAATCACGCCTGATGAAGGGCGGGGGGGAAAGGGCGGAACACATCATCGTCTCGTTCGAGCGCTTTCGCGCGTATGTCGGCGGGATCTGCGAGGAATGGGACGGACAGGTCCTGAACAGCAACGGTGACGAGCTGATGTGTTTCTTCGAGAGCGCGGGTAACGCGCTGCTCGCGGGAAGTGCCATCCTCGAACGTCTCGAGGCCTTCAATCGCGATCAGAATCTGCTCGGGAAGGTTTTCCGATTCCGGCTCGGAGGCCACACTGGCATGTCTCTGGTCGATCTGAGTTCCGGGATCGCCTACAGCGAAGTGCTCGATACCGCCGGACATATCCAGAAGCAGGCAGAGACGAACACACTGCTCATCTCGGAGCAGACCCTCGAGAGCGTCCCGAAGGGTCTGCCGGTGACCCTCGTCGGTGAGCTCCGGGCCGGAGAAGGTCGACTCTACCGAGTCGATCGATTCCTGACCCCGAGCGATGTCGAACCCGACCGATGAGCTCGAGCCACAGCGACGACTAGCACTCGTTCATGACGAAGATATCGCTGCCGCCCTGGGGTGAAGTCTTGATGAAGAGGCCGACCTGGCAGCCGTTTTGAGTTGCGGAAATCGTGCTCATCATCGGGTCATTCGTCGAGGCGGTGATGTCCCAGCCGTTTGCCCTCAACTCGTCCTCGTAGAATCCGTAGATCTCTCCTGGTGAGTCGTTCGACAGGAGCTGGACACCCGAAACCGGTGAACCATCGCGCTCCACGCCGGCACCCTGAGAGGGCTGCGCTCCGGGGTAGATCGGAATACTCGACGGAAAATTGTGCGGGATCTCGGCCGTGATGCCTTCGGGAAGGTCCGCGACGAAGCGTTCCGCCGCGATCGAGCCATCCCGCGGACGCGTGGTCGGAGCGGCCGCGGAGGAATCTCCTGCCTGGGGTGCCGCTTCGTTGGCACCGAATTCGTTGGACGCCGCGGGCGCGTCGGGTTCCTGGGTTCCGGAATCGCAGGCAGCGGCGAGTCCGACGAAGGCAAAGGCGAGTGCCATTGCGAGGAAGCGGTGATCGAATGAGCTAGGGCGGTCCATCGGGTGTCTCCGTGGTTGAAAGCTGGCAGAGCATACCAAAGGAAACCGCAGGGCCATGGGGCGTTTCATCCCTCAACGTTTCTGCGCCTCGCGTTCCTGTTGGATGCGTCCCGTGGCGACGCGCACGTCTTCGAGGGTACGTGACCAGTCCCCACGCCGGAGTGACTCGGAAAGCACGGGGCGGATCTCGACTCGACGCCATTGCTCGTAGCATTCCTGGGTGGTCTCGGGGCAGGTCGCAGGGGGTCTCGAGAAGGATACGCCCGACACGACTGCGAGTCGCTCCAGCTCGATTCGGTCGCTTTCCGGCAGCCCGCCGGGGCCGACCAGGAAAAGCAACACACCGAGGGGCCTCTGTTGGGATCCCACCAGATTGGTCGTGTAGGGAGACCGGACCGCACGAGGGTCCGCGTGTCCGCGGATCTCGATCGCCTCGAGGGTGTCCCACAGCGCGGGCAATTGCCGCAGTCGATCGAGGTAGATCTGCATCGCCGCTGCGAGGTCTTCCTGGGCTTCCGGCAGCAGCGCTGCGCTTCCGAAGCCCTCGAAGAGTTCATCGGACAGCGTGATGACGCCGGTTTCGCAGTCCGGCTCGAGTTCGAGGGCCAGCAGAACGGCTTCCCGGCAAAGCTCGGCGAAAGATTCCTCCACTGCAGCGAGAGATCGCTCGGCGGGGGAGATCGCAGCGAGCAGCTCGGGTGTCGGATCCCGCGGTACGGGAGCGGGGGCAGGGTCTCGGCTCCCCGACAGTGACACGATGCTCATCGCAGCGAGGGCGAGCACTGCGATGGCTGCCCACCATTCGCCGAAACCCGTGTCGGCGACGGGATCGACGAGTCCGGGATGCCCCGGTCCCCGGCGCCCGTGGAAGCGTGCGGCCATGGGCTAGTCCGATTCGTCCGACGGGGGGGAGGGGGCAGGGCCCTTGTGAGCATCGCCGTCTTCGTCCTCATTTGAGGTTTCCGACCCTCGGGTGTTTCCACCACTGGGCCCCAGCAGACCCGAGAGCTTGAGATCGTCTCCGAGTTCCCGATCCCGAGTCGGGAAATGACGCACGTTGGATGGCGGCGGTTCACCGCCCTCCAGACGATCGTAGGGATCGGGGCCTCGGGCGCGCGGGTTGCCCATCCGATAGCCGGAGCGCCCCGGATCGATTCTGCCTGAGTCGGAGCTCGCTTTCACGCCCTCGAAAGGATCGCTTGCGGGTGTTCGTTCCGCGGACCTCATCTCGTCGTCCTGCGGCGGAGTGGCGTACTCCGGGGAGGGGGACGAGACAGACGGGCTCGGGGTCCCGGATCGCGACGGACGCGTGTTCTCACGCTCGGGATCCCTGGGCGCCGGCGACCAGCTTCTCTCACGTGGGCTCGTACTCGAATCCGGGTGTGAGCGTCGCGCAACATCGGATGTCGTGCTCTCGAGCAGCGCGATCGCGTCGCTTGCTTGTGTGAGGCGACGGCCGAGTTCGCTGCCCGCCCCCTGCAGATGCCGACTCTCGTCGTGGATCTCCTCCCGCAAGGCTTCCATCGTCTTGTCGATCTGGCGGGTGTGGTTGGTGAATTCGATCATCGCGCGGGTCATGTCTTCGGCCCTGCTCTCGACGTCGACCAGACCGGTTCGAAGTGGCTTTACCGCCAGATTCAACCACTGTCCCAGCGCCTCGACCTCGCTTCGAACCCGGTCGAGGGCGACGTGGGTTTCGCGCGTCGAGCCCTCCGCAGCGCGAATCGGGCCGGCGAGACGTTCGATCGTTTCGTTGCTCTCCGCGAGCGTGTCGCGTAGCTGACCGACGGTAGATCCGAGCACGTCGTCGACTTCTCGCAGTGATCGTTGAAGACGGTCTCCGAGCCCGTCTCCGAGTCCGACCAGCGCCCGCCGTATCTCGCCGAGGGAGCGCTCGATGAATTGACCCTGATCGTCGACCCCTTCAGCGGCGTGCTCGAGGGAGCTGCGAACCCCCTCGGCCGTACGCGCGATGACCTGCTGGGTGTCTCCGATGCGTTCGGCGGTTTCTGCGAGTGAACGACTCGTCGTTCCGAGATGCTCGAGGACGGGATTCATCTCCCCCGCCGATCCGCGCATCACGCGTGCCGCCTCCTCGACGGAACTCGCGGCCTCGACCAATGTGCGGGCAACCCGATCCTGCGTCTGCGAGTTCTCGACCATTCTTTCGAACGTCTCGGCCAGCCCGCCGGTGACAGACGACTGGTGTTCGATGGCGCGCTGGAGCGCGCCGCGCAACTCGCTCAAGTGATGCTCGACACCCTGCCGGACCGATAGGGAGAGTTCCTGGACGACGGTGTGCAGCGCGGCCCGTTGCTCCTGGGAGACGAGGCTGGCGGATCGTGCGGTCGATTGCTCGATTCGTTGCAGCCCGCGGTCGAGCCGCTCGTTGAGCTCGTTCGCGAACTGCGTGAGCTCCTTGCCGAGGGTATCGAGGCTTCGCTGTTGGGTCTGGCGGGTGATCTCGGCGAGCTCACCTGGAGAGACCGATCCGTAGGCCTGCTCGACGAGTCCGTCGAGTCCCGAGCTGCGGGAGTTGAAACTGCCCTCGATCAAGCGGCCGGTCAGTGACGCACCGATCGCGCAAAGGAATCCCCAAGCCGTGACGCGGAGCGCGAGGCCGAGCTGCACCGCCATCGACACGGTCTGGCGGTCGGCCGAGGTCAGCTCGGGGCCCAGACTCTGAATGAGACCCAGAAGGGCGGCGAACACGCCGAGGCCGAGGAAGAGTCCGGGCAGGACCGGGAGAAGGCTCCGCCGCGGGCCGAAGGGAAGCAGCGGTCGGTCATCGAATACGTCGATCAACCGAATCGGTGCGCGACCCTGGTTCTCGCTGAGCCGTGAGGTGTTCCAGCGGCGTTCGAATTCCTCGAAGGATTCGCGGACCGGCGACTCGAGGATTACCTCGCGCAGTGGGTCGTGTCGCGAGTGGACGCCCGGCTCGTCCGATTCCCGGCTCAGCTCGCGCAGCCGGCGTTCCAGCAGGAGGAGTCGGACGTTTCGAACGATCAGCGGTCCATAGATCGCAACGCCAGCGACGAGGGCAGCGGCGAGTACCAGGCAGATGGCTCTCTGGGTCGTCGGGTCCGCCGACCAGAGGATTTGTGAAATCGAGTCCGGATCGCCCACGTATCGAGCACTCCCGTTCGCGTGACGCGAGAAACGCTAGCACTCCGTGTATGGATCAGTTCTCCCAGCAGGCTTGCACGGTTCTCGCCCCCCGGACTCCACGCGGCGTTTCGGCGTGGGAGGGCCTAATTCGACGGAGTGGCTGGGCTACTCGACGAGATCCTCGAGCGGTGGACAAGTACACATGAGGTTGCGATCTCCCCAGGCGTTGTCGATTCGCGCGACCGGCGGCCAGAACTTGTGTCGGCGGGTCCAGGGAGCGGGATAGGCGGCCTGCTCGCGAGTGTAGGCAAAGGGCCATTCGTCGGCGCACACCACCTCGGCGGGGTGGGGGGCATTCTTGAGCGGCGACTCCCCGTTCGGGGCTTCCTCGCGTTCGAGGATCCGGATCTCCTCACGAATCGAGATCAGCGCGTCGCACAACCGGTCGAGTTCTTCTCTGGACTCGCTCTCCGTCGGTTCGATCATGAGGGTTCCGGCGACCGGGAACGACATCGTCGGCGCGTGGAATCCGTAGTCGATGAGACGTTTGGCGATGTCCTCGACACTCACGTCGGCGGATCGTTCGAAGGGGCGGCAGTCGATGATGAACTCGTGCGCGACACGGCCGCCGGGGCCGGTGTAGAGGATGTCGTAGTGATCGGAGAGGCGGCGCGCCATGTAGTTGGCGTTGAGGATGGCGATCTGGGTCGCGCGGGTGAGTCCCTCGGCGCCCATGAGGGCGATATAGGCCCATGAGATCGGCAGGATCGAGGGACTTCCGAAAGGCGCTGCCGAGACGGCGCCGTCGCCGAAGACCGGATGTCCCGGAAGGGTATCGCGGAGATGTTCGGCCGCGCAGATCGGTCCCATTCCGGGTCCGCCCCCGCCGTGGGGAATCGAGAAGGTCTTGTGGAGATTGAGATGGCAGACGTCGGCGCCGATCTCGCAGGGCGACGTGAGACCGACCTGCGCGTTCATGTTCGCGCCGTCCATGTAGACCTGGCCGCCCGCGTCATGGATCGTGCCGCAGATCTCACGCACGGCTTCTTCGAAGACGCCGTGGGTCGAGGGGTAGGTGATCATCAGCGCGCCTAGACGGTCGTGGTACTCGTCTACGCGTTCGCGGAGGTCGGCGACGTCGATATTTCCGCGTTCGTCACATTTGACCGCGACGCATCGGAAACCGGCGATCACCGCACTGGCTGCATTCGTGCCATGTGCCGAGACGGGGATGAGGCAGATATCACGTTCGGCTTCTCCTCTCGCTCGGTGGTAGCGGCGGATGGACAACAATCCTGCGTATTCGCCCTGTGACCCCGCATTGGGTTGGAGCGACACGGCTGGAAGCCCCGTGATCTGGCCGAGCCAGGTCTCGAGTTGTTCGAATATCATCGAATAACCTGCCGCCTGGTCCACCGGCGCGAATGGATGCAGATCGCTGAATTCGGGCCAGGTCACCGGCACCATCTCGACCGTTGCGTTCAGTTTCATCGTGCACGATCCGAGGGGGATCATCGAAGTCGTCAGCGACAAGTCCTTTGACTCGAGTCGGTGGATATAGCGGAGCATCTCCGTCTCGGAACGGTGCCGGTGGAAGACCTGGTGCTCGAGGTACGTCGACTTCCGAGCGAGCGCTTCGGGGAGAGCGTCATCGTCGCAAGCCGCGAGATCCTCGAAGGTGAAGTCGAGCGGTCGATCACCCGCAAAGCAGGCGAGGATGTCGAGCACATCGTTCGGCGTCGTCGTCTCGTCGAGTGCGATTCCGAGGGTGCCATCGGGAGCCAGCTCCGAACTCCGTTCCCGCCGCTGGAAGTGCAGGCGCAGGTTCAGTTCTCTCTCCCACCCGGCGCGGAGGGCATCCTGCGCCGTCAGGCCGACCGGTCGCACCCGCAGCGTGTCGAAATAGTCGAAGTCTTCGACCTCCTGGCCCAATCGGATCAGACCCCGTTTGAGCGCTCCCGTTAGATGCCGGATCCGCGTCGCGGTGCGTCGCAGGCCCTCCGGGCCGTGATAGACCGCGTACATGCTCGCGAGGATTGCGAGCAGGACCTGGGCGGTGCAGATATTGCTGGTCGCCTTTTCCCGGCGGATATGTTGTTCACGGGTCTGGATCGCGAGGCGGTAGGCGAGCCGACCGTCCCTGTCGCGCGAGATCCCGACCAATCGACCGGGTAGGCGCCGGGCGTGCTTGTCGAGGGTCGCGAAATAGGCCGCGTGGGGACCGCCGAAGCCCATTGGGACTCCGAATCGCTGGGTGGTTCCGAGCGCGACGTCCGCCCCGAACTCGCCGGGTGGAGTCAACAACGTCATCGCCATCAGATCCGCCGCCACCACGGCGAGCGCGCCTGCCGCGTGGGCTCGCTCGATGATCTCACGGGGATCGGAGATCCGGCCGTCTGTCGCGGGATATTGAAGGAGCACGCCGCAGACGCCGAGGGCCTCGAAGTCCGCTTGAGTGGGATCGCCCACGT
>JAPYTP010000198.1 GCA_029941885.1 Myxococcota bacterium
GGCCGGCGAGAAATGCGACCACGAGAAGCAGACGTCTGCGGGATGCCGTCGAAGAGCGGTCTATCGGGTTCTCTGTCGGATCGACTTCTCTATTGCTTTCGCGTGGCGTTTCCATGATCGAATCTCTTCCAGCGGAGCGCTAGCTGGGGCGCGGCTCGCGTACGGCGATTCCGATGACCCGGCTTCGTTGGCGAACGCCTGGAATCTACTTCGGAGAGGCGGGGGTTGGATAGTGCGCAAGATTCAACTTCCCCTTTACTTTACGCTTCGTGAGGCTCACACGACCGGGGGGCGAGTTGCGAGAGCGGGGCAGCCGCGCGGCCCTGCTACGCTCTGGATTCCGCGCCCGCAGAGCTGGTGGTGACGTCCAAGCATGCAGATCGAGAGTCAAACGCTCGAATCCCCGGTGATCAGGGTGAATCTCGCCCCGGGTTCGTTTCGCGATCAACTATCGGAGGGACCCGCTCTCCTCATTTTCCTTCGGTTCTTCGGCTGCATATTCTGTCGGGAGACCGTCGCAGACCTGCGCCAACTCAGCGAATCGTAGGAAGACTATCCGGCCGTACTCTTCGTGCCGGAGGCCGGAACGACCGAGGCCCGAGCTTTCGTGCGACGCTATTGGCCGCAGGCGCGAGTCGTTGCGGACCCCGACGCCGAGTTGTATTCGGCGTTTGGGGTGGGGACGAGCATCCTCAAGGCGTTCTCGCCGGGGGTCTTTGCCGCGCACCGCCGGGCGACGGCAAAGGGTCACGAGTTCGGGTCGATCGACGGAAATGGCTTTCGAATGCCCGGCGCCTTCCTGATTCGCGACGGCGAGATCGCGTGGAGCCATACTTTCAAGCACTCCGCCGATCGGCCGGACTTCGAGCGCTTCATCAAGATGGCGGATTGACCCACCGAGTCGCCGCTCGCGCCGCTCGAGTTCCCCGTTATCTTCGTCTGCGAACCCGCCGGCACGAGATCTAGATGGCCTTCGAAGACATTCGGATCGTTCTCATCGAACCCGCTCATCCGGGCAATATCGGAGCGGTCGCGCGTGCGATGAAGACGATGTCGCTCCGCCGCCTCGTGCTGGTTCGGCCTAGACAGTTTCCTTCGGAGGACGCTGAGCGCCGCGCGATGGGAGCGATCGACATCCTGCAGCGAGCCTTGGTCGTCGACGATCTCGACCAGGCAATCGGGGATTGCAGGCTCGTGATCGGTGGCTCGGCGCGCGCGCGAACCTTTCCTCATCGGGTGCTCGACGCGCGTCAATGCGGCGCGCAACTCATCGAGGAAACCGCTGCCGGGGAACCGGCGGCGCTGGTTTTCGGTCCCGAACGCACGGGCCTCGAAAATCACGACCTCGACCGATGCAGCCATCAGGTCCTGATCCCCACGAACGAGGCATTTTCCTCTCTGAACCTCGCGTCGGCGGTCCAGCTGATCTGCTACGAAATCTTCCTCGCCGCTCGCGAGCCCATCACTCCCGAAGAGGTGGACCCGGCAGAATTACCGAGCAGCCAGAACGAGATGGAATATTTCTACGACCATCTCACGCGTGCCCTCGATTCGCGCGGCTTTCTCGACGGACAGATGCGGGAGGTGACGATCATGAAGCTGCGGCGTCTTTTTGGGCGTTCGAGGCCGAACTCGGGCGAACTCAAGCTGCTGCACACGCTCACGCGACTCATTCACCGAGACGGCGGATAACGACACTCGCCTCAGCCCGTGTTCGCCGACCTCGGACTTTCGCCGAGTACCGTGCAACGACGAACCCTTCGGTGATGGGGGAAATGGTCGCCTAGCGCGCGATGCATCGTACGACGTTCGTCCCACATCGCGAGGTCGTGTTCCTTCCACCGCCATCGGATGGCGCGCTCCGGCGCCGTGGCATGGCACATGAGGAAAGCGATCATCGCGTCGCTCTCGGCTTCGGTCATCCCAACGATGTGTCGCATGAAATAACCCGCGACGAAGAGGCTTCGTCGGCCGGTGATCGGATGCAGCCGTACGAGCGGGTGGGCCGTTCCCATTCCGTATCGCTGCTTCGTCAGGTCGATGATCTCCTGCCCCCACTTTCGCAGGAAGATCTGCCGATTCCCTTCGTTGATGTCGTGGAAGACCTCGAGGCTCAGCGTAAATTCCTGCATGACGGGCGACAGCGTGTCCCAGGCCTTGGCTGTATCGACCCAGAGCGTGTCTCCGCCCCGTTCCGGGACGTCGAGCATCGACAAGATCGCCATGACGGGGGGTCTCTCGATCCACGTGACATCCGTATGCCAGCCATCGGCCTTGGGGGGATCCTCGGGTCCGTCTTCGATGAATTCGAGGGGCTCGAAGGCGCCGGCGGCCGCCTGCAGCGGATAGACACCGAGGTCTCCGAAGCGGCGAGCAGACTCGATGTGTTGTTCATCGCTCAGCCGTTGATCGCGCAGGAAGATCACGCCGTGTTCGTGGACGGCATCCTGCAGGATCTTCGTGGAGTCAGGATCGCTGAACTCGACGCCATGCACGATCGCACCAAAATCTTCGAGGATGGGCTCGATCTCGATCGATCCTCGAGTTCGGCTCTCCATCGCAGCATCTCTCCCCATCGTCGACCGGTCCGCGCAGATACACATCGTGCTCGCTCGTCCGAAGCGTAGCCGAACCTCGTGTCGTGTCGGTGATCGAGATACGGATCCATCCGCTTCGGGGGCGTGGCGGCCGCCACGAGCAAGGGCAGGAGATCTTGCGATACTGGATCGGACAAGCGCTGATTCCGACCCGTTCCCCGTCGGACTCACGCGCGATCTCGGAGGGCAACCATGTCGAATTCGGCCATACGATCGATCCCGGATCTTGCGGAGGCGATGCCTGCCGTCGCCAAGATCGCGAGTCCCGCCCTGCGCGAGGCTGTGCTCGCCACATGGGGTACCTCCCTCGAACGATCTCCCTACGAGGACCTGGCCCACTCGCCGCAGGCCCCTCACATGCCGTCGCGACCGCTGATTCTACACATAAACGAAGTGAACCAACGCGCCTTGGATCTGCTGCGCGTGGCGACCGAGGAGTATGGCCTCACGGCGGATGCCGATGTGACGCTCGCGACTGCGATTCTGCACGACGTCGACAAGCCGATGATCTATCGCTGGGACGGGCAGGATTTCAGCTATTCAGACGGTCGTAGTCTGAAGGATCACGGTGCTGTCGGTGCGGAACTGTGTCTCTTGCATGGTGTCCCGCTCGAAGTGGCAGAGATGGTTCGACACCACAGCGCCTTCGCCTCGGAAGGCCTACCGGGGACGGTGGAGGGGACGATCGTTCACTACGCGGACTTCGTGTCCAACGATTTCGCGGCGATCCTCTCCGGCGTCGAGACGATTCACGCGAGCACTCGTCCCGTTCCGAAAAATTCCGCGCGCCGTTCCTGAGACCCTCTGCGGATTCTGGATCCGGCCCCCTCAGCCGTTTCCAGAGGCGCGCTTCTCGATCAGGTAGTTCTTCAGGCTGAAGAACCGGCTATTGAGCCAATGTTCGAAGCCCGTGACGGGCCGGATGCCGGGGGTGTCCCCGTTCGCGTCGAAGTAGTAGCTGTTTGCGGTGCTACAACGCCCCGCGAAGAGCACCGTCCCGGAGCGGCGGCGGTTGACCTTCTCGAAGTCTCTTGCGTGAGCCGGTTCTTTCACCTCTACGTAGTTCGCCCCTCGCTTGCGGGCTTCCCGAAGGCAGCGTGTCATGTGCTTGCTCTGGGTGTCGATCATGGTGAAATACGAGGCGCCGGCGGCGGAATAGGGGCCCATGAACAAGAATAGATTCGGGAAGCCCGGCACGGTGGCGCCCTCGTAGGCCTGGAAGCGGTTCTCCTCCCAGAATTCACCGAGATTGACACCGTCCTTGCCGATTAGCTCGTAGCCGGGGGTGCAGGTTCGATTGAACACGTTGTATCCGGTGGCGCAGACAAGGACGTCGACCTCGCGGGTCGTGCCGTCCTTCGTCACGAGGCCGCTCTTGGTGATCCGCTCGATGGGATCCGTAACGAGTTCGACATCGGGACGATTGAAGGTCGCGTAAAGAGAATTCGAGAAGCTGGGACGCTTGCAGAAGAAGCTGTAGTTCGGGATCAGTTTCTCCGCCATTTCCGGATCGTCGATCTCCCCTCGAATATACTCGACGGCCTTTTTCTCGATCCAGTCGAAGATCCACGGGAATCGAGAGTAGCGGATCATGCCCATTCCCATCGAGATCTCGACGACGAGATTGGTGAGCCAGCGAGTCAGCACCTGCAGGAAGGGCAGGATCTCGAAGGCCCGCTGGATGGCGCGGCTGAGTTTGGGGTTGGGCTTAGGCAACAGCCAGATCGCCGTTCGCTGGTAGACGTCGAGCTGTTCGACACGATCCGCGATCGCCGGGATCAGTTGGATCGCCGTCGCTCCGGTACCGATCATCGCGACTCTTTTTCCGGTGAGGTCGTAGTCGTTCTCCCATCGAGCGCTGTGGATGATCTTGCCCTCGAAATCGTCGATGCCTTCGATATCGGGCATCCTCGGCTGCACCAGCAGGCCGGTGGCGCTCACGAGGAAGCGCGACACGATCGTCTCGCCGCCCGCGATCGTGATGCGCCAGAGACTGTCAGAGGGATCGAATTCTGCCCGATCGACCGTCGTACCCGTTCGCGTTCGCTGGCGGAGATCGTATTTGTCTGCGCAATGGAGCGTGTAGGCCTTCATCTCCGGGCCGGTCGGGTAGACGCGGGACCAGTCGCTCTTCATCTCGAACGGGTACGAGTAGATGAAGAAAGGCATGTCGACTTCGAGTCCGGGATAGTCGTGTTGCACCCAGGTTCCGCCGAGTTCTCCCTCGCGCTCGAGGATCACGAAGTCATCGATTCCCATCTCGTGCAACGCGACCGCGGCGCCGAGTCCGGAGAAACCCGACCCTATGATCACGACCTCGTGATCGATTTTGGTCGCCGGGCGGGTGGAGCGATGCTCTTCGTTGCTTTGGGCGGCGGCGCTCATGGTCTTGCTCCCTGACGGTACGTGCGCATGGATTCGAGTTTCGGTGAGTTCCGGCGGTTCAGCTGCGGGACTCGCGTCCCGATCGTGGGTATAGAGGAGGACCCACGAAGGGGCGCGGAAAGGTGCCCGTATGCCATTGCTTCGCGGTTTCCCGACGGATGATCTTCCAGTCCTCGCCGTCTCGGACGAGATCGTCCTGGTAGCGGAGGCCCAGGACCAGGTGTTCGAGCGGGCTGTCCTCGGCTTCCATGTGGTAACCCACGACCCAGCTCTCGACGTGGCCGTGATCTCCATCGATCTCGATGTATTGATTACCGACGAAGTGCATCGTCGCGTCCCATTGGTGAAGCGCTTCTTCGATTCCGGTGAGGTAGCCATCGAGATCGCCTTCCTCCGCCGTGCCGATGACGCGACAGTCCGGATGGAAGACCGAGCGCACGAGTTCGAAGTCGATCGAGTCGACGCCGAAGGCATAGCGCCGATAGAGACTCTTGATGAGTTCGCGGTCGCGCAGCCAGCGAAGAGTCCCCTTGCTATCCGAGGCGGCGGGGGCCGGGCTCACACGATGTTGCATGACGCGACGCTTCTCGTTTCGGATGTCTTTCTCGGACATGCTTTCTCCTTGGGGGTGAAATGGATTCGGGCGACGGGGATCACTCGTCGCTCATGTGGGAAGGCGGGTTTCGCGCTGCGCGATCACGCCGTGAAGCAACGTCTCGATGATGGTGTGGAGGAGCTCCGTTTCGTCGGCGACGCAATCGCTCGAGAGCAGTCGGTCTCCAAAACGGACACAGACTTCGGTGATGACGTCGGACATGCGCCCCAGGTCGAGATCCGTGCGTACTTCGCCCGTTTGGACACCGCGCTCGAGTGTCTGGAAGACGACCCGACGGAGCGTCGCCGTTCCATGGTCGAGTACGTCGCTATAGCCCGCGAGCATCAGCTGACTCTCGCTTGCCAGGAGACCGCGAAGAACGCCACGGCTGCGCGCGAACTCGAGCGAAGCCTGCACGACCAATCGGAGGTTGTGTGTGGGGCTGGGCGTGATCCGCGCTCCTTCGGCCGTGATCACCTCGCACCACTCGTTGATGACGCGGTCGACGACGACCTCGAAGAGGTGCTTCTTGCTGGTGAAGTATCGGTAGATCAGCGGCTTCGAGACCTCCGCACGGGCGGCGATTTCATCGACCCCCGCTTTCTTGAAGCCGTGGATTCCGAACAGCTCCTCGGCGGTATCCAGGATTGCCCGGTATTTCTCGGACCCGTCGGGTGGGCTGCGACGCAAGCGTGCATGCAGGGGCTGACCAGTCATTGCCTGAAAGTATACTAATTGGATATATAAAGTTAAACAAGAATCTGTTCAGATTATATCGAAGTGAGTATTCGTTTTTAAAACCAATACTTGAGGACCTTTCGGTGATTCAATCGCTTGAACGATATAGACCGAGTACGTCAATTTTTGGCCGAGTTCGTGCGACCCAGATCGTGGCGTTGGACACGCTGATTGCGTGCACGGGGACGGGGAGATGAGGTCGTCGAATCGATTCGAAGAGCCTCTCCTCGACCATTCGCGTCGGCTCCGAAGAGGGTTTCCAGCCGGTGGCCCTCGCAACTGGACCTCCGATGCTGCGCAGCGGGGCCGGCCCCTCGACAGAACGCTCGGGAGTTTTTCGGCACGGCGAATTCGAGTCGCTCGCTCCGGCGCAGAGGGCTGTTGGGGTGGCGCTACCGTGTGATCGCGATTCGAAGGAGGACTCATGGGATGATTCTCGACCGATTCAAACTGACCGACAAGATTGCCATCGTGACCGGTGCCGGTAAAGGGATCGGCCGGGGGATCGCTCTCGCGTTTGCCGAGGCCGGAGCGGATATCGTCTGCGCTGCCCGCACACAGGAGGACATCGAAGACACGGCGAAACAGGTCGAAGCCCGCGGACGTCGTGCGCTCGCCGTCCGGACCGACGTGACTCGGACGGCGGACATCGAGAACCTCGTCGAAGCGACCCTTCTGGAATTCGGACGCCTGGACATACTCGTGAACAACGCCGGTGGCACCGGCCCGAGAGCGGCGCTCGACACCACCGAAGGCTATTTCGAGCGGGCCCTTCGAATGAACGTGACCCAGGCCTTCCTGCTTTCGAAACTATGTGTCCCGCACATGGTCGAGACCGCGGGGAGCGGTGCGATCGTCAACATCTCGTCGCGGTCAGGGGATATGGTTCAGACCTCCTTCGTGGCCTACGCCGCCGGAAAGGCGGCGCTCAACATGATGACCCGCAATCTCGCCCCGGAGATTGCGCCCAAGGTTCGCGTCAACGCCATCGGTGTCGGTGGAATCGCGACGGACTCGCTCGATGTCGTACTCACCAACGACGCCTTGCGCGAGCAATTCGAGGCCAACACTCCGATGGGTCGACCGGGCACGGTGGAGGACATCGCCGCCTGCGCACTCTATCTGGCCTCGCCCGCCTCAGGCTGGGTGACGGGAAAGATCTTCCAGGTCGACGGCGGGACGGAGGCACCGGCCATGTCCGTGCCGGTGGAACCTCTCTGATGGGGCGGTGCACGGAACGAATGCGTGCTCTTCACGCCCAGTGAGTCGCCCACGATGTCGGGAGGCGATCGAGCTGCTCTAGCGAAAACCCGAGGCCTTCGTCCACGTTGGCCGCATCGATCGAGGCAGCGTGGATCTCGAGCCTCGACTACTCGGCAGGAGAATGGGTGGCCCAGTCCGGATTTCGAATGACCCGTCGGCATGCAGGGTTCGGTCTGCTGGCGATCGCGCTGGTCATCGGCGGCCAGGTGTTCTGGAACAACGCCCTCAAGGACGACTTTGTCCCCAAGCGTTTCGTCGAGGTCCTTCCTGGCCACCTCTACAGGAGTGGACAGATTTCAGCGCCTCTCATCGAAGGAGTCCTGCGCGATCATCAGATCGAGATCGTGATCGACCTGAACGGGCCCGAGGAAAAGTGGCAGGCAGAGCAGGCCGCGGAAGCGCGAGCCGTGGCGGATCTCGGCATCCAGTATTTCCGGATGCCGCTTCGGGGAGATGGAACTGGGGACCTCGAGATGTATGCCCGGGCGATCCGCGAAATCGAACGGGCCAGAAAAGACGACAAGGCGATTCTCGTGCATTGCGCGGCTGGGGCTCGAAGAACGGGGGGCGTCGTCGCCTCATACCGAATGCTCGTCGAGGGTGCTCCGCGCGATGTCGTACTCTCGGAAATGGGACGTTACGGATCCGATCTTTCGAGTTCTCGGCTGCTTGCGTACGTGGACGACAACAAGGATTTGCTCGTGCGCAGGCTGGTCGAGATGGGGGTCGTGGATCGTCTGCCGGAGTCGTTTTTGAGTCTGCGACCGTGACGGCGGTCTTCGGCCAATGCCCGGGAGGGGGAGCCCTCGGGTTCGCTCTGCAATGGGACCGAGCACGACGGCGCGCTCGCTACGCCCGGACTCGAACACCCCTGACGCGCCGCGCGAGCAGGAACGGACGGATTGATTCGCGATGAAAACTGCGGCGAAAGTCCTGGCAGTATTCGTCATCGTCTTGGGGCTCTACCACATCGTGACGGTCCGAATCGATCACCGCTTCGACATCATCTCGGAGGGCAGGGTGTATCAGTCCGGGAGGATGCCTCCGAAGGAGATCGTCCGATACGTCGATCGATACGAGATCAAGACGGTCATCGATCTCAGACATCCCCGCCTGCACGACCCCTCGAATCCGGGTAGCCAGGACGACATTGATCGAGAGCGAGAGGCGATCGACGCGCTGGCGGGTGTCCGACACGTCAATATCCCGTCCGACCAGATCCCGACCCCGGAAAACCTGAGGGCATTCTTCGAGGTGATGGATGACGGCGCCTCCTACCCGGTCCTGATTCATTGTCATCACGGAACGGGCCGTTCGATTCTCTATTCCGCGATCTATCGAATCGAATACGAGGCCTTTTCGAATGAGCGAGCAAGGGCGAAGACGAGATTTCTCCTCGCGGGCAGCAGTTTCGATGATGGGAGAAGCAAGGGCGATTTCCTGATCGACTACCGCTCGAGACCAGAAGTGATCAAGGGCATGGGGGTGCCCTAGTCGCCGTCGCGCTGGGGACCCCGAGCTCCCGGTCGAAGCCGGGAACGGGTTCCAT
>JAPYTP010000199.1 GCA_029941885.1 Myxococcota bacterium
AGCAGCGAATAGCGAACGGCTTCGGCACCGAATCGGGGTTCCATCCAATCGTTGAGCATGCCGACGATCAGGGGTCCGAGCCCGGCGCCCACCAGGCTGAGCATGAAGATCACGATGGCCGCGGCCATCGAGCGCATGTGAGGCTTGGCGACTCCCTGGGCCATCGCGTAGGTCGGGCCCGTCCACATGTTCACGGCCCATCCGCCCAACATATAACAACCGATCGCCCAATAGAGATTCGGGGCCAGGAGGAAGGCCACCAGGAAGGGCAGGGCGACGATCGAACTGATGGCGGGTGTCCACATGTACCAGCGCGGGTCGCGGCGACCCAGCGCATCGGAGATCCGACCGCCGATGATCTGACCGATGAAGCCGGCCACACCGATGATCGCGCCCAGGATGATGCCGACCTCGGAGAGTGAGAGACCATGCACCCGAATCAGGAATGTCGGGATCCAATAGCTCGATCCGTAGCTCGAAAAGCCGTGGAGCATCGCCGAGGCCACGATGAACACGTAAGAGCGGCGGGAGATCAGGTAGCGGAGGACCTCGCCGATCGGTTGGTCGGCGGAGCCCGAATTTCCGTCGAAGGCGCCTCGGATCGGGTCGCGGACCGATAGACGAAAGATGACGGCGGCCAGGATTCCCGGCGCCCCGACGTAGAGGAACGCCTCGTGCCAGCCGATATACTGGCCGATGTAGCCTCCTCCGAGGTAGCCCGCCATCGATCCCAGGGCGGCCCCAGCCGCGAAGATGGCGAGGGCGGTCGCCCGACGCTCCGGCGGAAAATAGTCCGAGATCAGAGAGTGTGCGGCGGGAGTGAAGGAGGCTTCACCGAGACCGACTCCGAGGCGCGCGAGTGCCAGTTGGGTGAAGCTGCGTGCCATGCCCGAGGCCACGGTCATCGAGCTCCACACCACCATTCCCACCGTGATCAACCACACACGCGAATGTCGGTCGGCCCAGCGCGCCATTGGCAGCCCGGCGAGCAGGTAGGAAAGGACGAAGACCGGCCCCGTCAGAAGACCCATCATCGTGTCGGAGACGCCGAGGTCCTGCTTGATGGGCTCCATTAGGATGGCGAGGATCTGGCGGTCGACGAAATTGAAGATGTAGACGACGAAGAGCGCGCCCAGCACGTAGTTCGAATAGCCGGGCGAGGCGGGGTGATCCGGGACGTCGCCCGTCTGCGAAGTCATGTGCGTTCGCTGCCCTCGGCGTCTGCGCGGTAGCGGTGTCCTGCGATCTCGGCCTCTTCCGCCTGGAGCCTTCGGAGAGCGGCTTCGCGAAGGGGTTCGAGTCGGATCTTGTTGTTGGCCGTGAGGTCGAGCTCGGCTTCCGTCAAGAAGAGCGTCCGGCGCGGCAATTTGTAGGCGGAGAGGTGATCCTTGAGAAACGCGCGCAATTCGGCCTCGCTGGGATCGGCATCGGGTGCGGGCACGGCGCAGACGACGACGATCTCGCCTAACGTCGGGTGGGGCACCCCGACGGCACGGGCGGTGTGGAGATCGGCACGAGGGTCGAGCAGGCGTTCGATCTCCGCGGGGGAGACGTTGGCCCCGCCGGTCTTGATCAGGTCACCGAGTCGGCCGGTCCAGTGCAGATAGCCCTTAGCGTCGAGATTCCCGCCGTCGCTCGTGGCGAAAAAGCCTTCGGGACCGAGCACGTCCTCGACATCGATCTTGTGATAGCCCCGCATCAACGTGACGCCCCGGACTTCGATCTCGCCGGGCTCTCCGTCGGGTAGGGTCGCGCCCGTGTCCGGGTCGACGATGCGGATCTCCATGCCGGGAAGGGGTCGACCGTGGGTGCTGCCGCGCAGCGTTGGATCAGAATCCGATGGAATCGAGGAGCAGATCGTGAAAGTCTCCGTCAGCCCGAAGGACGCCCCCGGGCTCCAATCCTTTCCGTCGACGCCCGCGAGCTTGCCGAGCGGACTCTCGGAGCTCACCTTGCGCAGGCTAGTCAGGTTCCGGCCTTTCGCGGTGGGATGCTCGGCGAGGGCATGGGATTGATGGGCCCAGACGAAAGCGACGGTCGCGCGCTCGGACTCGATCAGATCGAGCGCTTCACCGGGCTCGAATACCTGTTGCAGCAGGAGCGTGCCTCCAGACGCGAAGGTACATCCGAGTGTCATCGAGATTCCCGCGGTCCAGAAGAAGGGTTGGGCGCTGAAGACGCGTTCGTCTCCATCGAGCCGGAATTGCTCCGCGAAGCGCCAGAATTGAGTGACCGCGGCACGGTGGCGATGGATGACGCCCTTGGGTAGACCCGTCGAGCCGGACGTATAGATCACGAACGCATCGTCCGAGGGCTCGACCTCCATCACGAGTTCATCGATCAGCTCCTCGGGTACGTCGCGCCCGAGTTCGCGCAGTTCGTCGAAGCTCTGGATCGCGCCCCTCCCCGGCCCGTTCAGTGCGAAGACCTTGCGCAGCTGCGGTAGCGCCGGGCAGCGGATGCGGCCCGGCGCGCTCGCCGCAATCTCGGGGTGCCGATCGGTGAGCTCTTCGAGGTAGTTCCGTGAGAGAAGCGACGGTTGGACCAGCAGGAAGGCAGCATCACTGTGTCGCAGCACCTGCTCTCGCTCGGCGGGAGTCGCGAGGGTGCTGATCGGAACGCTGACGCCTCCGATCATGCCCACGGCGAAAGCCGCCGTGATCCACTCGGGCCGGTTCGGCAAGAGCAGCGCGACGCGCGCGCCCTTGACGACTCCGGCCCCGACGAGGGCGCGCGCGATCTCGACGCTCTCTCGGCGGATCTCGGCGTAGTCGAGCCGCTCTCCTTCGAATACGATGGCCTCTCGCTCGGCGTAGGCATCCGTCACGTCGATCAGAAAACGCCCGAGCGTCAGCCGGGTCGGATCACTCCCGATCGGTGGCTCGGATACTTCCGTCATGATCACGGTCCGCGGGCTAGCTGCCCGGCAGCAGGACCTGTGCATCCCCCTTTGCCAACAGAACGCCTTCCTGATTCGTCATGCGCACGGCCACATTCGCAATCGGGCCGTCGGCGTTGTTGTAGTCGATTCCAGTGACCTCGCCGTTCAAGTAGGTGGCGTCGCCGGTATGAGCCGGGCCCGTGTACGCCATGTTCGAGTGGATCACGAATCCGTGCTCCCCGGCCCAGTTCGCCAGATAGTCGAGAATCCAGCCACCCATTGTCGCCCCGTAGCCGTAGCTCCGAGGCATTCCGATCAGGCGAGCGTATCGAGGCTGGACGTGGCCTCGTGACGGTCCTCGATAGAGGCCGTCGCCCTCGGCCGGATCGATCTTCTGTCCTTCGAGGTCACGCGACATCTCGGGGATCCAACCGGCCTCCAGGGTCGAGGAGAGGCCTTCATCGTAGGTCGCTCCCCAGACGGTCATCGTGTAGGAGCGCCATTCGGTGGTGAAGCTAGCGACGGTGTGCGGACCGATCGGGCAGGTCGGCAATGTCTCCCCGACCTTGACCAACATCCGCTTTTCGTGCCCCATGTCGTGGAACGTGCCGTAATACTCGAACTTCTCCTTCTCGATCTTTTCGAGAGCCTCGTCGGACCAGACGGGATCCTCTCGGGCATTACCGTAGTCGCCCGCGATTCGCGCCGCTTCCTCCGCGAAGTAGCGGATGGAGGTCGATCGCTGTTTGCCAATCACCTCGCCGATCTGGTTGATGTAGGTGGTGTCGCCGCGGGAGAACATCGTCGGGCCCGCGAATTTCGTTTTCTTCACGACGTAGTCGTAGAGCATTCGATCGGATTTCACGCGATCCCCCGGTCGGACGCGGGGACCATTGAACCACCACTCGTCGCCGCCGAATAGCATGTGTGTTCCGTCGATGTGACCCTGGATCGCCGGTGTCGCACCGTGGCCGACGGTGCAGTTCACCGTGAAGGATTGAGGCGCGACGATTTCTCCAAATACGCTCTCCGCCGCAAAGTCGTTGTCGAAGTGCAGGGGATTCGGGTTCTGCATCCCCTGCGCCCAACGTCGGATGTCGTTGATATGGATATCGTCGTGGAATTGGCCACCGCCGAGCGGTACACCCAACCACTTGTCGACCTCGGTTGTATCCATCGTGGTCTGGGGTTCGGAATCTGACATCGTTATTCCTTTCTTGTTCGGTCTTCTGTATCTGGGGAACGCTTCGTGTCTCGGAAGGGACTGGCGCTTCGCCGGAAACCGTTCGCTCCGTTTCGGTCCCGGGCTGCCCCGCCTGGGCCCCCCCATTGAACCACGATCTGCACGTGGATGCAGCCTTGCATTCGACTGCAGTCAATTTACCCTTTGGCCCGTGAGACCCGAGAGCCGGACAGAGCGGAACAAGCGCGAGATTCGGGGCCGTATCCTGGCCTCCGCCGCCGGCCTCTTCGTGGAGCACGGCATCGAGGCGACCAAGGTCGAGGTGATCTGCGAGCAGGCCGACATCGCCGTCCGGACGTTCTTCAACCATTTTCCGAGCAAGCGAGACGTGGTCCACCAGCTGGGGATCGACGCGACCTCCGAAGTAACGGCCCGGATCAGCGCCGCCCACGAGCGTGGGCATTCGACGCGGGAGCGCCTCACCGCCTTTTTCTCCGATAGCATCGAGGTGTCGCTGCATCGCGGCCCGCCTCATCCTGAGTTGCTCGCGTCGCTCGTGGCGGTGCTATTCGGTTCGACGGATCTGCAGGCGGCGCGGGACGCGATGATCGCGCTGTTGACCGAGGGGGTCGAGGCGGGGGACGAGCACGGCTGACCGAAAAAGATCCAAGAGCCGGAAGGCGCAATGAGGAGGACTTGAAATGGCCAACGTGAGATATGCGGCGCGAGTCGAAGAACCGGGAAGCCGTGATCGTGCGGCGCCGGTGAAGGCGACAGCGAGAGCACTCTGGGCGGACTACGAGACCGATCCGGAGATCATCGAGTCCGTTCTGCCGCGGCCCCTCTCGCCAGGCACGGATCCCATCGTCCACCTCAGTATCGGTCAGGTCGAGATGGAGAGCGGCGCGGGCTTCGGGATCGGCAATATCACGGTGCGTGCAGCCCACGGCGACTTCCAGGGGGAGTATGGACTCGCGATGCCGATGGGAAGCGAGGCTGCGGTCATCGGTGGCCGTGAGACCTGGGGCGAGCCCAAGAAGATCGCCGACTGCAGGATCGAGCGGACCGGCGATGATGTCGTTGCCACGATCGTCCGAGGTGGAATCGCCTACGCGGAATTGCGCGGGGCGGTGGTGGAGACGCTGCCGGTCCCGCCCCCGCGAGAGACCCTCGACTTCTATTTCAAATTCATGATCTCGCCCGACGGCAAGGGCTTCGACCAGGACCCGGCCCTCGTCCACTGCCGGCGCACGTACCGGATCAGCCGTTGGGAGCGTGTGGAGGGGGAGGTCATCCTGCGCGACTCGCCGATCGATCCGATTGCGGACATTCTGGTTCGTCGGCTCGTGCGGCTGCACTATGTGGAATTCGAATCGGAGCAGGTCGGTGAGATCGTCGACCGCGTGCCCGGTGAATGGGTCGCGCCCTTCGTGCACCAGCGATACGACCATTTTTCCTGGAATCGCTGAGCGGAGTCGACGAGATGAAAGAACTCTCCGGACGGGTCGCGGTGGTGACGGGCGCAGCGAGCGGCATCGGTTTCGCGATGGCCAGTCGCTTTGCATCGGAGGGGATGAAGGTGGTGCTCTCGGATGTCGAGGAGGATTCGCTCGCATCGGCCGTCGCCTCCCTCGAGCAGGATGGGTACGCAGTCCGGGGTGTCGCTTGCGATGTTCGATTCCAGGAGTCCGTCGATGCGCTGCGAGAGGCTGCGGTGCGGGAGTTCGGGGCGGTCCACGTGGTGTGCAACAACGCCGGCGTCGCACGCGCACCGGGCGGTGGCTACATGTGGGAGTACGACCTGAACGATTGGGAGTGGATCCTCTCGGTGAACATCATGGGAGTCGTTCACGGTATTCGATCCTTCGTCCCGCTCCTGCTCGAACAAGGCGAGGAGGGGCATATCGTCAACACGAGTTCGGGCAACGGCGGCCTGTCCCCGATGCGGGGCTTGCCGATCTACGCCGCCTCGAAGAGTTCCGTCACGCAGATCAGCGAGTGCCTGTGGGGTCAGCTCGAGGCCGTCACAGAGCGAGTGGGTGTATCCGTTCTCTACCCGGGACCGAAGGCGCTCGACACGGGATTGTGGACGGCGGAGCGCAATCGACCCGAGGAGCTGGCCTGGTCGAAGCCGCGCGAAACACAATCGATGGACGGATTGAAAGCCTATATGTCCGATGCCGGCGTTGATTTCGAGGTGACCCCTGTAAGCGAGATCGCGGATTTCGTCGTGCGCGGGATCCGGGAGAAACGCTTCTGGCTGATTCCCGAGAGTGAGAACAATGACGCGACCATCCGTGCCCGGGCAGATTCGATGCTCGAACGTGGCGCACCGGAATACATGATTCAGGCGCGGGAGCTGGTCCTGGGCGGAATGGGGGAGGGCGGGAAGTGACGTCATCCGACGCGACGGGAGACACGGGAGCCATGGACACGGCCGAGGATCGCTACGTACTGATTTCGGCGGATTGCCACGCCGCCCCGAAGCTCGACGACGTGCGCGACTACGTGGACCCGGAGTGGCGCGAGGAGTTCGACCGTTGGCGACGGAGGACCGCCGAGCGAAACGACCGGCGACGCCTGGGCGAGCCGCTCTTCGACGAAGAGGTTCAGGAGGAGTTCCGGGACGCGGTGGGTGTCGGGGACGGAGCGATGGCAGGGATCTGGAACTCGGAACGAAGACTTCGGGAATTGCACGCGGATGGCGTGGTCGCGGAAGTAATTTTTCCCGGTGGTGCGACGACCCCGGACGGCGAGGCGGGCAACCTGCCCTTCGACGTGGGGATCGCGACCTACCAATACGCACAGGACCCGGCCCTCTGGCAGGCGGGCGTGCGGGCGTATAATCGCTGGCTCGCCGATTTCTGTGCTGATGCACCCGGCCAGCGGGCGGGTGTGGGGCTCATCACCGTGGACGACGTCGATGTCGCGGTGAAAGAAGTCCGCTGGCTGCGGGACCACGATGTCTTCGGTGGAATCCTGTTACCCGGCGGCGCGATCGGGATCGGAGATCTTCCCCCCGCCTATCACGATCCGCGTTACGAAAGCCTGTGGGCGACGTGTGCCGATCTGGGAATGCCGGTTCATACTCATTCGGGTTGGACGCCGGACTTCGGCGGACACCCGGGATCGACGGGCATCTACCTTTCCGAGATCATCTATTGGGCGCATCGCCCATTCTGGTTCATGGTCTGGTCCGGCGCCTTCGAGCGCTACCCGGACCTTCGGCTGATCATGACCGAGCAGAAGGCGGAATGGATCCTCGACACCCTCGCCTTGATGGACTCGCGCTACGAACTTCCGATGTTTGCCCAGCTACGCAGGTCGCTTCCGATGAAGCCCAGCGACTACTACCACCGTCAATGTTATCTGGGCGCGTCCTATATGGACGAGGGCGAGTGGGACGCGCGGCACGCGCTGGGCGTCGAGCGCCTCGTCTGGGGTTCCGACTATCCGCACCTCGAAGGATCCTGGCCGCATACGATCGAGCGTCTGGGAAAGGCCTTCGAGGATGTACCTCGCGACGAGGTCGCGAAGATGATCGGTCTCACCGCGGCGGAGGTGTACGGCTTCGGCCTCGATTCGCTCACGCCGCTGGCCGCGAAACACGGTCCGACGCTCGACCAGATTGGCCGCTCCTGAGAGGGGCGTAGCGCAGATGGAGTTCGATCTGCGAGGAGGAAATCCATGAGTCGCATGCTTTTCGTATCGAGCGATTGTCACGCTGGGCTACCGCCCGGGGAGTATCGCCCCTACCTCGATGCCCCGTTCCGTGAGCAATACGACGCGGACATTGCGATCCAACTCGAGTACGCAAAAGAGAACCGCAAGGTGATGCTGGTCGAGGAAATCAACGCAAGATGGCGTCGGGGGATCGAGCAGGATCTCACCGGCGCGTGGGACCCATCCCAGCGCTTGAAGGTTCTGGACCGAGATGGGATCGCATCGGAAGTCATCTTTCCCGACGGAATTACCGAGGACAACGCACCGCCCTTCGGCGCAGGTCTGTCGGTGGGTCCCCTGGGCGGGGAGTACGAGACGCAGTGGGCCGGTGCGCGTGCCCATAACCGGTGGATCGCTGAATTGTCCCAGACCGAGCCCGACCGACATCTCGGGGTTGCCGTCGTTCCCGCGACCTGGGATGTGGATGAAGCGGTTCGCGAGGTCCGATGGGCACGAGAGAACGGATTGAGATCGATCATGATCCCCGTTCTCTGGGGTCCACACGACCCCTACCACCATCCCAAATATGATGCGCTCTGGGCCGTTTGTCAGGAACTCGACGTGGTGATCCACTTCCACTCGGGCCCGGGGCCCTCCGAAGAATATTTCGGCCCGATGCCGCGCAAGCCCGGCCATCAAGACCTGCTAGGCGGCATGGGGATCTACGTGTGCGAGGCGGTCTGGGCCGTTGTCAGGCCACTCACCTTCTTGATTTGGGGCGGGATCTTCGAGCGATACCCGAAGCTCAAGGTTGTGGTTGCCGAGGCGACGACGACCTGGGTCGAGAACTACCTCGAACACCTGGACGACCGATATGTCGATTGGCACGTGACGGCGAAGCTCGGCGACTACAAGAGCCATATGTCCATGAAGCCAAGCGAGTATTTCCATCGCAACGTCCGGCTCGGGACCTTCTACCAGCGCAAGGAGGTCGAGCGGCGCCACCGCGTCGGCCTCGAATGCATGATGTGGGGGAGCGACTATCCGCACCCGGAAGGCACCTGGCCCAACACGCAAAAGATGATGGTCGACGCGTTTCACGGCATCCCAGAGGCGGAGATCGCGACGATGCTCGGAGGCAGCGCGGCGGCGTTCTACGGCATCGACA
>JAPYTP010000200.1 GCA_029941885.1 Myxococcota bacterium
GGATGAGTGCTCTTGGGGCTGAGGTCTACATCGGGCTGAGGGCTCCATCTCATGCTGAGGGCTCCATCGCAGGCTGAGGGCTCCATCGCGGGCTGAGGGCTCAGGAGAGCGACGAGGTAAGCCGGTCGAGTGAGGTGCTCGATCGGGGATTGGCAAACCATCCGGCAAGGGTGAGCGGGAGGTCGATCGAAAATCGACCGCGGACCGCCAGTGGTCAGGAGAATTTAAGACAGTGGCAAAGAAGGTCATGGCAGTCGTGAAACTGCAGTGTCCGGCCGGGCAGGCGAATCCAGCGCCGCCCGTGGGGCCGGCGCTCGGTCAGCACGGCGTAAATATCATGGAGTTCTGCAAGGCGTACAACGCCAGGACGCAGGACAAGGCGGGGCTCATCATCCCGACCGAGATCACGATCTATGCGGATCGAAGCTTCACCTTCATCCTCAAGTCGCCTCCGGCGGCTGTGCTGCTCAAGAAGGCGGCCAAGATCAAGAAGGGCTCCGGTGAACCGAACCGCAACAAGGTTGGCAAGGTCACGAGGGCGCAGCTTCTCGAGATCGTCGAGATGAAGAAGGACGACTTGAACGCGTTCGACCCCGAACAGGCACTCAAGATCATCGCTGGCACTGCCCAGTCGATGGGCCTGGAAGTGGAGGACTGACGCGATGCCAAAACAAAGCAAGCGCTACCGAAAGGCCGAAGAGGGGCTGGATCGTGAGAAGCTCTACTCCCTTGAAGAAGCGATGGAGAAGCTGAAGGCGGCGCCGGCCGCCAAGTTCGACGAGACCGTCGATATCGCGATCAACCTCGGCGTCGACCCGAAGCACGCAGACCAGATGGTGCGCGGTGCAATCGTGTTGCCCAATGGCGTTGGCCGTGACGTTAGAGTGCTGGTCTTCGCCAAGGGCGAAAAGGAAAAGGAAGCACTCGACGCCGGCGCGGATCACGTGGGGGGCGATGAGCTGGCCAAGAAGATCCAGGACGAGGGTTGGTTCGACTTCGATCGCGTGATCGCGACACCCGACATGATGGGCGTCGTCGGCCGCCTCGGTCGGGTACTCGGTCCGAGAGGCCTGATGCCGAACCCGAAGCTGGGAACCGTGACTCCCAATGTGGGCGATGCGGTTCGCGACCAGAAGGCCGGCAAAGTGGAGTACCGGGTCGACAAGGCGGGCATCGTGCATTGCGGAATCGGCAAGGTCTCCTTCGAGTCCGGCAAGCTCTGGGAGAATGCGTCGGCGCTGCTCGACGTGATCATCAAGGCGAAGCCGGCCTCCACCAAAGGCACGTACATGAAGAAGATCGCAGTGTCGTCGACGATGGGACCCGGATTCAAAGTTGATCCAGCGTCCCCGTTGAAGACGGACTGAGGGCAATCAGATGCTGACTCGAGAACAAAAAGAAGAGCAGGTCGCGGAACTCAAGGGCAAGTTCGATCGCGCAACCAGTGTGTTCGTGGCGGATTATTCTGGCCTCGGTGTGGCGCAGATGGAAGCGCTTCGGGGCGGACTTCGGAGCGCGGAAGCGAGCGAAAGCGAGTTTCGGGTCTCCAAGAACTCGGTGCTTCGACTCGCCTCCGAGGGTGGCCCGGTAGAACGGTTGCAGGAGCACTTCACCGGAACCACCTCGATCGCGATGTCCTTCGGCGACCCGGTGGCTCTGGCGAAAACCCTCGTCGATTACGCCAAGGAGAACGAGGCCTTCGAGTTGCGCGGCGCCGTGCTCGAAGGCGAAGTGCTCGACTTGCCCGGCATCGCGACGCTGGCAACTCTGCCATCGCTCGACGAACTCCGAGGAAAGATCGTGGGCCTCTTGCAGGCGCCCGCGAGTAAGCTCGCGCGCCTGCTCAACGAGCCCGCGGCGCAGATGGCTCGTGTCGTCGCCGCCCAGGGCTCATCGGAAGGTGGCGAAGACTAGTAACGGACCTTCGCCTCTACCGAGACGACTCGGTAGAGGCGACGACTCTGAATCTTTCGACCGCACCCAGTCTAGGGGCGGTCAGAACAAGGACCGGGCGGGAGGGTGCGAAACACCCGATTGCACCGCCCACAACAAGGAAGAATGAAAATGGCGGATCTCAACGAAATTGTGGACACCCTGTCCGGCCTCACGGTCATGGAAGCAGCCGAACTCGCAAAGCTTCTCGAAGAGAAGTGGGGCGTCTCGGCGGCGGCTCCTGTCGCGGTTGCGGCGGCAGCAGGCCCGGCGGTCGGCGGCGAAACAGCCGAAGCGAAGGACGACTTCGATGTCATCCTGATCTCGTTCGGCGACAAGAAGATTCAGGTCATCAAGGAGATCCGTGCGATCACCGGCCTCGGCCTCAAGGAAGCCAAGGCGATGGTGGAAGCCGTTCCGAAGCCCATCAAGGAAGGTGTGCCGAAGGACGAGGCCGACGAGATTCAGAAGAAGATCGAAGAGGCTGGCGGTCAGGTCGACGTCAAGTAGTCGGCCAAGCAGCCCGTCGATGGTTTTCGGTTCGGCCCCACACTCGATCTCGAGATCACAGTGTGGGGTTGGACGTGCATCGAGACTCCCCCCGACGGACTTTTCGGTACTCATCCGAGTCCGAGGAGTCGGGAGGTTAGGGAGAGATGGAAGGGATGGCGCACCGCTCGCGCCGTCCAGCGCTTCCATCGACAGAGAGTGCGGCTCGGCTCGTATGAGTCGGTCGTGTCTGATAGGTCAAGCATCGAAACCCGCGCGGGTGAGTGGTCCGTGCGGGTCGAAGCTACACAGGAGGGTGACGAACACTCGTGCCTGAGACCAATTTCTCCGAATTTGCCCCGAGAGTCCGAAAATCCTTCTCGAGTATCCCGCGGATCATCGATATCCCGAATCTACTCGAGATCCAGAAGCTTTCGTTCGAACGCTTTCTCCAGACCGGTATCGAAATGGAGAAGCGTGAGAGCGTGGGTCTGCAGGCCGTATTCAATTCGGTCTTCCCGATCCGCGATTTCAACGACACGGCTTCTCTCGAATTCGTTGGCTACGCCCTCGAGCAGCCCAAATACGACGTGCATGAGTGTCTCCAGCGAGGCATGACCTACGCCGCGCCGTTCAAGGTGACGATTCGACTCGTCGCCTGGGATGACGCCGATGGTTCGCAGACGATTCGCGACGTGAAGGAGCAGGAGGTCTATTTCGGGGAAATCCCGATCATGACCGACAACGGCACCTTCGTGATCAACGGGACCGAGCGCGTGATCGTTTCGCAGCTACACCGCTCTCCCGGGATCTTCTACGACACGTCGATCTCTACGACAGCGAGCGCTGCGGGCAAGAAGATATTCTCGTGCCGCGTGATCCCCTATCGGGGTTCATGGCTCGACATCGAATACGACCACAAGGATATCGTGCACGCCCGGATCGACCGGCGTCGCAAGATCCACGTGACCGTCCTCTTGAAGGCCCTCGGTTATCAGCCCGAGGAACTGCTCCAGCACTTCTACCCGAGCGAAATGATCAAGCTCGACGGTCGGAAGATCTTCAAGAAGAGCGAACCCGAGAACCTGATCGGTCAGCGTTGCACCCGCGAGGTCAAGGACGACGACGGCAATGTCCTCGTGCGCAAGGACAAGAAGTTCACCAAGGCCGCTGCGCGAAAGATCCGCGCCGCGAACCTCGAGTGGATCCAGGTTGGCCAGGACGATTTGATCCGAATCGACGCGGTCAAACGAGTTGCGCCGATCGACATCGTCGACGAGGAGACGGGCGAAGTCATCGTCGAGTGCAACGAGGAGATCACCGAAGCCCATCTCGATGACCTGAAGTCGCGCGGAATCCTCGAATTCCCGCTGCTCTTCCTCGATCCCATTACGACCGGCACCGCGTTGCGTGACACGCTGCTCGCCGACAAGACCCTGTCCCAGGACGAAGCGATCATCGAGATCTACAGACGCCTGCGACCGGGCGATCCGCCGACGCTCGACACCGCGACAAATCTCTTCAACAACCTCTTCTTCAACGCTGAGCGCTATGACCTCTCCAAGGTCGGGCGGCTGAAGCTGAACCACAAACTCGATTTCGATGGCAACAAGCAGATCGAGTACTACCCGACGGGGGTGTCCAATTCGTCCGAAGAGATCGCGCTGGGCGATCTGCCCACGCTGCGGCAGGAAGACATCCTGAATGCGGTGAAGTACCTCGTCGACCTGAAGAACGGTACGGACCTGACGAAGAAGATCGATGACATCGACCATCTCGGAAATCGTCGTGTTCGTGTCGTCGGAGAGTTGCTCGAGAATCAGTACCGCATCGGACTGGTGCGCATGGAGCGAGCGATCAAGGAGCGCATGAGCCTCCAGGAGATCGAGACGCTGATGCCCCACGATCTGATCAACTCCAAGCCGGTCTCGGCTGTCATCAAGGAGTTCTTCGGTTCGAGCCAGCTCTCGCAGTTCATGGACCAGACCAACCCGCTCTCGTCAGTGACGCATAAGCGCCGACTCTCGGCGCTTGGGCCGGGGGGTCTCACGCGAGAGCGTGCGGGGTTCGAGGTTCGCGACGTGCATCCGACCCATTACGGTCGGATCTGTCCGATCGAGACACCGGAGGGCCCGAATATCGGCCTGATCGCGTCTCTTTCCACGTTCGCTCGCGTAAACGACATGGGCTTCATCGAGACGCCCTACCGGCAGGTCGAAGATGCCCAGGTAACGAAGGACGTGAGGTTCCTTTCGGCTCTCGAAGAGGAACGCATGGTCATCGCCCAGGCGAATGCCATCCTCGACGATGATGGGAAGTTCGTGAAGGATCGCATCTCCGTCCGCAAACAGGGCGAGTTCGAGATGATCCCGCCCGAAGAAGTCGACATGATGGACGTCTCGCCGAACCAGTTGGTCTCGGTCGCGGCTTCGTTGATCCCCTTCCTCGAAAACGATGATGCGAATCGCGCTCTCATGGGATCGAACATGATGCGCCAGGCGGTGCCGTTGCTTCGTACTCGGGCGCCACTCGTCGGAACGGGCATGGAAGCGGTCGTCGCACGAGACTCGGGCGTGACCGTCGTCGCCAAGCGCGACGGCGTCGTCGAGTCGGTCGATGCCGGCCGGATCGTGCTCAAGCCAGACGAGGGCGATGGCGCGGGCTCCAATGTCGACATCATCAACCTGATCAAATACCAGCGCTCGAATCAGAATACCTGCATCAACCAGCGTCCCATCGTGAAGGCGGGTGACCGCGTCAAGGCGGGGCAGGTGATCGCGGACGGTCCGGCCACGGATCGCGGCGAGATGGCACTTGGTCAGAACGTGACCGTCGCCTTCATGCCCTGGGGTGGGTACAACTTCGAGGACTCGATTCTCATCTCCGAACGTGTCGTCAAGGATGACTACTTCACCTCGATCCATATCGAGGAATTCGAGTGCGTCGCCCGAGACACGAAACTGGGGAAGGAAGACATCACCCGGGACATCCCGAACGTCGGCGAAGATGCGCTGCGTGATCTCGACGAAGCCGGAATCGTTCGCATCGGTGCCGAGGTTCATCAGGACGATATCCTGGTCGGGAAGATCACGCCGAAGGGCGAGACCCAGCTCTCGCCTGAGGAGCGTTTGCTTCGCGCGATATTCGGTGAAAAGGCGGGTGACGTACGGGATACGTCGCTACGCGTGCCGCCGGGCGTGACCGGCACGATCATCGGGGCGCAGGTCTTCTCCCGCCGCGGCGTCGAGAAGGACGAGCGCGCGAAGGCCCTCGAAGAGGCCGAGATCGAACGGCTTCGCAAGGATCAGGAAGACGAGATCCGGATCATCCGGAAGAGCGCCTTCAATCGGGTTCGCGAGCTGATCGTTGGCAAACAGACTGCCAATCGAGTCGCAGACGAGCGCAAGGAAATCGAATGGCTCCATAGCGGGGACACGATCACCGATGATGTGATCAGGCAGATCCCCGACCGGCGCTGGCGCGAGATCCAGGTAACGGACGCCAAGGCCCAGGAGAATGTCGATCGAGTCTTCCACCACGTGGAAGAGCAGGCGATGGTCATCAAGGCTGTGTTCGACGAGAAGATCGCCCGTCTCAAGAAGGGCGACGAGCTTCCACCGGGCGTCTTCAAGATGGTCAAGGTCTACGTCGCCATCAAGCGCAAGCTCTCGGTGGGTGACAAGATGGCCGGCCGTCACGGCAACAAGGGCGTCATCTCCCGGATCCTTCCGGAAGAGGATATGCCCTATATGCCCGATGGAACGCCCGTCGACATCGTTCTGAATCCGCTGGGCGTGCCATCTCGTATGAACATCGGGCAGATCCTCGAGACGCATCTCGGCTGGGCCGCTCATGGTCTCGGCCGGCAGATCGAGCGGATGATGGAGAAGAGTGCGACGACCGAAGAGATTCGGGCGAAGCTGACGGAGATCTACAACGACGATGAGATCGCAGAGCAGATCGGCGGCGCATCCGACGAGGCCGTCAAGTCGCTTGCAGCGAACGTCGGACGCGGAATCCATATGGGTACCGCGGTCTTCGATGGCGCCAGCGAGCAAGACGTAAAGGACGAGCTGACCCGGGCCGAGCTGCCCACGTCGGGTCAGATGGTTCTCTTCGACGGTCGCTCGGGCGAAGCCTTCGATCGGGACGTCACAGTTGGGACACTCTACATGCTCAAGCTTCACCATCTAGCCGATGACAAGATGCATGCGCGGTCCATCGGGCCGTACAGCCTCGTCACTCAGCAGCCGCTCGGTGGTAAGGCTCAATTTGGTGGTCAGCGGCTTGGCGAGATGGAGGTCTGGGCGCTCGAAGCGTATGGCTCTGCCTTCGCGCTCCAGGAGTTTCTGACCGTGAAGTCGGATGACGTGCAGGGTCGAACGAGGATCTACGAGTCGATCGTCAAGGGTGAGAACACACTCGAGCCTGGACTCCCGGAGAGCTTCAACGTCCTCGTAAAGGAACTACAGGCGCTCGGACTCGATATCGAGATGAGGGAAGACACGTAGACCGGAGAGGGATGCTAGCCCCGTCCTGTTTTTTGGGGGCTCTCTTCACCCTCGTGCGTCGCGGAAAGCTGCGTGCGAGTCCAGACCAAGGCGACCGGCCATCCGAAGGCACGACCGCTGATACCCGTTAGGGGGCAATGCAAATGCGCGATCTTTACAACCTCTTCGAGAAGCCCAAGGACCCGTTGGCCTTTGATTCACTTCGGATCTCCCTGGCCTCGCCGGACAAGGTTAGAGAGTGGTCATTCGGCGAAGTCAAGAAGCCGGAGACGATCAACTATCGGACCTTCAAGCCGGAGAGGGATGGCCTCTTCTGCGCCAAGATCTTCGGCCCGGTGAAGGATTACGAGTGCAATTGCGGCAAGTACAAGCGCATGAAGCATCGAGGAGTTGTTTGCGAGAAATGTGGCGTCGAGGTCATTCAGAGCAAGGTTCGCCGCGAGCGCATGGGTCATATCACCCTGGCTTCGCCGGTGGCTCACATCTGGTTTCTCAAGTCGCTTCCGTCGCGGATTGGCAACATTCTCGAGATCACCCTGCGCGATCTCGAGAAGGTCCTGTACTTCGAGGCGCATGTCGTTCTCGATCCCAAGGACACGGAGCTCGAGAAGGGTGAACTCGTAACGGACGAGCGCCTGGTCGAACTGCGTGAGCAGTACAGTCGAGACGCCTTCGAAGTCGGAATCGGCGCCGAGTCCGTACGACGATTGCTTCAGGAACTCGACGTGGAGGGCGAGTGCACGCGTCTTCGCGAGGAGATGCGTGAGGCGACGAGCGAGGCGAAGCGGAAGAAGATCGCCAAGCGCCTCAAGGTACTCGACGCGTTCCGCGAGTCCGAAGTCAACCGCCCGGAATTCATGGTTCTCGAGGTCGTGCCGGTCATTCCGCCGGATCTGCGCCCCCTCGTCCCCCTCGACGGTGGACGTTTCGCGACGAGCGATCTCAATGATCTCTATCGCCGCGTGATCAATCGGAATAATCGACTGAAGCGCCTACAGGAACTGAATGCGCCCGAGGTCATCATCCGCAACGAGAAGCGAATGCTTCAGGAAGCGGTGGATGCGCTCTTCGACAACGGTCGGCGCGGTCGTGTCATCACGGGTCCGAGCAAACGACCGCTGAAGAGTCTCTCCGACATGCTGAAAGGCAAGTCGGGTCGATTCCGACAGAATCTGCTCGGCAAGCGCGTGGACTATTCCGGTCGATCGGTGATCGTGGTGGGTCCGGAGCTTCGACTTCATCAATGTGGTCTTCCGAATCGAATGGCCCTCGAGCTGTTCAAGCCCTTCATCTACTCGAAACTCGAGCACCAGGGCTTCGTCACGACTATCAAGGCTGCACGCAAGATGGTCGAGCAGGAGCGGCCCGAGGTCTGGGATATCCTGGCCGAGGTGATCCAGGAACACCCGATCCTCCTCAATCGCGCTCCCACGCTCCATCGACTCGGAATGCAGGCCTTCGAGCCGATGCTGATCGAGGGCAAGGCGATTCAGCTTCACCCGCTCGTTTGCGCCGCCTTCAACGCGGATTTTGACGGTGATCAGATGGCGGTCCACGTGCCGCTCTCGGTCGAAGCCCAGATCGAAGCACGCGTGTTGATGATGTCGTCCAACAACATCCTCAGTCCCGCTACGGGGCGCCCAATCATCGGACCGAGCCAGGACATCGTCCTGGGCTGCTACTACATGACTCGCGAACGACCGGGCGTCGAGGGAGAGAACATGCAGTTTGCGACGGACGAAGAAGTCGTCGTGGCCTTTGAGGCCGGCGTGCTCAATATTCACGCGTCGATCAAGGTGTTGATCGAAGGCGAGATGACGGAGACGACGACGGGTCGAATCCTGCTCCGCGAAGTTGTTCCGAAGGACATTCCGTTCCGCTTCGTCAATCAGGTGATGGATAAGAAAGCACTCGGTGAGCTGATCGATCAGTGTTACCGCCGCATGGGCAA
>JAPYTP010000201.1 GCA_029941885.1 Myxococcota bacterium
CGTCGACGGCGACGTATTTGAGACCCTTGGATCCCATGACCTCACCGAGGCCACCACGGGCGGCGTGTCGCGCCGTACGACGTTCTGTGTCCTGATCCGTGCAGGCAACCGAAGCGCCTCGCATCATGCGTTCACCCGCCGGCCCGATCGAAACGAAGGAAGCGGTCTTCGAGTAGGTCGTGGCGAGGTGCTCGATCAGCGCGTAGTTCCACATGCCCTTGCAGTCCGGGACTTCCTTGAGTGCGACGCCGTCGCCGGTGACGTCGAGCGCGTATCGGGCTTCGCGATCTGCGGGCTGGCCGGTCACGAGGATCACGCGATAGCCGAGCTTCATCATATCCTGCGCGGGGTTTCCACCGGCGTTGGCTTCCTTGATGCCACCGGTGAGCGGACTCTTGCCGCCGACGGACATGCGACCGGAGGTGGGGGCGGCGGTACCGGAGAGAACGCCGGGAGCGAGCACGAGAATATTGTCCGGGCCGAGCGGATCACAGGCCGCATCACACTCCTCGACGAGGATGCGTGCCGACAGGGATCTCCCTCCCAGCATCTTCCACTTTTCCGGAAAGTCCTCGACGGTTGTGGTCTGCGTCGTCATGTCGACTCGGATCAATTGATCGCCCATGGGTGCTCCTTCTCTTCTTCGGGTCGCGTCTTGGGGTCGCGCATCGAGTTCCAGATGAACCCCCATGATGGATAGCTCCGGAGCGACAGTCAATCATTCGCGGCCGGAGAATCGGAGGAGTTCGGGAGTCGGATTCGAGGCCTTCCGGCTCTGCGGGATCCGGTCGACACCCCGGGTGCTGCCCGCTGCTGGCTCGGGACGCGTTTCGCCGCGTTCGGGCTATCGTCGGGCGTCTCGGCCAGATCCGGGACAGGAGGACCGACGATCGTGGATGCGGTCAGCGAAATCGCAGCGAATCTCGATCTGTTCCACGGGGCGGGTTCGCTGATTGCGGAGGCAGGGGCCTGGCTCCTGGTGGCCTTTACGCTCGGGTTGGTGCACGCCTTCGATGCGGATCACGTGATGGCGCTCTCGGTCTTCGCGACCGGTGAGCGAAGCGGACGCAGGGGAATTCGAGCGGGGCTTCTCTGGTCTCTCGGTCACGGGGTGGTGGTGCTCGGAGTCGGGTTGGTGCTCATTGCGCTCGGCCGATCTCTTCCGGCGGAAGTCTCCGTCGTCGCGGAACGAGCGGTCGGACTGATCATGGTCGGACTTGGCTGCTACGTCTTCTTGGATCTCGCGCGTCGGCGGGCCCACCTCCATTTTCATGAGCATGACGGCCTTCGGCCCCACGCCCATTGGCATTTCCACAGCGGCATGCGCTCTCATCCGCGGGCGGATCATCATCAGCATGAACACGCTGCTTCGATGGTGGGCGCGCTTCACGGTTTGGCGGGCTCGGCGCCCATTCTCGCGCTCCTGCCCGCTGCGGCCCGCTCCCCTCTTCTCGGTCTTGTCTACCTTGCGGTCTTCGGTCTGGGTGTCGCACTCGCGATGGCCCTGGTGAGCGGTTTGCTCGGACGTTTCGCCGCGCACCTCTCCCTGCATGCGAGGCGCTCTTCGCTCGTGGCCCTTCGTTCCGTTAGCGCCACCGGATCCATCGTGCTTGGTGCCTGGCTCGGATTTGGTGCCTAACGCGTGTCGTCGGAGTCGGCGGCTTCCGTTTCGTTCGCGCAAATCATTTGTCCTGCAACCACTGATCCGATCCGTCCAGGGCAGGACGGATCGAAAATGGACTGCATCGGTGCGATCTTCGATCCTGACCGAAAGTCCGGCGCAATCGCGCTGTCCGATGCCATGATGGGACACGGAACCCACTTCGCGCGGAGCCGCGCAGCCATGAGGGACGGAGATGTCCGAAGTACCGAGTTGGGATGAAGCCGTTGCCGCGTTGACGAGCGCTTCGGGTTCTCCGTTCGAGATCATCGAGAAAGAAGGGGTCGATGGCGAGAAGCGAAGGATCTTCGCGAACCTCCCGCCGTCTCTGCGCGATGCTTTTGCCGTGGCGCGGCTGAATGCCGACAAGACGTTTCTCGTCTATGAAGACGAGACATGGACCTTCTCCGACGTGATGGGTCGCGTTGACGAGATCGCCGACGCGCTGGTTAACCGCTATGGGGTGGAGCGCGGCGACCGTGTCGCGATCGCGATGCGCAACTACCCGGAGTGGATCGCGTCCTTTGCCGCGATCGCGTCGGTTGGCGGGATCGCCGTCTGCATGAACGCCTGGTGGAAGGCCGACGAAATGGCCTACGGCCTCGAGGATAGTGGCGCAAAGCTCTTGATCGGGGACATCGAACGCATTCGCGTAGCCCAGCCCTTCCTGGAACGCTTTGGTGTGAAGGCGTTGGTCGTTCGACACGAGGGCGACGCGCCTGCGGACGTCGATCGGATCCAGGACGTGTTGCGCGCCGGGGCGGTGATGCCCGAGGTCGAGGTCGGACTCGAGGACGATGCGACGATTCTGTACACGTCGGGGACGACCGGATTTCCGAAGGGTGCGGTTTCGACCCATTCGGCGGTGCTCACCGCGCAACGCGCGTTCGCCTGCCGAGCCCTCGTCGGGGCGATGACTCAACCCGCGAGAGATCCGAGCCCCTTCGAGCCTTGTTTCATTCTCGCGGTTCCGCTCTTTCACGTGACAGGGCTCGTGCCGGTGATGCTCTCGTGCTTCTTGAGCGGGATCAAGCTCGTCATCATGTACAAGTGGACGCCGGAGCGTGCGCTGGAGCTGATCGAGCGGGAGCGCGTGACGCAATTCGTGGGTGTGCCGACGATGACGATCGACTTGCTGGAGTCGCCGGATTTCGAAGTTCGAGACACGTCGAGTCTGGCCTCGGTGGGCGGTGGGGGCGCACCCGCACCCCCCGAGATGGTATCCCGGGTAGACAAGAGTTTTGCGCGGGCCCGTCCTGGTCTGGGCTACGGCATGACCGAGACGAACGCCTACGGTCCGCAGAATGCCGGGGACGACTATGTCCGCAAACCACGCAGTTCCGGGCGTGCCGTCCCGATCCTCGAGATCAGATGTTTCGACGATGAGATGAATCCGCTCGGGCCGGGGGAGGTCGGCGAGATCTGCTTCCGCGGGCCGACCCTGATTCGCGGCTACTGGAACAAGCCGGAGGCGACGGCGGAGACGTTGGTCGACGGGTGGCTCCGCAGCGGTGATATCGGTCGCATCGACGACGAGGGCTTCGTCTTCGTCGAGGACCGTGCGAAGGACATGGTTCTTCGGGCGGGGGAGAATATCTACTGTGCCGAAGTCGAGGCGATCCTCTACGAGTTCGAAGACGTTCACGAGGCCGCGGTGTTTGGGATGCCTCATGACCGACTCGGAGAAGAAGTGGCATGTGCGGTCCTGGCCAAGCACGGCCGCACGATCGACGTGGACGCGCTGCTCGTGCACGTCGCCGAGAAGCTCGCGAAGTTCAAGGTTCCGACCGTCGTCGAGGTGGCGGAAACGGCACTTCCCCGCAACGCGGCGGGCAAGATCCTGAAGCGAGATATCCGAGACGAACTCGTCTCGCGCCGAAAGGGCGGTTCCTGATTCTCGCGATTCCAGCGCGGGCGCAGGGGAATTCCAGTCGACCGGACAGACGTTATCCGGCGTCGAGATGCGCGATCACGGGTGCATGATCCGAGGCGGTCATACCCTCTTTCTTCTTTCGGAAGTCCCGATCGATCTCGACTGAACGCAGCCGTTCGACGACGGCCTTGCTTCCCAGCAGGAAATCGATGCGCAACCCGCGCTTGCGGTGGAACGAACCTCCTCGGTAATCCCACCAGCTGAAGGCCTGGGTATCGGGTTCGCGTTCGCGGTAGAGGTCGGAGAGGCCGACGTCGATCAGCGCTGCCATGCGCGCGCGCTCTTCGTCCGTGTGGAAGATGAAACCCCCGAAGTCGTCTTCATTCCAGCTGTCGAGTCCGGTCGGGACGATATTGAAGTCGCCACACAAGACCGCGCTCGTGTCCGACCGTACGAAGCCCCCCGCCCACTTCCGCAGTGAATCGAACCAGGCGAGCTTGCGTGGAAAATCGTCGTGATCCGTGCTCTTGCCATTCGGGCAGTAGAGGGTCGTGAAGTCGAGGGCGAATTCTCCTTCGCCAACCCGCGCGCGAATCAGACGCGACCCGAAATCCTCCTGCCCCGGCAGCCCCGCCTCGATCAACTCGATCGGCAAGCGCGAGAGGATCGCGACCCCGTTCCAGCTCTTCTGACCGTGGGTGACGGCCTCGTACCCGAGCGCTTCGAATGGCTCGTGGGGAAATTTTCCGTCCTCCATCTTGAGTTCCTGGAGGCCGATGACGTCCGGCTCGCGCTCTTCGAGAAAGAGCTTGATGAAGTCCATGCGGGCGCGGAGGCCGTTGATGTTCCAGGTCGCGATCTGCAAGGTCCTGCGCTCTCCTCTTCGTGGGGACGGGGCGGATGAATTCTCGAAGCAAGCGTATCACGGGTCGCCTGACGGACGGAGGGTCCGAATCGGGTCGCCCACCCCTCTAAGAGAAGGCTATTCTAAAGCCCGCCGAAATCGGACATGGAGGTCGTCGACATGGGACTCTTCGGGACGAAGATGGAGATTCCGAGCGCGAGCGAAGCGCTGCCGGGGCGCTCCGAGCGAATGCCGATCGCCGGCGCGCACGTGATCAGCGGGGAGCCACTCGACGGCCCTTTCGAGGGCTACGAGCGAATCATGGTGGCCATGGGCTGCTTCTGGGGGGCGGAGCGTAAGTTCTGGCAGGCGCCCGGTGTGATCAGTACGTCCGTCGGTTACGTCGCGGGCCACACGCAGAACCCCACCTACGAGGAAGTCTGTTCCGGTCGGACCGGTCACACCGAGGCCGTTCGCGCGATCTTCGACCCGGGTGTGACGAGCTACGAGGAGATGCTTCGGGTGTTCTGGGAGAGCCACAACCCGACCCAGGGCATGCGCCAGGGCAACGACACCGGCACCCAGTATCGCTCGGGCCTCTACTACTACGACGACGAACAGAAGGACCTTGTGCACCGCTCACGTGAAGCTTTTCAAGAAATGCTGGATTCCGCGGGCTATGGAGCGATCACGACGGAGATTCAAGCCGCGCCCGAATACTATTTCGCTGAGGACTATCACCAGCAGTATCTCGCCAAGAATCCGAATGGATATTGCGGCCTCGGCGGCACGGGTGTGTCCTGCCCGATCGGACTGACGGAAGCCTAGAGGACGTCCACGTCGGCATCCTCGGCCCCATCTCGACTCCGAATTTGAAACCGTTTTCGATTCCAACCGCAACTCCGCCCCTCGCGATCGCGAGGGGGAACGGGCTCAGAATGATCGAAAACAATTCACTGTAAAGGCAGGAAAAATGGACTTGATCCTTCGCGAAAACGCATTCCTCGGGGAGACCCATATCGTCACAGGAGCAGCCCAGGGGATCGGCTTTGCCGTCGCCCAGTCGCTCGCGCGGCACGGTGCGCAGGTTGCGATGGTCGATCTCGACGCCGGGCGTCTCGATGAGGCCCGATCTCGGGTCGAGGATGCCGCCGTCGCCCCGCTGGTCATTCCCGCCAACGTCACCTCCGAGGAAGACGTCGTGCGCGCGGTCGGCGAGGTCCTCGAAGCGAGTGGTTGCATCAATGGAGTCGTGAACGTTGCAGGGATCACCCGCGATGCCCGGATCACCAAGAAATCGCTCGAGGATTTCAACCTCGTCCTGTCGGTACACCTCGGCGGGACCTTTCTCTTTACGCGCGAGGTTGCGGTTCAGCATTGGCACCCGCTCTTCAAGGCGAATGGCAACGAACCCCTCGACGACGGTGTGAACCGGTTCATTGTGAACTTCTCGTCCGTCTCGGCGCGCAACGGCAACGTCGGTCAGGTCGACTACACCGCGGCAAAGGGCGCCATCGAGTCCGTGACCCGTACGACTGCTCGGGAGTTCTCGGGTTATCGCGTTCGCGTGAACGCGATCGCCCCGGGACCGGTGAATACCCCGATGCTGGCGGGAGTGCCCGACCAGGGAATCGAAGCGATGCGCAGGTCGACGCTGCTCGGCAAGGTCGCCGAACCCGAGGAACTGGCGGCGACCGTCGTCGGGATGGCTTGTCCCAAGATCTCGGGATACACCACGGGTCAGATCTTCGCGGCGAACGGGGGGATGTACCTGGCTTGAGGCGTTCGGGAGCCCCACCGAGGCGAACTATCCAGGGTTGCCGAGCACGCTTGCCGGCATCAGGAGCAGGACCTGAGTACCGCAGCCGGGTGTGCTGTCGAGATGGAAGGTCAGGCCGAGGCGATCCGCTTTCTCCGCAGCGCGCGTAAGCGCGTGCTCTCGCTGCGTTCGGCCTGGCTCGCCCGACTGGATTCTCGACCAGACATCCGCGGCCAGGTGCGGGCTCGTATCGTGGATCTCGAGATAGATCCGCGGTTCCTCCGCGCCCGGAATCGAGCGTGCTGGAATGGGGTGGGCTCGCGAGATGTAGCTGCGCCCGGCGACGAGTACGCCGGCGAGTGCGGTGACGCAGATCGGCCGGTGGTCCGCGTCCGAAAGCGAGGCCTCGAGCAGGCCTTCGAGCATCAATTGCATCTGGTCGGCGTCAGCGGCGACGTTCATGAGTTCGGGCTCGAGGACGATCTCGAAGAGGACCTCGCTGCTGTGTTTGGCGGAGAAGCGCCTGCCGATCCTCGAAACGAACTCAGCTAGAGGGAACGGAGCGGCACGCCCCGAGCGTTCGATCCGCTCCAGCGCCGGACAAGGCTCACGACCCGTGGCGACGGGTGAGGGGATCACCGCCTTCGCGTCCTTGCGATCGATCACCTCACTCGCGACCGCGATGAATCGGGTGATTTCGCCATCTTCCCCGTCGCCGGACTGGCGCAGGGGCTCGACCTCGAGATGCACGTGGATCGAACGACCGTCGAACGTTTCGAAGGGCATCTCGACGGTGCACGCCCGACCCTCCAGGAAGTGGTCCCCGACGAATTCGACGAGGTCGATTTCGAGGCCGGCCCGCTCGAGGAAGTGGGTGATCGGCTTATCGAGGGTTTCGCCTAGCGGGAACCCCGTCAGACGACTGAACGCGACGCTGGTCCATTCGACCACACCGGCCCGGTTGCCGACCAGCACCGCATCGCCCCGATCGAGGGCGGCGCTTCGGTGTGTTCGGGCAAGCAGAGCAGCCGTCGCGTGTGGTGTGGATGTTCGGTCAGACACTGAGATCCCCCGCCAAACCGCAAGCTAGCGCGGTCTCGCGGGGAGACAGCGAACGATCGTTCGTTCTTTTTGTGTCCGGCAGGGTTCGAATGAGGAACCTGGGGCGGGCGCGAGGCACTCTTCGGACAGGTAGACTCAAGGGGCACCGGAGAGAGGTGTGGGAGTAGCGAGATTGCAGCCGAAGAGACCGGACAGCAAGGCGCAGCGAGAGGATCGGCAGGTCGCACGTCGAGCGGACGAGGCATCGGGTTCTGATTTCGAAGCCGATCCCGGGATTCCCGCGCTCGAGGTGCCGGAGCCCCTGACGGGAAAGGCCGCTACGCAGGAGCGGATTCTCGCCGCCGCCTCGGAACTCTTTCTCGTACGCGGTTACGAGAATACGACCATCGCCCAGGTCGCGGCTCGCGCCGAAGTTTCGCGCGCAACGGTCTTCTGGCACTTCAGCGACAAGGAGTCGCTCTTCCGCGAGTGCTTCAATCGGATCTGCGAACCCTTCCGTGTCTCCCTGGCCCGCGACCAGTCGGCCCTTCCGGCGGAGAAACGATTGCGCGAGCAGGTCGAACTCTACCAGTCGTTCATCGCACAGCACCGCGGCGACGTCGATGGCTTCATCCGTTGGGCGATGGAGCACACCAGCTTCCGCGATTGGCTGATCCGAAGTGTGCTGGATCTCCACAACCGCTTCGGCGGGGCGTTGACCGAAACGATTGCCGAGATCGTGCCACCCCATCACGACCCCCATGCGATCGCGATGGGCATCCTGGTGATGCTCGACGGCGGCGTCTTTCTATCATACTTCGACTCTTCTTCGCGATCCTCCGAGATGCGCCAGGCAAGCGTGCAGGCCATCCTCGACATGATCCCGCGCCGGGTGCCCGGACGGTACTGAGTTTCTTGCCTTCGAATCCCGGGCGTGGTCGGATTGCGGATCTGCAAGCGATCCAGGAGGCGATCGACCAGCGGCTTCCGGTCGGCCTATTGTTGGTTCGTGAGGGCACAAGATCGAACGCCGCGAACGCGGTGATCGAAGGGGCGCGTGCAGTCGGTATTCCGATTTCGATGGAGTCCGAACGCGAGATGCGGCGCATGTCCGAGACGGACGATGCCCCCGAACTCCTGGCTGTTTCGGGTTCCGCGCCCGCGACGGATCTCGGGTCGCTGATGGCAGGGGAAGGGCTGGTCCTTCTCCTGATCGGACTTCGATACCCGGGCAATGTCGGCTTCATTCTGCGTTCCGCCGAAGTGGCGGGCGCCGCAGGCGTCGTCGTTGCGACCGATTGGTCGGGCTCGGAGTGGGAGGAGGCTCGACGCGTGGGCATTCGGGCGAATCGCTTCCTCTCCGTCCTCGAGGCGGAGGCGGGCGAAGCCGTCGACGCTGCGCGATCCGCGGATCGTCGCGTCGTCGCCGTCGAGACGAGCGGGAACTCGAGGCCCTGGGATGTCGACCTATCGAAGTCGACCGCCCTCATGATCGGCAGCGAGACGACGGGAATCCCCGCCGAACTCCTCGCGATCGCAGACGACGTCGTGCGGATTCCGAC
>JAPYTP010000202.1 GCA_029941885.1 Myxococcota bacterium
TCATCGAGCTGAGGATCGAGGCGATCGAGCCCTTCGCGGAGGGAGCCTCCTTCGGTGAGGGGGGTTCCTATCAGCGGATCAAGGGTGTTGCGATCGGAGAACTCGATCCCGGGGACCCTCACAATGCGGGCATCGCGCTGCTCGGGGAAGCGCCGCGCAACGAACTCGGTCGGGTCGAGTACGAAGTCGACTTCTTCATGCTGGTCCCGATCGGGGGGAGCGACGTGCTGCTCTACGACGTGACGAATCGCGGCTCGAAGGTCGCCCTCGGTTTCTTCAACGACGCGGAGGCCGGAACAAGACTGGGTCCAGGCGAACCGAGCACCCTCGAGGACGCGGGCAATGGCTTCCTCATGCGGCGCGGCTACGCGGTCGTCTGGAGCGGTTGGGATCCGACCGTGACGTTCGGCGGGATGAGTGCGCGTTTTCCCGTCGCGCTCCGCGGGGGAAGACCCCTCGAAGCGCGGGTTCGCGACGAATTCTCCTATGGGATCTTTCCGTCGGCGATTCCGGACGAGGCAACCCTCAGCTACCCCGCGATTCGGTCCGCGCCCGCGGTTCTCACCCGGCGCGACCGCGAGGGCGACACCCCGACTGTGATCGCCGCTAAAGACTGGATCTGGAAGGACGACCGACACATCTCTCTGGTGAAAGGGAGCTTCGCCTCCGGAGCCCTCTACGATTTTCGATATTCAGCGGCCGGTCCGCCCGTGCTCGGAATCGGCTTCGCGGCGGTCCGGGATGTCGTCTCGTTCCTTCGTTATGCCGAGAAGGATCGAAATGGACAAGCCAATCCCCTGCGCGGCCGCACGGGGCCGCATCCGACAGCGGCGATCGGCGTAGGCGTCTCCCAGAGCGGTCGCTTCCTTCGCCATTTCGTCGAGCTCGACATGAATCGCGATGAAGGAGACCGACGCGTATTCGATGGGCTTCTTCCTCATATCGCGGGAGCCGGCAAGGTCTTCGCCAATCACGCCTTCGGCCAGCCGGGCCGGACCGCCGGCCAGCACTTGCATCGACTCTTTCCCGAGCACTGGTATCCCTTTGCTCATCAGGCCGTAGCGGATCCGCTGACTGGAAAGAAGCGGGGCCTGCTCGCCGGAAGGGCGAGTGATCCGAAGATCATCGAGGTTAATACCGCGACCGAGTATTGGCACAAGGGCGCCTCACTCCTGCATACCGACCCCCTGGGCCAGGCCGACCTCTCGCTCCCGGATTCGCTGAGACTCTTTTTGATCGCGGGCACCGAGCATGCCGGCGGGATGTTGATCCGCGACCAGTCGTGCGCGAACCCGGGCAATCCCCACCGACCCAATGCCGCGCTGCGCGCGCTGCTCGTCGCGCTCGATGATTGGGTGCGGAAAGATCGGCCACCGCCGATGAGCATGATCCCGCGTCTTGCCGACGGCAGCCTCGTGTCGCTCGAGGCGCACCGTTTCCCAGATCTACCGGGGGTGGCGGTGCCCGAGCGAATGAACCGGATTCGAATCCCTGGAGACTGGGTCGATCCATCCTCGGACGATGGACAGGTCTATGGTGCGCGGGTCCCGCAGGTGGATTCGGATGGAATCGAGCTGGCGGGATTGCGCCTGCCCGATATCGCCGTTCCCCTGGCCAGCTACACCGGCTGGAATGTCTTCGCCGAAGGGTTCCCGAAGCCGGATCTTTGCGGGCGAAGCGGGAGCTTCATTCCCCTTCCTCTCGAGCGCGACCCCAAGGATCCGCGCGCGCCCATCCGCGAGCGCTACCCCACCCACGCGGATTACGTCGAGCAGGTGCGCGGTGCGGCGAAGGATCTCGTTGAACAACGCCTGCTGCTCGCGGAGGACGCCGGACGCTACCTCGCCAAGGCACAGGCAAATCGCGGGCCCTGGCAACCCTGATGACGGGCGGCAGCAGGGCGGCCGCGGTTCGGGACCCGCTATTGTCGCTCCTCTCCCTCTCCCTCTCCCTCTCGCCTCGCGATTCTGGTGAAACCGCGCCACGAGAACAGGAGCACGAATCATGCTGAAACTTCATTTCGCCCCAAACTCACGTGCCGGTCGGATCGTCTGGCTGCTGGAAGAACTCGGGCTGCCCTACGAGATCAACAAGATGGCTTTCCATCCGAAGGATCTGAAATCCGATGAGCATCGGGCGCGCCATCCGCTCGGCAGAATTCCGGTGCTCGAGGACGGAGATCTGATGCTCTGGGAATCCGGTGCGATCGTCGAGTACATCCTTGCGCGATACAAGAATGGGGGTCTCAAACCCGCCGTCGAAGCTGCGGCGTTTCCGACCTACCTGCAATGGTTTCACTACTGCGAGGGCATGGTGATGCCCCCCGTCAATACGATCATCGTGCAGACGGTGCTCCTGCCTCCCGATCGTCGCAGTGAAACAGCCCTCGGGCAGGCACAACGTCTGCTGACGCGGGCGATGGCGCCCGTCGACGAGGCGCTTGCGGGCAGCGACTATCTGATCGGCGACTTCTCCGCAGCCGATGTCATGCTGGGCCATGCCGCGTTCATGGCCAACCGCCTGGACTGCGTGACGGACGAGATGGCGAATCTGAAGGCCTATCTCGCGCGCATCGAAGCGCGGCCTGCTTTTCAGACCGCCATCACGATGAAGTGAAGCCATTCGTCGCTTGAACCGGTTCCATCCTCACGTCCGAGATTCGAGGTACCCTACGGGCGTGGCAGGAGGCCATTTCGATGGGGTCGAACGGAAACCGCGAGCAAGTCGACGAGGTCGGGATCTTCTTCGAAGCGCTCTGGCGCGACTACGTCGAGATGACACCTCGGGTGGCGAAGATTCGCTCGCTCTTCAGCGAAGACAATCCCGCGCTGACCAACGACCACGTCGCATTTCGTACATTTGACTGCGAGCCGATTGGACTCGAGCGGCTCGAGCGGCACTTTCTCTCGATGGGATATCGACGCCTGGCCCCGTACCATTTCGTCGAGAAGAAGCTCGACGCCTGGGGCTATGTGCCACAAGACCCGGAGCAGCCGAGGGTCTTTCTCTCGGCGCTTCGAGTTGGCGAACTCTCCGCGCAGGCGCGGGGGATCATCGAGCGACTCTGCGCGAGTATCGATCCCGCCCGAATCGAGGACCGGTCGGTTTTTCATGCCGGGGTTCTGTGGTCGATGCCGAGCTGGGAGGAATACCAATTGCTGCAGGCCGAATCGGACTACGCAGCCTGGCTGGCGGCGATCGGATTGAGGGCAAACCACTTCACGATCTCAGTGAACTCCCTGCGCAGCCCGAACACCCTCGAAGGCGTGATCGAGCGGGTCGAGGCGGCCGGTTTCTCGATGAATTCGGCCGGTGGCAAGTTGCGGGGCTCCCCGCTGGAGGGGCTCGAGCAGGCCTCCACGCTGGCCGATCGGATCCGCGTGCGCTTCGGCGACGGCAGCGAGCGCGAGATTCCCAGCTGCTACTACGAGTTCGCCCGACGACATCCCGGGCCCGACGGGGAGCTCTTTTCCGGATTCGTCGCAGCCAGCGCCGACCGGATTTTCGAGTCTACGCACAATCCAGACGATCTCACCGGCAAGCGGACCTGAAGCCCTACGTCCGGTCGGCCGATGAGTATCCGGGATAACCGGAGATGTCATGGGCGGTTTCGACGCGCAGCTCAGGTGGATCGAGAGCCAGAAAGCCCCGATGCAGTCGAGCATCGAGGGATGGTGCGCGATCAATTCAGGGAGCCACAATCCAGCTGGGATTGAAGCTTTCGCCGGGGAGGTGATCGAGGCCTTCGCGCCGCTGGCCGCCCAGACGCAGTGCATCGCGTTGCCCGCCTTCGGATCGATCGACGACCGGGGGGAGCCCATCAGTTTCGAGACTGCGGATGCCCTCGTCTTTCGCAAGCGACCCGATGCGTTGCGACAGGTCCTTCTCGCGATTCATCTCGACACCGTCTATCCCCCGACCAGCCCCTTCCAATCGGTCGTGCAGGTCGACTCCGCAACGATCAGAGGTCCCGGAGTCGCAGACGCAAAGGGAGGCATCGCATTGCTTCTGACTGCACTCTGTGCGCTTGAGCAAAGCGCAGCGGCCGAGAATCTAGGTTGGACCGTGATCCTCAATCCGGACGAGGAGATCGGCTCGCCCTGTTCGATGGGACTGCTCGCCGAGGCGGCAGCCTGCGCGGATCTTGGTCTGGTCTTCGAACCCTGTCTACCGGATGGGTCGATGATCAGCCGACGAAAGGGCTCGGGAAATTTCACGATCGTCGTGCGCGGGCGGGCGGCCCACGTGGGACGCGCCTTCGCCGAGGGGCGAAGCGCCATCCACGCGCTGGCGACCCTCGTCGAGCAGGTCGCGGGTTGGAACGAGAGTCTCCCCGGGGTGATCGCCAACACGGGTGTCATCCGGGGGGGGGACGCGCTGAACGTGGTTCCCGACTTCGCGTTGGCGCGAATCAATCTGCGCGTCGAAGATCGGGCCCAACAGATCGAGGCTTCGCGTCGGTTGGCGGATCTGACCGATCGCGTGAGTCGATCTCACGAGGTGGAAATCAAGGTGTCCGGCGCCTTCCTCTCTCCCCCAAAACCCCTCGAGACGAACATGGAAGTCCTGATGGGGGAACTCGAAAGGACGGGCAAGGACCTGGGAATCGAGATCGGGTGGCAAGCATCGGGAGGGGTCTGTGACGGGAACAAATTGGCCGCTGCGGGACTCCCCAATATTGACACCATGGGGCCTCAGGGAGGAGAGATCCATAGCGACCGAGAATACCTGATGTTGGACAGCCTGGTTCCGCGCGCGCAGCTCTGCGCGAGCCTGCTCCATCGTTATGCGTCGGGGGCCTTCGAGGTCGGAGCGAACAGGCACACTCGAAAGGGGGATTGCCGATGACGGATCGGTCGCGGGCGCGGGCGCAGGCGCAGGCGCAGGAAGCGTTCTTGAACGACCAACGGGTCGTCAAGGCGAAGGCTCTGCTGGCAGAGGCCTCCCGTGAGCACGGCGCAAGTCTCGTCGGACCCCGGCCGGCGGATCCTGAACTCGCGGTGTCCTACAAGGATGCCCTCGATCGGTTTGCCGAAGTGCGCGGCGGCAATCTCTTCTACCCCTATCTCGGCAGCGGATTCGGCCATGGGGCGCTTGTAGAACTGGCCGATGGCAGCGTCAAGCTCGACATGATCTGCGGGATCGGCGTCCACTATTTCGGTCATGGTGCACCTGGGCTCAGCGACCGCCTGATCGAAGCGGCGCTACAGGACACGGTCATGCAGGGCAACCTCCAGCAGACCGATGCAAGCCTCATCTTGTCCACATCTCTCTGCGATCTCGCCAATCGAACGGGTGCCTCTCTCGATCACTGTTTTCTCACGACGAGCGGCGCCATGGCCAACGAGAATGCGCTCAAGCTCGCTTTTCAGCGTCATCGGCCGGCGGACCGCATCCTCGCGTTTGAGGGTGCCTTCGCCGGTCGAACACTGGCGCTGTCCCAGATTACCGACAACCCCGCCTATCGCGTCGGGTTGCCGCCAACCCTGGCCGTCGACTTCGTCCCGTTCTTCGACGAGCGCGACCCCGATGGGAGCACCGAACGAACGCTCGCCGCGCTCCACGGTCATCTCGACCGGCATCCGGGCAAGCATTCGATGATGATCCTCGAGCTCGTCCAGGGAGAGGGCGGATACTATCCGGGTGACCGGTCGTTCTTCAGATCGATCCTCACTCTCCTGCGCGACCGTGATATCGCCATCGTGTTCGATGAGATCCAGACCTTCGGTCGAACTCAGCAACCCTTTGCGTTTCAGTATTTTGGCCTGGAGGAATACGCGGATCTCGTGACCCTCGGCAAGACAAGCCAGGTCTGCGCAACGCTCTTCGGAGACGAGTACCGGCCGGCCCCCGGGCTGATCAGCCAGACTTTCACGGGCGCGACTTCTTCGATTGCTGCCGCGCAATTCGTCGTCGACGCATTCGCGAAGGGTCGTCTCTTCGGGGACGGAGGACGCGTCGCCGAAGTCTCGCACCGGTTCATGCAGGGCTTCGCCAATCTCTCGCGTGTCCATCCCGATTGGCTGCAAGGGCCCTTCGGTCTCGGCGCGATGCTCGCGTTCACCGCATTCGGCGGAAACCGGGAATCGACGCGGCGTCTTCTCGATGAACTCTTTTCGCAAGGGGTGGTGGCGTTCTCGACGGGTGGGTCGGTGTCCCGCGTACGCTTCCTGCCACCCGTGGGCGTGATCCGAGACGAAGAGATCGATCGTGTGCTCGAGATCCTCGCTGCTTCACTCGAAGTGGTCGCCGGCGAGCGCTCGAGCAGGGACCCGCACTGAAATGGTTTTCCTGCGACCCGTAAAGGAACAGGATCTCGCCGCGTTGATGGCGCTGAGTCGCGAAACGGCTCATGGCCTCACGACCCTGCCGCGAGACGAACGGATCCTCGGACGTCGCATCCGAAGCTCGCTCGAATCCTTCCTGCGACTCGAAACCGAACCGGTCGAGGGAGATCAGTACCTGCTTGTGCTCGAGGATACAGAATCCGGGCAGGTCGTCGGGACGAGCGCCATCGTCTCGAAGGTGGGAGGGTTCAAACCCTTCTACGCCTACCGCGTCGAATCCTCGGTCCACGAATCCGAGGCACTCGGCGTCCACAAGCAGGTGGAAGCGCTGCATCTGATCACCGAGCACGACGGGCCCAGCGAGATCGGGACGCTCTTCCTGTTGCCGAATGTGCGACGCGCGGGGACGGGTCGTCTGCTCTCACTCGGCCGCTTCCTGCTGATTGCGGAACATCCCAGCGCCTTCGATTCGACCATCATCGCGGAGATGCGGGGTGTCATCGACGACGAGGGGCAGTCCGTTTTCTGGGAGGCGCTCGGCCGACATTTCTTCGACGTCGACCTGTCGACAGCGGACTACAAGAGCATCGAGGACAAGACCTTCATCGCGGACCTGATGCCGACGCATCCGATCTATATCCCGATGCTGCCCAAAGAGGTCCAGGCGGTGATCGGAAAGGTCCATCCGCTGACCGAGCCCGCGAAGCATCTGCTCGAAGACGAGGGGTTTCGTGACGCCGGCATGGTCGACATCTTCGAGGCGGGGCCGGTCATCGAATGCTTGCGGGACGAGATCCGAACCGTGCGGGAGAGTCGCGTGGCGCGCGTCACCTCGATCGGCGAGCTCCCGGATACGGACCGTCGACTCCCCGAGTTCTTGATCTCCCGCTGTCGTTCCTTTCGGGCGGCGAAGGGGCCGATCTCCATCTCCGAGGGCGGGGTCGCGATCCCCGCGGCTCTGGCGGCGGCGCTGGAAGTCGAAGTCGGGGACGAGGTTCGCTTCGCGCCGCTCCGCGGCTCCTCTAAGGATACGGGCGTCGAACGAAGGGAATCTCGATGAGGGGTGAGCTGCGAATCGGCCATGCCTGGCTAGAGGGCGAGGGTGCTCCGCTGATCTCGACGGATCCGGGCACCGGTGAGAACCTTCACAAGCTGCACGAAGCGTCGGGAGAGCAGGTCGCCCTGGCGGTCGCCGCCGCCGCGAGCGCTCTTCCAGAGTGGAGCGCGAGGCCCCTCGAGGAGCGGGCGGAGATCCTGCGTCGGTACGAAAGTGGACTGCGGGATGCCTACAGCGAGCTCAGCTGCGCCCTCGCGCGCGAAACAGGAAAGCCACTCTGGGAGGCGAAGACCGAGATCGACGCGACGATCGCGAAGGTCTCTGTGTCCATCGAGATGCTCGACCGTCGACGCGCTGTGGAGCAGATCGAAGTCGCGGGCGTTGTTGCGCGCACCCACTACCGGCCGATCGGGGTCCTCGCCGTGTTGGGTCCCTTCAATCTTCCCGCCCACCTACCCAACGGACATCTGGTGCCGGCCCTGCTGGCTGGCAATACGATCGTCTTCAAGCCGAGCGAGCTCACGCCGGGCATCGGTGCGCGACTGGTCGAACTCCTTTCGGATGCGGGATTGCCCTCGGGCGTCGCCAATCTGGTCCAGGGCGGGCGATTCGTCGGAGAATCGCTGGTCGGCGCACAGGAGATCGACGGTGTGCTCTTCACCGGGAGTTACGCCGGCGGACGCGCGATTGCGAGGGCCCTCGCGGATCGACCCGAGAAACAACTCGCTCTCGAGATGGGTGGCAATAATCCGCTCGTCGTCCACGAAGCCGGCGATCTCGATGCGGCCGTCGTGCAGACTCTGCTGTCCGCGTTCATCACCTCGGGACAGCGCTGTACCTGTGCTCGCCGGTTGATCGTGGTCGATGGCGTGTGGGGGGACCAATTCGTAGCCCGGTTGGTCGCGCGCATCGGCGAGATTCGAGTCGGTCTCCAGATGGATGAGCCGGAATGCTTTCTCGGACCGATGATTTCTGCGACCGCGGCAGAACGGCTGCGTGCGGCAGAGAAGGATCTGCTCGAGCGGGGCGGTCGATCTCTGGTCTCCCTTCGCTCGGACGATCGTTCCCCGGCGCTGTTGCACCCGGGACTCATCGACGTCGGCGGAGTGCACGATCGCAGGGATGACGAGTTCTTCGGGCCGCTACTCCAGCTGGTTCGTGTTCCGGACTTCGATGCGGCGGTCGCCGAGGCGAACAGCACCGGCTATGGCCTCTCTGCCGGGTTGCTCTCGGAGAATCGACAGCTCTTCGACCGCTTCGTGCGGGAGGTCCGTGCCGGTGTGATCAAC
>JAPYTP010000203.1 GCA_029941885.1 Myxococcota bacterium
CTGCACGTCCGGGGGAAGTTCGACTCCCGCCGCAGTCAGCCTCGCGCACACCGCCTGCCAATCGAGTTGCTTCTCTCCAGATCCCATCACGCGAACATACCGAAGCGACAGACCGGTTCCGGCCTCGAGCGAACATGATTGCGCGTGCCCTCCGACCGCGACGACGACATCTCGGCACGCGACGCATGTCGCGTCCTAGCGTTGTGTCCCTCTCCAACACGCACAATCGGGCAGAGCGGAGCGCATGGAGCCGCTCCCTGTCTCTGGTAGGCTCCCGAACTCGAAGGCGTTCGGGAGCCAGGTGCAACAAGGCGCCGGCGACGACGGAGCGTCATCCTTGGACGCGGCGGTACGCCGCAAAGGAACCCAACAAATGGACGCGAACGACAAGAAGCAAGCACTCCGAATGATCCCCTACGGCCTCTATGTCCTCACGGCGGAGTCGGCGGACGGGCAGGTAGCCGCGTCCACAGTCAACTGGGTGACGCAGGCATCCTTCGAGCCGCCGCTCGTCGCCGTTGGGGTCAAGACGGACTCGGGGGCCCACTCGATCATCAAGGAGTCGAAGGTCTTTGCGCTGAACGTGCTCGGGAAGGGACAGGATTCGATGGCCTTCTCCTTCTTCAAGCCGGTGGAGCGCGAGGGCGATTCCATCGCCGGACAGCCCTTTTCGTCCGGGAGTGTCGGAGCCCCGATTCTGTCGAACGCGCCAGCCTTCCTCGAATGCAAGCTGGTCGACACGGTCGAAATCGGAGATCACTCGATCTTCGTCGGAGAGGTCGTTGACGCAGGCCTGTCGAAGCCGATCGACGGCCGGCCCGACGATGCGACACTGGCTCTTCGAGATCTCGGCGAGAAAACCTTCTACGGCGGCTGATCTCGACCGATCCGCAACCGCATCAAAATGTCCGGCAGCGAGGAGAAATCACATGAGTCGCATCGTCATCACGTTCGTCCTCGTCGCCGTCGCAGCCACTGCGGCCCTCGCCAGGGATCCCGCCCCGGCGACAGCTCCGAGTATCAGTCCCGCGCAGCTCCACGCGCAGCGCCAGGAGGGGGCGGCCCCGGTCGTCATCGACGTCCGCACCTCTGGCGAATATGCCGCGGGCCATATCCCCGGTGCGATCAACATTCCCTTCGACCAGGTTGCGGATCGCATCGGCGAAATCGAAACCTCCGAGGGCGTTGCCCTTTATTGCATGATGGGGCCGCGGGCTCGCAAGGGCGAGTCTGCGCTGCTCGCCGCGGGCTACGAAGACGTCTTCCATCTCGAGGGAGGCCTCGCCGCCTGGAAGGCGGCCGGGCTTCCCGTCGAGGATGCGCCGTAGTTTTCGGATCGTCTCTCGTCGCCACCTGACTCCGGTTCGACACCCCCCTCACCCGACTGTCCACCCCCTCGCGCTACAGTCGGATCCAGCCACTGCGCAGACCGCGCGAGCCGGCGTGAGGCCATTCGGGCGGTGGAGCAATCTCCATGGGCACGTTCGCAGAGAAGATCCACCCCCACGTCGCCAAGGAATTCGCGGCCGCTGTTTCGGCTGAGCAGCAAGGCGACCCGGACCTCGCGTTCCGTCACCTCGAGCGTGCCCACGTACTCGGCCAGTCCGTCACGCGGGAGCATGTACGTGCCCACTGGGAGAGGCTCTTGTGGGGAGTGCGTCGGCGACGACCGGGAGAGATCACCGGCCAGATTCTCCGGATCCTGGGCGCCGCGACAAAGACGGTCCTCGGCCTGGTCCCCAGCGGCAATACCGGCGGCTCCAATCTCAGTCCGATTCGCCGCCTCCCGATCCCACTCGACCTTCAGACGATCATCGACGAGACTCGATCGTGAGAGTCTGAACCGACGGGCCCCGACCGCTGATCGCGTCGATCCGCGCGAGTCTATTCGGGTCGCCGCGCCCAGGCACCGAAGACCAACTGACCGACGAAGGCCGTACCGGCCTGCTCGCGCTCGACTAGCAGACGTCTCTCGAGCGACTCCAGATCGACCTCTTGAAAAATCATCATGCCCCCGGCCTGAGAGACTTCGCGAGACGCCGCACCACCTCCACCGGTTCCGTCTGGTACATGAGAACGCGCCGACCGACGATGGCATCGAAGAGACCGAGATCCCGGACGCGCTCCCGAGCCGCCTTCAGCATGCGAGCTTCGCGGTCGATTCCGACGACCTCCCCCTCTTCGCCCACGAGGCGCGCCGCGAGGATCGAGACGTCGCCGTTTTCACAGCCGACGTCGAGCACTCGCATCGCTGGACCGACTCCCGCCTGATCGAGGAGTCGCACCGTCATCGGACCGCCCTGGCGCACCGTCCCTCTTTCGGATGCCTCGCGGCCTCCGGTAGCATCGGCTCCATGCTCGTGCGCCATTCTCTGTCTCTCGTCATTTCGGCTCGAATGAGACGTGAAGAAGCGCGCGGAACCGATCGGAACCCCGGCCATCTCCTCTCCACGGGATCGAAAACCGAGTCGGCGTTTCCCGCCGCTCGCGTCGCCTCGGAGCGCTTGAGCAGAGCGTAGTTCTCGTGGGTCTCCCCCCGCTCCCCGGAAGACAACAAGCGTTCCCACCCACCGTATTTCTCGAGGAACGCCTCGTCGATTCGGATCTTCTCGTCGCGTTCGGTCACGAATGCGACTCGAAACGGGTGATCGGTCCCCGACAACCGAACGCGGACTCGAGGATCGCGCAATAGATTGCTCCACCAGCGAGTATCACCGGTGCGAACGGCTGCGGCGTCCCCCACAACTGCAATCCAGACTCGGGTCACGCGTTCGGCGCCCCCTGGGTCGACCGTCACGATCAAGAGCGACCAGCGATCGTCGAGTGCCTCCCAGTCCACGGGATGTTCTGCGAGCGGCACCGGAGCGGTCGCGCAGCCGAGACTCACAAGACATAGGATCGCTGCGAAAACCTTCATCACAGGAAGCAGGAACCCAACGACTTCAGCTTGCGATTGACCCTGCTCGGCATCCCCGGGCATACTCGAGCACCGGAACGGATTTCGCACCGCCACATCTCGGATCTCTCGCCTCGAAGGAATATTTCGAATCATGTCTTTCCTGCCTCCGACCCTTCCCCGCAAGCTCGCGCTCTTCGCAGTCACCGTCATCTTCTGCACTGCCGGTGTCGGTCACTTCACGAACGCCGACTTCTTCATCGCGATCGTCCCACCCTACTTCCCCGCCCCCGCCGCGCTCGTCTATATCAGCGGCGTGTTTGAAATTCTCGGGGGTCTGGGCGTTCTGCATCCCGTCTGCAGACGCTTCGCCGGATTCGGACTACTCGCCCTCCTGGTCGCGGTCTATCCCGCCAATATTCACATGGCGATTCATCCCGAGCAGTTCCCGGACATGACTCCGGATTTCCTCTACGCGCGCCTCCCGATCCAGTTCGTATTTGCGGTAATGGTCTGGTTCGGGGCCTGTTCCGAACAAAGCCAGACCGTGCGGTCGAGCGTCCGTCTCTAGCGTGGGTCCAGCCGCAGGAAGAGTCTCGGAGGGAACCCGGTCAAGAGTCGAAAGAGAAAGGGGTGGGGATTCTCGCCGTTGACCCGCGTGTGCTCCTCATCGCTCGCCGGGACGGCGAGATAGTTTTGCCTTCCCCCTCCTCGAGAGTCACCCGTACGTTCGGGTTCTCGAGCGCCTGCGCGTACCAGGCTCGCGGCCAGTGATTCGCTGAAACGTAGAGCTGTCCGTTGCTCTCGAGGCGAGCCAGCACCCGGTCGTTCGAGTTTCCTGCCTCGTCCGTGGTGGTGATCACGAGCGTGGTCCCGGTGGAGCGTTGAAGAAAGCCGATCATCGATTCGAAAGCGATGACGATCCCTACCATTTAGACGATGAGCGCGATCAAGATTCGTTTTGCGATTTTCACTGGAGGACTCCTAGGGGTTGGGAAGACTTGCAAGAGCAGGGGTCGATGTGACACCGGATCATCGTCCCGGCGTGTTGCCTCCAACCATCGTGCCGGGAGGCGGGACACGGCTCGGGATCTCCGTCCGACCCCGCGTGCTATGGGTCGCGGAATTCATTCGCGCCGTTTTCCGCGCGAATTTCGCCCGGGATCTCGACATCTCCTCTCCGGACGTAGTCCGGGACTGTCTCGCGAGCGGTCCCGTCGACGCCGATGGCGTGATGCACGCGGCCGTGTCCGATGACGCGAAACTCGAGCTTCGTGCTCAAACCGAAGCGGCCGTGGAACGCGGGATCTTCGGAGCACCGACTTTCATCGTGCACGAGGAGATGTTCTGGGGAAATGACCGTCTCGAAGTCGCGCTCGAGTGGGCCGTGAGCCACCGCGCGTAGCGAAATGCCCGACCGGAAGGGGAAGCGGCAATCGCCCAGGCCGACCTCTGTTAGCCTCTGCTTTGAACTTGTCGTCGGGAGTCTCCTTCGATCGAAGAACCCAAGAGGTACCCAACCCCATGCCCCCCAGATCCTGCCGGAGTGCGCATCTGCCTACGTTCGGCTTGAGCCTTGTCCTCGCCCTGTTTGCAGGCGGTTGCCGGACCCCCGATGGCCCCCATCACCCGATTCCCGATCAGTCACTGTCGATCGCCACGCCCGAGGGACTGACCCGCGTCATCTTCCTCAATACCAACTACCCAAGCGAAGCTTCTGGTGCCGGGCCCGTTCGCATCCGATTCAACGGGCAGCAGATCCCGAGCGTCTGGCCAGAACGCTACGTCCAGGCCTTCGTCGAGCCCGGCGTGTACGACCTCGTCATCGAGCAGTCGAAGCTGTTTTTCTGGGAGCGGAAGGTCCGTGTCACCGTACAGGGCGACCAGTTCCTCATCTCCGTCTACCGAACCCCGTTCGGTCTCTACCCGGCCTATGAGGTTCTCGACGAGCTTCCCTCCGACTTCGAAACCGCCTTTCAACCGGGGCGTCATCCCAAGAGCTGGTAGGAGGGAGCCGGGGAAAATGATTTCGATCCGCAACGAAGGCCCGGCAGACCACGCCAGGGTCCGCGAAATCCAGGAGGCCACCTTCGCACGACCCGACGAAGCACGCCTCGTCGAAGCCCTGCGACGATCCGCCCGTCCTCAACTCTCGCTCGTCGCGGAACTCGATGGTGAACTCACCGGTCATCTCTTCCTGTCGCCCGTAGCGATCGATGGCCCTTCACCCTCGGTCGAGTGCGCCGGCCTCGCCCCGATCGCCATCGATCCGGTGTTTCAGCGATCGGGAATCGGATCCGCGCTCGTGCGCGAATCGCTACGACGTTGTTCCGAGGTCGGCTGGCAGGCGGTATTCTTGTTAGGGGATCCAAACTACTACGGACGCTTCGCTTTCGAACTCGCCGCGCCCGCGGGCTTCCACTACGAGAGCGAGATCTTCGATTCCGTATTTCAGCTTCTCGAGATCACGTCGGGGGCCCTCGACGAGTCCAGCGGCTGGGTCCGCTACCACGAAGCGTTCAATTCTCTCTCGTGAAGGAGTCCTCCTCGATGATTCTGGAAGTCGCCATTCTCGACGTTCGCCCGGGGCAATCCGCCTCCTTCGAGGCCTCCTTCGCCGAAGCCCAGACCTACATCTCACAAATCGAGGGCTACCAGCGACACGAACTTCGAAAATGTGTCGAGAGGGCCGACCGCTACCTGCTCCTCGCCTGGTGGGACACGCTCGAAAGCCATACCGAGGGTTTCCGCGGCTCCCCCCAATACGAGCGCTGGCGCTCGCTCCTGCATCACTACTACGAGCCCTTTCCAGAGGTAGAGCACTACGAACAAGTCGTACTCTAGGAGCAGCGCGCCCGACCGAAGTCCGCCGGTCAGAGGGACGAGAGACCCCGCACGATGACGCCGATTCCCGCCAGTGCCGAAAAAACGAGCACGCCCGGTCGGAGCCAACCTCGATCGAGCCACGAGTGGGAGAAGCGGCTCGCGAAGAGACCGAGTAGGACCGCCGGCACCATCGCTCCACCAAACTGCCAATGGAAAGCCGCAACCTCTCCGACCGCGCCCAACGCCGCGAGCGAAATACCCGTCCCGACGAGGAAGGCCGCCCCGAGTGTCGCACGAACCCGTGGCCCCGGTTCGCTCTGGTAGAGGAGCGCCATCGGCGGGCCCCCGATCGAGGACGCCGTCCCCATCAGTCCACCGAGGAATCCAGCCGCTGCTTGTGAGCTCCGATCGATCGTGAGCGTGATCGAAACCATGCTGATCAACACCGCAAAGACAACGACCCCACCGACTAGGAGCGACAGGGCGTCGGGCGTGAGTCGACTGACCACCCACGCACCGAGCACCACGCCGGGGAGCCGACCCAGGGTCGTCCAGAGCACAGCCGCGTGGTCGATATGCGTGTATTCACGAAGGGCGCTTCCTAGGGTCATCGGAAGCGCGAGGATGATCCCAGCGGCAGGAAGCGCCGCGGGCTGGTAGACCGCAATCACGGGAACGGCAATCAGGTTCAGTCCGAACCCGATCGAACCCTGCACGAGCGCACCGCTGGCAACCGCCGCGAAGATCGCGACGAATCCCGTCGCCGTTACATTCAGCGCTTCGAGTATCGAATCCACCCGGCCGCCAGACCATCGGCGCGAAAGCGCCAACAGCCACTCAGGTCACGTGCCCACCCTGATCAAGTGCCCACAGCCACTCACATCAAGAGTTCATGGACTCCAGGAACTCCGCATTGCTGTCGGTCTTCTCGATCTTGCCCATCAGGAACTCCATCGAGTCGACGGGGGAGAGCGGGGCGAGGACCTTGCGCAGGATATACATTCTGTTCAGGGAGTTCTCGTCCATCAGAAGCTCTTCGCGCCGTGTCGCCGAGCGATTGATGTCCATCGCGGGATAGGTCCGGCGGTCCGCCAGCTTGCGATCGAGCACGATCTCGCAATTACCGGTTCCCTTGAATTCTTCGAAGATGACCTCGTCCATGCGCGACCCGGTATCGATCAGAGCCGTTCCAACGATCGTCAGACTGCCGCCCTCTTCGACGTTTCTTGCTGCGCCGAAGAAACGCTTCGGCTTGTGAAGTGCATTCGAGTCGACACCACCGGAAAGGATCTTCCCGGAATGGGGAACGACCGTATTATGCGCTCGCGCAAGGCGCGTGATCGAATCGAGCAGGATCACGACATCCCGTCCGTGCTCAACCAGACGCTTGGCCTTCGCGATCACCATGTCGGCAACCTGGACATGACGCGTCGCTGGCTCGTCGAAGGTGGAGGAGATCACCTCGGCCTTCACGGTCCGCCGCATATCGGTCACTTCTTCGGGACGTTCGTCGATCAACAGGACGATCAGATAGACCTCTGGATTGCCCTCGGCAATCGAGTTCGCAATTTCCTTCAGGAGCATCGTCTTGCCGGCCTTCGGCGGTGAAGTGATCAGCGCGCGCTGTCCCTTTCCGATTGGAGCGATCAGATCGATGATCCGGGTCGTCAATGCGCCCGAGCCCGTCTCGAGGGTGAACTTCTCCTCGGGATAGAGCGGCGTCAGGCTGTCGAAGAGAATCTTCTGCTTGGCCTTCTTCGGATCGTCGAAATTGATCGTCTCGACCTTCAGGAGCGCAAAATAGCGCTCACCTTCCTTGGGGGGCCTAACGTGGCCCTCGACTGAATCACCCGTTCGCAAATTGAAGCGACGAATCTGTGAAGGCGACACATAGATGTCGTCGGGACCCGCGAGATAGTTCTGATCTGGAGCGCGCAGGAAGCCGAAGCCGTCCTGCAGGATCTCGAGGACGCCCTCTGAAAAGATCTTTCCGCGCTTCTCGGTCTGGGTCTTCAGGATCGCGAACATCAGATCCTGCTTGCGCATTCCACCCGCGTTCTCGACGTCCATCGTTTCCGCGAGGCTCGCGAGCTCCGCCATCGACTTCAATTTCAGCTCGCCGACGACGATCGTTTCCGCGTTGTCGTCGGACTGCAGATCGAGCGAGGCTTCCTCCTCGGCCAATTCGGCATCGCTCGGGAGATAGTCCCGCTTGGGCTCGCCCCCGCGACCTCCGCGACCACCACCGCCGCCGCCGCCGCCGCCGCCGCCGCCGCCACCCGAGTTTCGGGATCTTCGACCCCGACCTCGTCGGCTGCGATTGGATTGATTACCGGATCCGTCCTTTTCGGACGCGCGCTCACTACTCACGTGGCTTCTCTCTTCCTGTTTTCGTGGATCGATTGATTGGGGTGGATAGACGTGGGTTCTGGGATTGGGTGGTCAGTCGAGGATCGGCTGACGCTGGCGTCCGGGGGGTGAGGAAAATCGGACGTTGGAAGTCGGCGACCGCCTATTGACACCGAGCCAAGTGGCGCAGTCGTGAGAGCCAAGCTCTCGGACGGTCTAGAAGGTTGCTGCTACTGCTTGGGTCGCTTGGGCTTGCCTTCGAATCGCTTTCGGGGCTCTTCTCGGGTGCCTGGTTCGTGAAGGTCGATTCCCTGCCTTCTTGATAACCATTGTCGCCGCTCTGCGCGGCCCTCTTGCTACCTGCTGTGAGGGGGAGGCCTTTGAGGCCCATCGACGGCACTGGGTATGAAGTTGAGTGTGAAGTTGTCGAAAATCGAGAGTCCCTGGAGTGGATCAAGTCTGATCTGGGACGTCTGTGACAATCTTCGCGGCTCCGCCAACGAGGGGTCGAAGCCGTTTCAATCTACGGGGGGGGCCGAAAAC
>JAPYTP010000204.1 GCA_029941885.1 Myxococcota bacterium
CAGCTCGACCTCGGCCTCCCGCAGCTTCCGGATGATCTGCTCCGGGGTGTGTCGCATAACTAAGAAGGTGTCCACTTTTCCGAAACAAGGTCACAGTGCCTCCAACCATCGAAAACTGAAAAGCCTGCCAAAGGCCACCCGGGTGCGATGCGGGGCCAAGGGTGATGGACCGGCGCAGGAATGCGCTGCTGATAGCGGTCCATCACCAGCGGCCCTTAGCTCAATCCAAGCAAAACGCCTATCAGCGACAACCACGCATACGCCACCTGGCCTCGCATCCAACGGACAAATGAGATCAACACGCCCGTGACTGTGTGCGATAATCGCAAGGCACAACCCAAAATCATCACGCGGAGCCAAAAATTCGATGCGAAACAAACTTGCTTTTCTGATCGTCCTGATTTGTTCCGCGCTTTCGGCCCACGACACAGCGGCTCAGGCTATTGAATCCAGTGGTGAAAGTGGCCCCGCCGGTTCATCGAGCCTATTCCATCCCGACGAAGCGCACGAACATGAAGCCGACAGCCAAAATCCGTACATGGGATCGGGCTGGACCGAAGCGGGCGGGGGCAGCCCCTCCGTGACATTCGACTCTTCTGGCATCACGCTGCGCAGCTGGCTCCCGCTGGCAGACTTCCACGCGAGCGCGACCGCTGGCAATGATTGCTGGGGCTATACTTCGCCATCCGGACGAGAGTACGCATTCATCGGCCTGAACAACGGCACCGGAGTTGCCGACATCAGCGACCCCGGCAACACCACCTTCGTTGCTCATCTGCCCGGCCCCACCAGCATCTGGCGCGATATCAAGACGTACCTCGACTACGCCTATGTGGTCAGTGAAGGTGGAGGCGGGATCCAAGTCTTCGACCTGGGCGCGATCGACAGCGGAACCATCGTCGACCTCGGTGATATCACGACCGGTGGCGGAACGCTTGACACACACAACGTCGCCATCAACAGCGATAGCGCTCGGCTCTATCGCGTAGGTGGTGACATCCCGTTCATTGGATTGCGTATCTTCAGCCTGGCGAACCCAGCCGTTCCTGCATTTTTGGGCTCGTACGACACACGCTACTGCCACGACGCCCAGATCGTTAGCTGGACCGAGGCCCCATTTGCCGGCGTCGAGGTTGCTTTTTGCTCCGGCAACAATACTTCGGGAGGCGGCCAGCCCGGACTCGAGATTCTCGATGTGACCGACCCGACCAACATCACGGTGATCGGCTCGCTCGACCTCAGCGCACCACCCATTTTCTCGCATCCGGCTTCGTATTCCCACCAGGGCTGGCTCTCACCCGATCGACGTTATTTCTACGTCAACGACGAGGTCGATGAGTCAGCCGGCGGCAATCCCACCACGACGCGAATTCTCGACGTCCAGGACCTGACCAATCCCACCCAAGTCGCGATCTTCGTAAACACAACAGTCGCTCGCGATCACAACCACTACACGAAGGACTCGCGGATCTTCCAAGCCAATTACCGCTCTGGCGTTCGGGTACTCGATGCGTCGAGCCCGCTCGCGCTCTTTGAGAGTGCTTACTTCGACACGTATCCTCCCGACGACAACGCGAACTACAACGGTTTGTGGAGTGTATTTCCGTACTACCCAAGTGGCACGTTCATCGGTAGCGACATCGAGAAGGGCCTGTTCGTATGGACCCTTGATTCAGCAGCGGTGCCGACACTTTCGCTCGAGGGGCAGAGCGTATTGCTGACTTTGCTCGTGCTATTCGGCGCAATACTTGTACGACGGTTCACGGCCCGACCGGCGCTCGCACCGCAAGCGCTACGTGACTCTTCCGAACGCTGAGAGAGCCGTTATAAAAACCCAGATACTGGGGTGTACTTTTCATTTGACCTGTCGACTCCAGGCCAAGAAGCCGACGTTGAGTGCTGGACGGCTTTCAATATGAACTTCTACCGGCCGCACTTCTTCGCACTAGAAGCGCTCCCAGAACTCGAGGTATTTGTGGAGGCATTTGATTTAACAGTCGAAGACCCGCAGGTCGGTGGAATGGGCGAAAGGGAGTTCGTAGGATTCCTATTCGGATCTGGCTGGTCCGAAGGAAACCGCTTAGAGAGAACCCAAAACGGGGTCGTCCAGATCAAGTCCTGAACCCGGAGGAGTTCGCAGCGACCCGGGATTGAAACCGCGTAGGGTGCCGGGTTTACGGCCCTCTACGAACTACGATCCAGACGAGCGCTACGTTCCCGGCTTCCGCTCGCCGAGCGTCCGCCACAGCGCGGCGAGTTAGCAGAACGACCCGAGACACAGCTCCAAGACAACACACTGGCGGACCGGACGCTGCCTTCGCGGCGCCGTCGCTTTGAATGGTAGGATGAAACAATGGATTCACCGAAGGGGACGGAACCGCCGGATGCAAGCGGCCCGAAACGGCGCCGGCGGAGAAAGCGAGGGCCGCGGGCCTCCGATGCCAATCCGTCGGACAAGCCGGGCGCGCGAGAGCCCGAAGGCGGGCAGCGCGACGAGCGCCGGCGCGGACGCGGTAGACGAAAGCCCTCGAATCGCGCTGCTCGGGTATTGTCGAGGCAGACCGAATCTATCGATCTCGACAAGAACGTCGAGGAGCCGCTCACCGAGCAGGAAATCGCCGCTCTTCGCGATCATTTCCGCTTCCTGCGCGAACACCGCAACGACCTGCGACTGAAAGTCAACGCCAACGAAGACCTGTTGTTGAACGGTGCACGCGAGCCGGTCCATCGCGGTGTGTGTCATCACCTGCTCGCGAAGGTTCAGCGAAGAAACGTTCTCACAGCCGCAGAGCGCCTCGAGCCGGCCCGAGCGGCCAGACTCCTCGCCGGAATCATTCGCTTCTCTTCCGACATCGAGTACGTGCTGCTCTTCCTCGAAAAAATCAAGCTGTCGTCTTCGCCCGCAGAGGCCACGGCGGCGCTCTTCCAGGGTCTCCAGCGTATCGAGTTCGACAAGGTTTCGAGTGCACAGATGCGGCGCGTATTGCAACTGATGATCGAACTCTTCGACGAGAAGGAACGGCCGGCGCTGTTGCTGGGCATGTTGGAGAATACGAGTTTTCGCGACGCCTTCGACAAGTCGAGGGCGGATCTGCCCGACGCGCTTTCCCACCTCGTTCTTCCCCTTCGCGCCGCCCAGGCCATCATCTTGCACGGCGAGCCCAACACCTTCGATTCCGAAACGCTTAGCGATGGTGTGAACCTTCTTCTCGGGCTGGATTCCAAGATCCTCCTGCGCCATTCCGCGGAGATGCGGCAACGACTCTTCCACTTCGGTCTACAGTCTTGCGCTGCGCCCCAGCATCGGCTGCACGATCGCTTGAAGATGTTGTTGCGGCACTTCCCCAGTTCTGATCCAGAGCGTGGTGAGCGCGGGATTGCGCTGGCGCGCCACTTCATCGCGGCGAACTCCGATGCAGCCGCCCGCCAGATTCTTCAGACACTCGCGCAAGAGAACCCGAGTTTCGGCATCCCGGCGCAGTGGCTCGAGTTTCTCGATGCTGAGCGCCTCGATCGCATCGCGCTACTGGAGCAGCCGTCTGATCGAATGGATGTACTCGGCCAGCACGCGCGGCGTGCTGGAATCTGGCTAGAAACCATGCGACCCGTTTGGGTCCAGATTGGTCGCTCGGACGCGGTCACCGGCCACGATGAAACACTGGGTCTGATGTGCGAACTCGCCGTCCCCGGGGTGACTTCCGTGTTGGAATCCGGCACCACGAAGGAAGGCAAACCCTATTTCGTCGTGGCGAATTCCGGCGAATCTCTCGACCGAGCCCTCACCGAAGATGCGGGACTCGAACTCGGCCCGGCGCTGCGGATCTGTTACGAGGCGGTGGGTCTTTTGAACGCGCTCGCAGCTGTGGGTGTTCGGCTCCCCGACGTCGATCCAGGTCGTTTTACACTCGAACCTTCCGGCGCTCTTCTGCTGACGGACCTCGCCGGCGCCAGACGTGTCGATCCAGACGCACGCGGAGGGTTTCACTTCGAGTTGGCTCGATCGTTCTGCACCGACGTGTTGGGTCGAGCGCGCCGCCACATCGTTGGGGCCGAACTGAAGTCGGTGGTGTCAGCCTCGAAGAGTTGTGCCGAACTGGCGAGAGGGCTCGCTCGCTGCCGAGGCTGACACAGCAGGTCAGCATACTGGATGGGCGGGTACAGCCTGCCCCAGCACAACCAGCACCCCTTGCAGGCCCGATGACGGTTCCGGCACCGCCACGCTGGACACTCCTTGCTCGACTCACTCGCTCGGCTGACCTAACCCGCAAGAGGATTCTCGAATGTCGAACGTTCGCGCGGGCGACCCCGTTGCGGTCGCAGGCAGCGTATCCCTGTCCACGGATCGCCCTGCCAGCCACGTTTCGCACCCCAACATCACAAAGGAAACCAGCATGAAAATCAACTACGTGAATCTCTATGTCAGCAGCCTGGAACACTCACTGGCATTTTTTCGCGACACCTTGGGCGTCCCGGTCCAGTACGCGGACACGAACTTTGGCTACGCGTCACTCGATGTCGGGCCAATCCGGATGGCTCTCGCGCAGATCGACAGCGATGACGAAGACCAGCGTGCCCTGGTCGGCCGCCAAACGGGCATCGGATTCGCAACATCGGACCTCGCCCGGGCCCATCAGGACCTTGCCGAAAAAGTGACCTGCCCCCGGTTGTCATACCAGGTCCTATGTTAGCCCGAAGGTCTCCTCCGGCTGGAGCGAAGCGGAGGCCGTCGGGACCATCACCGTCCCCGCAACAAGCCCCAGCGCCAACAGCACCAAAAAACAGGCACGCCAATACCTGCAGAGCGCCCCTCGACCCATCGGCACTCACCAAAGCCAGCGTAATCAAAGACACACACAGACCGACCACTCCAGCAGCGGCACCACGCTCATCCGGTGACGATCGCTGCGCGTGGCGCGTGGCCTCCACGACGAACTCTCTTTCACGAAACGACCTCCGGAGGATTTCAGGTCGTTCCGGCTCTCTGATCGTACACCCCGCTCCGCTACGGTTTCGTTCAATCGCATACCTCGCCCGGCCGCCACGGTACGGGGTATCCTGTGGAGAGTCGAAAAACCATGCCGAACGGATCGTCCCGCATACTCGACACGCTGCGCGTGGCCGCCCTCCTCGCGGTGGCGCTCGCCGCCCTCTATCTCGGCCACTCGCTCCACCGGGCCACCGACACGATCGGCCTGCTAATAGAAGAGGTCGTTCACATCAGAGTGCAGTTCGACGCCACCTCCGAGCGGCTGCAGCCGGTGATCGTCGCACTCCCCCCCGCGCTCGAGAACCTCACTGCGATCCGGGAGCAGGTCCCGGACCTGCTCCGCGAGCTTGCGGGCTACCGCGCGCTCGTCCCCGCGGCGCTGGCGGAAGTGGCGGCGATCCGGGCCGAGGTGCCGAAGGTCCTCGCCACCGTCGAGCAGATTCAGCAGCGGGTCGACGCGCTGCGCGCCGACCTCCCTCGCGTGCTCGAGCTCTCCGAGCAGGCGATCGAGACTGTTCGGACGACCGATGCCGCGGTCGAGAAGACCCTGGCGCTAATCCCGGGGGTCCTCGCGGAGATCCAGGCAATTCGCAAGACCCTCCCACCTTCCCTCGACCGGCTGGACAACATCCTGGTCGACGCCTCGCAGGCCTCTCAAAACGCCGGCCGTGGCATGTGGCGCGGTCTGGTCCGCGGCATGCTGTCGACCCCGACCGACCTGCTGCGCGACGCCGAGGAGAGTCTGCTCTCGAGATTCGTTTATCGCGACTCGGCCTCGCACGAGGACTTCGAGTACATCAACGAGACGGCCGCTGCCGTCCTCGACGACGAGAAGCACGAAGCCAAGAGCTGGGTGAACCCGAAGAACGGCAACGGCGGTCGCGTGCAGATCTTGCGGGAGTTCGAGCGTGACGGGGTGAAGTGCTGTCGGCTCGACGTCACGCTCGAGCCCAAAGACGGCAAGTCCGAAAACTTCGGCAAGGATGTCTGCCTCGACACCAACGGGGAGTGGGAGCTGCTCAACGCAGACTAACCCAGGAGCTCCGCACCCGGCGTCGGCCCCACTGCCGATCTCCTCTCCAGGCAACCCAAAAGACCCCCGTCCATGCGCGGGTTATTGAAGGCCTTCACGGCCCTCTTTCCGGTCTGGGCCTTGCTCTTCTCTGGCGCCGCGACGACGATCATTACGCAGCGCAACAAGCGCCCCATCTACGAGCGTTACAAGCGGCTCCTCGGCGGCGGCACGAAGCCTACGCTCGCGGAGCTCAGCCTGGCACGCAGATCGCAGCCACGATGCTGCGGATGCAGAAGGACGAGGGGGAATACGATCCCGAACGAGCCGGTCTGTTCACGAAGACACGCCAAGGCCAGGCCATGGCTCGATCGGGAGAGTCTACGAGAGGGCAGTCACGCGAGCGCGAAGAGAATTCGCCTACCACGTGCTGCGTGTGCGCGAGATGAGCATCCATGTTCTTCCCAGCTCACGATCTTGTCGAGAGCACAGACGCGAACGACTCGCGACGCGATGGACTCGCCCTCGAGCCGAGCCACTGGAAGCGCTCCTGCCGCTATCCGGGTGGAACCCCCAGCGGAAGATCTCAACTCGATACCGCCCAGCCCGAACGGGAGCAGACGCTCGGATCGAAGGATCTGGGGCGATTGGGGAAATGCGTCTCGCGCCCCGACCCTGCGGAAGCAAGTTCAAGCTGCGTTTTCCGCACCACCGATACTAGGCATTCTGACAAGTAGGCCCCAATGGGCCCGTTTCGGGCCCCTCACTCTTCGCCGGCCTGCAGAGGCGCGAAACCTTCGCAACCTCGAGACCCCGCATGACCGTTCGCTTATTCGGAGGCTGGCGGTTCGAGCCGTCCATTCTCGCGAACGCCGACATTCTCGAAAGGTCCTACCGCGAAGGCGTCTGGACCGACCCCGACTTCGACTTCGATCCGAACCGCGACGCGTTCTACTATGTCCGCGTGCTCGAGATTCCGACGCCGCGGATGTCCACGTACGACGCGAAGATTCTAGGCAAGCCCGCTCCGTCCCCAACGACGATCCAGGAGCACGCCGCGTGCGTCTCCCATCTGGTACACGGCCGTCAAATAGCGCCCCGCCGGGCGTCTCTCCGGGGCCCGCGAAGGCCCCTTCCAATGCGTTACGATGAGTGGCCCGTCGGCTCCGGACCCGAATCGAAACGGCTCACCGCGACAACCCACACGAGGACGAAATGCCGAACTATACCGAGCAAGAGCAGCGACAAATCGACGTCACCGAGCGCCTCTTCGACACCACGAATGGCGAAGACAAGTCGATGCTCTTCGCCGAGACTGCGGTCTGGTGGAACGGTCTGCCCTTCGTCGGCCCAAACCCCGGCGAAACCGAGCATAAGGGCCGAGCCGCGATCAACGGGATCTTGACCGGCGCGACCTCGGGTCCATCGGACAAGAAGATCAACACGGGAGTCGACGCGTATGATGTCTCGACCATTCGAAACGAGGACATCGTCCTGCTGGCTGATGGCGACTATGTCGTGCGTCAGCATACGATGCGCGCCAAGACGCATGGCGGCAAGAACTACACGAACGTCTACTGCTTCGTCTTCCGCTTCAACGAGGCGGGTGAAATCCAGTACCTGACGGAGCATTGGAATACCTGGCACGCGCATAACGTGCTCTTCAACAACTTCGACCTCGAACCCGCTCACCCGACGGGCTGAGGAAAAAGGGCAGAATGAGAGCGCCGGGGGAAGTCCAGACATTCAAGCTGGGTTCTGGCACAACGTCCGGGTATAGGTGTGATGTCAACTCCCTACGGGGAGCCCCATCGCGGGCTTGGTTGTCATATTGTCTAATATCGGCGGTGCGGAAAACGCGGCTTGAACTTCCTATCTACGTGGTAATCGTTGGTCGGATCTGAGGGAAAAGCATAGATATGGACTTATTTGAGCGACATGCTGCCATTGATGTGGACACTCACGTTACGGAGCCACCGGACCTGTGGTCCAGTCGAGTTGCGGCGAAACACAAAGATCTGGCGCCGCGAATAGAGCGTATTGATGGCCGCGACATCTGGTTGGTCGGAGGTGAGCCGTTCATCCCGCCGGGCATATTCTCCATGGCAGGGTTCGATGGCTCCATGCCCTTGGAGTTTCCCGCCACTTTCGACGAGATCGATCCGGCAATGTTCGACGCAAACGCTCGACTCGCTCATATGGATCGCCAAGGAGTGCATGCGCAGGTGCTCTATCCGAATGTAGGCGGTTTCGGATCGCAGGTCTTTCTCAGATTAGATGACGCCGATCTCAAACTAGCTTGTGTTCGCGCCTATAACGATTTCTTGACGGACTTCGCATCAGCGGCGCCTGATCGATTGGTCCCGGTTACCGCTTTGCCATTCTGGGATCTCGACGCGACGCTGAAAGAGGTCACGCGATTCATCGAAATGGGACACCGCGGAATACTGTTCCCGACCCAACCTCAGGCTTTCGGTCAGCCGCCCTTGATGGACAGGCATTGGGATCCGCTTTGGTCTTTGGCTCAGGATGCCGGTGTCGCCATCAACTTTC
>JAPYTP010000205.1:0-7120 GCA_029941885.1 Myxococcota bacterium
GAGTTGAACCGGCACGTCGCCGACGACCGAGAGGATCCGCCTCACCGCGTCTCCCGCCGCCGGTCGGCCGGCCTTGGCGCCCTCGAGGTCCACCACGTGAAGACGCTTGATTCCGGCCTCGTAGAAGCGTTTAGCGACGTTCGCAGGATCGGCGTCGTAGACCGTCGCCCGATCATAGTCGCCCTGGGACAGGCGAACGGCCTCTCCCCCAAGAAGATCGATCGCAGGAATCAGCTCGAAGGGATCGCTTGCGATCCGTTCCTTCATCAGCTCCCCTCCAGCCAGGATCGATAGGCGTCGAGCAGGCGTCTGCCCGCGGCTTGACTCTTCTCGGGGTGGAATTGAATCGCGAAGACATTTTCACTGGCGACAGCCGCACAGAAAGTCCCACCATACTCCGCGCGACCGACGATGATCTCGGGATCGGTTGGCTCGGGTCGATAGGAATGAACGAAGTAGTAGACGTCGCGTTCGGGCAAGGCTTCGATCATGGGATGGTCGCCCGCGAAACGGACTTCGTTCCATCCGATATGCGGAACCAGCAGCGGGTCACCCCTCTCGTCCTTGTCTGGGAAACGGGTTACGCGCCCGCGGAGCTGTCCGAGTCCGGGGGTCGTACCATGCTCCGTTCCCTCTTCGAATAACAGTTGAAGACCGAAGCAGATTCCCAGATAGGGGCGACCATGGGTCGTGACCTCGCGAATCGCGTCGGCGAGCCCGGCTTCTTCGAGTGCGGCCACCGCATCGCGAAACGCACCGACACCCGGCAGGAGCACGCCATCCGCCGAGCGAACGACCGCAGGGTCGCTCGTGACGACCGGATCGAGATCCGAGCGTTCGAGCGCCTTCGCAACGCTCCGGATATTACCGGCACCGTAATCGACGAGCGCAATCCGAGGACGCATGCAGCTAGAGGGCTCCCTTGACGGTCGGCAACCCGGTCTCACGAGGATCGATCGCAACGGCGTCGCGCAGAGCGCGGGCCACACCCTTGAAGGTCGCTTCGACGACGTGGTGCGGACTCTTCCCGTATCGCTTCTCGATGTGGAGATCGAGACCGGCGCTCTGGGAGAAGGCGTACATGAAGTCCTCGGTCAGCGAGGCATCGAAGGAGCCGATGCGATCGTTCTCGAGGGCGAGCTTGTAGACGAGATAGGGTCGATTCGAAATATCGACCGCGACCTCGACCTTCGACTCCGCCATCGGCAACAGACAGGCTCCGAAGCGTCGAATTCCCGAAGCACTCCCAAGCGCCTCGCGGAAGGCCTGGCCCAGAGAGATCCCGACATCTTCGACGGTGTGGTGCAGATCGACGGACAAATCGCCCTTGGCCTCGATCTCGAGATCGAAGAGGCCGTGGCGACTGAAGGACTCCAGCATGTGATCGAAGAAGGGGATCCCCGTCGACACGGTGTACTGGCCCGAGCCATCCAGATCGATTCGGACCTGAATCTCGGTTTCCTTGGTCTTGCGGGCAATCGTGGCCACACGGCCCGTGCCCGCCGAGGTTTTCGTTGTAGACGACATCGGTCGGTCTCCGCCTGCGCTCAGGTTGCTCGCCGAGAGTTGGCGACAGGCTTGGAAAGGCGGGATCTTAACGGCTCTTTCGCCCGGGCGCGCGCGGGCCACCGGTTCCCGGGAAAAGCCCCGAAAATCACCAGGATCCGGACGATGGCCCGAATCCAGGAGGACGCGCGTCCGCTGCTGTCGCGGGGCGCAAGAGGAGATTTGGAGCCTTCAGCCCAGCGAGCCTCCAGCGAGCGCGGGGCAAAGGAAGAAAGTCAGGCCTCGATTTCCCGGGCCGCTTCCCGCTCACGCCGGGCGCGACGAATCTTCTGAAGTCGCAACTCGACCGACGCACCATGTCCCGTCAGGCCCTCGACGTTGGCGAGACGAACGATGTCGGCGCCCAATTCCCGAAGCTTCGGCGGCTCGAATTTCATGAAGGTCGTTCGCTTCATGAAATCCTCGACTCCGAGCGGCGAGAAGAAGCGCGAGGTTCCCCCGGTGGGGAGAACATGGTTCGGTCCGGCAATATAGTCACCGACTGCGACGGGCGTGTAGTGGCCCATGAAAATCGCCCCGGCATTCTGGATGTCCTTCGAGGCTTTCTCGGGATCCTCGACCGCGAGGACGAGGTGCTCCGAGGCGTACTCGTCGGACAGCCGGATCGATTCGGCGAGATTCTTCGTCACGATGATCGCTCCGCGTTCCTTGATCGACTTGGTGGCGATTCGGGCGCGGTCGAGGCCCTTGATCTGACGCGTGATCTGTTCCTGAACCCGGGGCACGAGGGCCTTCACGTGGGTGATCAAGATCGCCTGGGCAAGCTCGTCGTGCTCGGCCTGGCTGATCAGATCGGCGGCGATCCAGGCCGGTGTCGCGCTTCGATCGGCGATGATGCAGACCTCCGTCGGGCCGGCTTCACTGTCGATGCCCACTTGTCCGAAGACCTGCTTCTTGGCCGTCGCGACCCAGACGCTGCCAGGGCCGGTGATCTTGTCGACTCGCGGAACGCTCTCGGTTCCGAAGGCGAGGGCAGCAATCGCCTGTGCTCCCCCCATCTTGAAAACGCGGTGGACGCCGGCCACGCGGGCCGCCATCAGGACTTCGGGGCGAATGCTGCCGTCCTTCTCGGGCGGCGTCGCCATCACGATCTCGGGAACCTCGACAACGGAGGCCGGAATCGCGTTCATCACGACGGAGGAGGGATAGACCGCGGTTCCGCCGGGCACGTAGAGACCCACGCGGGATAGGGGTCTGACCCGCTGGCCCATATAGCCGCCACCTTCTTCGCGCATCTCCCAGCTCGACGGGATCCGCTTGCGGTGGAATTCACGGACGCGCATGGATGCCTTGCCAATCGCAGCGCGATCCGCGCTATCGACGCGGTCACAGGCATCATCCCATTCGTCACTCGTAACTTCGATTTCGTCGAGCTTCGCCCCGTCGAATTTCTTGATGAAGGCGAAAAGCGCCTCGTCTCCACCGGAACGAACGTCGGCGATGATCTTGGCCACGTCCTTTTCGACATCGAGAACGCTGTCGACGCGTCGATTGCAGACGGACATCCATTTCTCGTCGAAGTTCGCGTCGCTCTGCTTGAAGACACGCATCAATTTTGCTGTTGCTTTGGCGGCCATATTCCTGCTCTCCTGCCTAGTGTGAGGAGTTCCAATCCTCTCCGCTCAGCGACTCCCCTCGGTCGCGTCTCGTGCGACGCATGGAGGAGCCTCGATCGATTATTCGGTCGCGATTTCCCCGACCTATTTCGTGGGCCACCTCGCTCCGATGACCCTCGCTCGACTCGCCAGATCGAAGCGCCGCTCTACATCGACGAATCCCGCCTGCACCAACTCCCGTTCGACTGTCTCCACCTGTTCGGGGGAGAGCTCGATTCCGAGCCACCCACCCGGAGAGACATGATCGCCCGCCTCGGCTACCAGACGCCGGATCACATCGAGCCCGTCATGCCCTGCGAACAGGGCCATCTCGGGTTCGTGCGACAACTCCGGAGGACACGACTCCTCGTCCGCCCTCGCCACGTAGGGCGGGTTCGAAACGATCAGGTCGAATCGCTCGGAAGCGACCGGCGAAAAGAGGTCGCCTTCTGCGAAACGAATCCTCTCTCTCACATGCAAATGATCGGCATTTGTGATCGCAATCTGTAGTGCCGGCTCGGAAAGATCCGTTGCCGTGATCTCGGCGTGGGGGAGTTCCGACGCGAGCGAGAGGGCAATTGCACCCGAACCAGTCCCGATATCCAGGATCCGAAACGGAGGCGGCGAACCGGTCACCGGAGTGTCGGGCGCCTTCGACAGGGCGAACTCGACGAGGGTCTCGGTCTCGGGTCGCGGAGTCAGCACATCGGAGGAGACCTTGAACGTGAGCGACCAGAATTCGCGCTCGCCGAGCAACTGAGAAACCGGGACCCGCTCCTGGGCGCGACGCTGGACCAAGTCGCGGTAGCGGTCCCGCTCCTCGGGAAGGACCGGCTTCTCGTAATCGATATAGAGCCGCAACCGTTCGGTTTCTAGAGCGTGCGCCAGCAGAACCTCAGCATCGAGTCGCGCCGAGTCGATCCCGGCGCGCCCGAAATAGTCCGTCGTCCACTTGAGGAGCCCGAGCACGGTCCAGGTCTTGTCCCGAGTCGCCGGCCCCCTCGCATTCGTTTCCGAAGCACCGGCCCGGGAAGTCGGCAGCTGATCACTCACGCGATTCACCCATACTAGGCGCCCTGGCCGGGAGTTTCGAGCTCGCCCTCATTCGCCGCGGCGATATTGGCATGGACCGCATTCAGCAGCTCATCCATCTCGCCCGCGAGCACCTGGTCGAGCTTGTGAAGCGTCACTCCGGCGCGGTGATCGGTCACACGGCTCTGCGGGAAATTATACGTCCGGATTTTCTCGCTGCGCTCGCCGGTACCGACCTGCGACCGACGCTCACTCGCGCGCTCCGCGTTCGCACGCTCTTCTTCGAGCGCAAGGAGCCGCGAGCGAAGCACGGTCATCGCCTTCGCCTTGTTCTTGTGCTGCGACTTCTCGTCCTGGCATTGAACGATGAGTCCACTCGGCAAATGCGTGATTCGGACCGCGGAATCGGTCGTATTCACGCTCTGGCCCCCCGGCCCCCCCGCGCGCATCACGTCGATCCGCAGGTCCTCGTTCGTGATGTCGACGTCGACTTCTTCCGCTTCCGGCATCCCAGCAACCGTCACCGTCGAGGTGTGGATACGGCCCTGGGCCTCGGTCACCGGCACGCGTTGAACGCGGTGAACGCCCTTTTCGTACTTGAAGCGGCTGAATACGTCGGATCCCGAAATTGTGGCGATGATCTCCTTGAAGCCTCCGCCGTCGGTCTCCGAGACCGACATCGTGTCGATCTTCCAGCTCATGGTCTCCGCATAACGCGAGTACATCCTGAACAGATCCGCCGCGAAGAGCGCGGCTTCGTCGCCGCCCGTTCCGGCGCGAATCTCGAAGATCGCGTTCTTCTCGTCGTTCGGATCCTTGGGCGTGAGCAACACGCGAAGCTCGGTCTCGAGGACCGGCACCTCATCTTGCAGCCGCTCGACCTCACCCCGAGCCAGCTCCTGCATATCGGGATCCTCGTCCTCGAGCATCGTCTTCGCGTCCTCGAGTTCCCCAACGGCGGTCCGATAGCGCTCGCCGATTTCGAGCAACGGACGTAGTGATCCGAGCCGCTTGCCGAGCTTCTCGATCGCCCCGGGCTGCTTTCCCACGTTCGGGTCGGAGAGCTGGGTCTCGAGATCACGGCTACGAGCCTCGGCCTCAGCGATGCGTTCCAGGAAGTCGGCCACGGGGTTGCTCGGGGTGGGTGTCCGGAATGACCGGGCGGGGTGAAGGTCAAATTCTCGTTGGTTTTTCGCGCAGTTCGGTCAGATCCCGGCCGCGCGGGGCAGAGGCTAATGGGGGTCGAGGAACGGTGCAAGGATCGGAAACAAGGGGAGCTAGGGACGGCGGACAGCACCCAGGCAGCACAAGAATTCGGGGAATCGAGCGAGCCAGCGGTGGCTTCCCGTCGTCGCGGAGAAGCTTTTGGCGCTTCGGCGGTCGCCGGTCGGATGCCAGTACGACCGCTCGAGGAAGTGGTAGACCCCCGGTCATGCAGATCGAACGCATCGCATTTGCGGCGTTGCGCAGCGCGGCCACGATGCGACCAAACAGCATCGAGCCGAGAACCGCACGTCGGGTCGGATCCGTGAGATCGTCTCCCTCCATCGGCACCCGGGGACCGTCCGGAATCTGCGCGAACTCGATCTCGGAGAGTAGCCAGGCTGCGCGCGCGTATGGCGCCAGGACCTCCACTGGAATGCCGGGGTAGAGGTCTCTCCGGACCTGCACGAGAGTGGTCGCGATCGTGTCTGCATAGAGGTGACGTTCGTGCTCCAGAGAGGTCCAATCGAGGCCGCCAAGAAATTCGAGGACCTCCTGCGTGGTCTCTTCGATTTCGTCCTGGGGAGTCGAGTTGGCCTGCGCCGCACTTCCTGCGAGGCACGCGTGGAGTGCCTCGCCGACCGGGTCCCCACCGTCCCAGCCACGATCGAGTTCTCGGATGACCGCTTTCACCGCCTCGAGTGAGAGCCCAGCTACATCCCGAAGCGACCGAATCAGCCACAGACGCTCCAGATGGGCCATGGGCCGGGGCATAGCGTGCTTGGTTGGGCCGGCGACGCTCGCCTGGCGATATCAAGCCCTCTCGGAGATAGAACTTGATGGTCGAGAGGGGTTCACCCGACTGCTCGACCAGTTCAAAGATTTTCAATCGATCCTCCTTGCATCAAGTAGATATATAAACTATCCGATAGTATCACTATCTTATTTTATCCTGCCAGTCCCGTGAAGGCCGCCCCGCCAAGGAGAACGAAGATGAGCCGCACTGCCACGACACCGGAGGTCTCTGGAACCTGCGATGCCCGCTTCACCGAGGTCCGCAACCGATTCGAGCAGAGCTTTCGAGAAGGGGACGAACTGGGTGCCGCCGTCTCCATCACACTTCATGGTGTCCCCGTGGTGGATCTCTGGGGTGGGTACAAAGACCAGGCCGGCACCCAACCCTGGGAGCACGACACGCTGGTTAACCTCTACTCGACCACGAAGGGACTGACCGCCCTGTGCGCACTGCGACTGGTCGAGCAGCGCAAGCTCGATCTGGACGCCACCGTTGCGACCTACTGGCCCGAGTTTGCCGCCGCCGGAGATCCTCGCGGCCATGGCCGACGGCAGCGCTGCCGAGAGCCCGCAGATGCTGGCCTTCACCAATCCATCGGGAACCGGCGACCACAACAGCGAGCCCTATCGTCGGGCGGAGATCCCGGCGATCAATGGTCACTCGTCGGCAAGCGCACTCGCACTCCTCTATGGGGCTCTCGCCAACGGCGGTCAACACAAAGGCGTCCACGTACTATCGCCCGGCACCATCGAGTTGGCGCGAAGCCAACAAGCGCAGGGCATTGACCGTGTGATGGACACGCCGCTGCGTCTTGGCCTCGGTTTCTGGCTCGGCCAGCCCGACCAGCCGGGCCTCGCCTTCGGTCCCAGCGCCGGTACATTCGGTCACCCCGGAGCCGGTGGTTCACTCGCCTTTGCCGACCCGGAGA
>JAPYTP010000205.1:7220-8499 GCA_029941885.1 Myxococcota bacterium
AACGGAATGAGATAGGTGAAGAGTACTTGCGTGAGCCGCAAAGGTCGGATGAACGGAGCCACGAAGAACACTCCGATCGGAGAGAGCAACACTGTGAGGTTGTCGAGGGCGCGCCTATCGGTGCCGTCGAAGATTGCGATCCCCCGCTGGTGCGCCATGGCATCTTGAAGCACGGCGCTCGCCTGCTCGGGACGGAAATGATGAAAGCCATTGAAGAGTGTCCGAAAGCCGAGGAGACCGGCTGGCACCCGTACCGCATCGACGGCTCTTTTTAGATGCCGGATCCGACCCCCGGACAAGCGTTCGACGTGTTCAAGCGCTGCGGAGTTGGGATGAGAATCGCTCAATTCTACCTCGACCGGGCATCCGGCGTTTCGTAGCGCTTCCTCGGTCCGGAGCCATGGGCCACCGGCCCCGACGCAAGATCGAGTATTCGGGTCTCTCCCGTTCGTTCGATTGCACGCAAGAGTCGAGGAACGATGACCGCGAACCCATCGCTCGCGTGGGCGATGAATGCGAGCTGCGCCGTCACCCCATCGCGTACCGGCCTAGGGCACCAGGACTGATCTTCGACTTCAAACAAATGGAACCTATGCATTTCCCGTCTCCCGATGCAATCCGGCAGCAAGCGGCAATGAATTGCGGAGGTCACCGAACCTGAATGGGCTGAGGGCGGACACTTCAGCGCTCACACCCTTCACGAAACCGGCACCCAGCGAGGGATTCGTCGAGCCGTCATGCGCGCGCGAATCGCCAAACGAATCTCGCCCCACACGTTCCGCCATTCGTTTGCGACACATCTTCTCGAGGACGATTCGGACATCCGAACCGTCCAGCCCCTGCTCGGACACAAGGATGTCCGCACAACCATGATCTACAGCCACGTGCTCGATCGAGGGCCGATGGGCGTCCGCAGCCCGATGGATCGACTATGACAGCACATCGCGCACGTTATTCGGTTGTGTCGTATCAGCCTGCTCGATCAAGTCGGTCCGATAAGATGCCCGGGCCCCAAACGGAAGCAGAATCGGATGGTTCCGCGCATGGGCGCGCGGGCGGCAACGCTATATTCGGCGCGTCGCGACTGAATGGGTCGTCGTCGATAGTAAGCTGGGCGGCACGAAATCGAGCAGGCAGCTGGGCGTTCCTGAAGCTGGTAGCATTCTCGCGTCGGGACTCTGCGACATAGCGCTGATAGTCAGCGCTGTCTGATGCAGCTGAAGCCCGATCCGTTGGGCGGCGAAACGTGACGATCCAGGATCTCGGCAGCCTTGGTGAG
>JAPYTP010000206.1 GCA_029941885.1 Myxococcota bacterium
CGGCGGCGACAGAGACGCAGGACCCGTGAGCGAATTGTGAATAGCAGCTTCGCCAAGCTCTGCTCAAGATGCTCTCTGCAACCAACAACGCCGAACTCTTGGCAATCGCTGGCAAGACCGAGTCGGAAGTGCTCAAGGGTTGGACCGAATTCGTTCTGGCCAGCAAGCGCGCCGCTCGAACGCCATCCATCCGCTGAATCGCAGCGATTACGAGCGGCCCGGCAATCGCGAAGATCCCCTCCCATGCAGGCCAGAACCCAGCTCAAGGCCCCTCCAGCGTCCCTCCAGGCTTCATCCTGGATTTTTCTCGAGTTTCGCGTCACGTTCCACGCGCTCCAAACGAGTGTCTTCGATGAGAGACCGCAAACTCGACCGATTGTTCGTCCGCTTCCGCAGGAAGGGGGACGCGGCTGCCCTGGCCAGGGTCTTTGATGCCACCGCATCGGAACTCCTGACCCTGGCCGTGCACCTCGTTCGTGACGTGGGGGAGGGCGAAGATCTCGTTCAGCAGACCTTCTTGACGGCGATCGAGAAGGCGGACCGCTACCAAGCGGATCGCCGTTTGATGCCGTGGTTGGTTGGGATCTTGGTGCGCCACGCCCACAACGCGCGGCGCAAGATGGATCGCACACAGAACGATCCGTTGCTCGACCCGCTGGACCGGATGGACCCCACGGGAGAGCTCGAAGAAAGCGAGTTGAAAGTCTCCGTCGCCAACGCTTTGAGTGGCCTGTCCGCGACCTATCGCGCAGTGCTCGAGCCTTATCTCTTCCGCGGAGAACGCGCTGTAGATATCGCTCGAGCCAGCAAGACGTCGCCCGGCACCGTACGCGTCCAGATTCGGCGGGGGCTCGATGAGCTCCGTCGGGCACTTCCCGCAGGGCTCGCCCTGGGGAGCGGTGTCTTGCTGGGGGGACGGAGTCTGGCGAACGTACGCGTCAGGGTTCTGGATCAGGCCGCCAAAGTCGCCCGGGAGAACGCGTCACTCGGCGCGGCCTCCGTTTCATCGACGACACTTCTCGGAGGCCTTGCCGTGTTCAACAAATTTGCCCTTGGTGCGCTCATTCTTTCTCTCGTGTCCTTGCTCGGTTGGCTCGCGACCGGTGGATCCGATGCCCCGCTCGCCGGGCTGGATGACAGGTCAGATTCGGCCCTACAAGCACCCCCGATCGCAGGAGACCTGCGTACGGACCTTCCGCCGAACTCAGGGCTGCTATCAGACAGCGGGGAAAAGACGGCGCGAAGGGTCGAGTCGATGGAAAGTCAGCCAGAATCGAGTGTGCTCGAGCTTGCCCTCTCGGGAGCGACGGGGCGCCTCATCGACGAAGAGGGTGAGCCTGTGGCCGGCGTGCGCGTGCAGCTCTTGGAAATGCGGCTCTCCATGTTGGAGCCGAACCTGCGCGCCGCCTTCGACCAGGGGCTGGCAAAGCAAATGCGCAGCCTTGAGCAGAATCCACTGATCGACGAAGCGCGCACGGATGCGGAGGGACGCTTCGACTTCTGGGGAGCGAACCCCGCAGCATCCCATGCTCTCTCGATCGACTTCGGCGGGGATCGTCCGAGCTTGCGCGTGATCGATATCATCCTGCGTTCCGGAGAGAAGGTGGAAATCGGCGACGTCCAACTCGAGGCCGTTCGCACGGTGACTGGGCAAGTCGTCGATTTCAATGGCCAGCCGCTAGCCGGCGCACGAGTGCGCGCGGCGAGCTTGCCCGAGCAGGTCGAGTTCATGGCCGCCATTCGCAGCGACTCGTGGCTGCTCTTCACCCGGGGAGGGGACGTGGGGACGGCGATCCAGGTACCCGGTACGCTAGCCTCCCTGATAGCGCACTTCCCCGCACCGACCACGGAGTCCGACGAGCAGGGGAACTTCCAGCTCAGGGGCGTCCCACAACTCGCGCGCTCGCTCTACATCGACCGCGAGGGCGATGGGTTCCGATCGGTGGAACTCGGTGTGGATCAGACGGACATGAGCACGATCCAGATGCCGGCGCGCTCCACCCATGCGGGCCGAGTCATCGACGCCAGCGGCCAGGGCATCGTCGGAGCGCAGGTTCTATTCGGGCACCTGCTTACGGATGGCCGTCACGGCAACGAGGAGATCGTCGCCCAGGGAGAGACCACGAGTGATCAGGACGGGGCCTTCCAGCTGAACTGCCAGGGCTCCCCGATCGTTTTTGTGAGACGTGGTGCAGGATCTGCCTGGACCGTGCGCTCGAACTTTGAGAGCGCTGGGGACATCGTCCTACCGAACACGCTCACGGCCAGCGTGACCCTCAAGAGCAGGGACGGCGAGCCCGTCACCGGCGCCCAGTTTCACGTCACCTCCGGTGACGGAAGGCAGAAGGGCATGGAGGGTTTCTTCGGCGCTCCGAAGTCCCAGGGAGTCGTCGAGGAACTCGGAGAGGGTGAGTATGCCGTGAGTGGCCTGGTGGCAGGCCCCTGCGGGATTCGCGTCCTTGCAAGCGGATTCGCCCTGCTCAACACGACCACTGAACTGGTGGAGAGTGATCCCTCCGTCGAGTTGCAGCTCGATCGAGCCGGCCCCCAACAAGTGCGCGTCTTGGACGCGAAGACCGGGCTGCCGGTCGAAGAAGCGATTGTCGCCGTGATGCCGAGGCAGCCCATGAACGGCGCCGTTAGCCGTGGCCGCACGGATGTCGAAGGTCGGGTCACGCTCGAAGATGTCCCGCTTGAAGGTGACCATCAGTTCACCCTGCGCGTCACGCACCCCGGATACGCCCTGCACCAAAAGAAGCTCGACACTCCGGGAACGGAACAGGTCGAAATTGGGCTGAGCAGCACGAATGAGGCACTCTTCCGCCTTACCGTCGCCGGCGGGACTCCAACAGACGTGATGTCGATTACGATCCGTCCCGCCCGGGGGAACGCCCACCGCAACAACCTTCCCTTCCCGTTGTTCCAGGTTTCGGACACGCACGGCAGTGCGATCTTCGAGCACCTCCCCGCCGGTGAGTGGCAGTACAAGATCGAAGGCCGCATCTGGAACATGGACAGCGTGAACTTGCTCGCCACTGGTGGATCCACTCTGACCTACGCGGAGGGTGAGTTCACGGTCTGGGAAGGCCAGCGTACCGTGGTGGATGTCGATATCGACGCCGGCAAGGTACCCGAGCGAGAGCTGTCCCAAGGCGGTTCCATCGAGGGCAAGATCGACGTGCGCAGCGGGAGCAAGCTGCCTCTTCAAGTTGCACTGGTCAAAGAGGGGAAGAACAGCCTCGAGGTCGAGTGGCAACGCGTGAGTGTCTCGGGGAAGTACCGCTTCACAGGGCTGAGCTCTGCCGAGTACCGCGTCCTGGTCGGCTTCCAGCCCCAAAATCGCCCCATCCCGCTGGTCCTGGCCGCACCCAAAGTGTCGCTGGGAGTGGATGAGCTGGCAAGAGAAGACGTGTCGCTGACGGGTATCACCTTCCAGGTGGAACTTTCGGACGAGCATGGCAATCCCGTGAGTGACGCCCAGTTGTCTGCCTACGCCATGAGCGATAGTCCCGAGGGGCAGTCGATCACGGAAGAGCTAGCTGAGGGTATCCACCGAGTAACCGCCTGGGAGAGCGCCGAGTACATGCTCCAAGCCAAACACCCCGTAGCAGGCCTCGCCTACGCGACCGTCACACTCAGCGAAGAGCCGAATCAACAGTTCAGGCTGCAATTCTCCCGCGGCGTCATGTGCGTCGGTGAAGTTCAAGTCGCGGGCAGCACCTACTCGGGGTATGGCGGATTCAATGTGTTCAGCCTCGAGACATCCGGCCCTAGCCTCAACGAGTTCGTTGAGTTCAAGGACGGCATCGCCACCTTTGAGCTGGTGGGACTCAGTCCGGGACGCTATCGGGCTCAGGCCGACACGAACGCAGGGCGTTACACGGTGGACTTTGACTTGCCCGAAGGCGGGAGCAACACGCTTGAGCTAGAAGCGAAGGAAAGCGGTGCGCTGGCTCGGCCCATCAAGGCCTCGGGCGGGGCCAGGTAAGCAGGCTGAATCACGACGAGGGCAACGGCGGCCGAGCAGGGGGCGGCAGGGGCCAGCGCAGCAGCAGGGCGTCCGCCAACTTTGTCCATGCAAGAACGGACCGCTGCTGTACGCTGTGGGCATGAATAGGAACCTGCTCCCCAGCGTTTGTGTCCTTCTCGTCTCTTCCTCGATGGTGTTCGCTTCACTGCGCACGGGCACGACACAAGACGGGCAAGAGCAAGTCCTGGACGCCAGCATGCATCACTTCGGTGATGATTCCACCCCCGAGTGGCCGGAGGCGCCCCCGGAGCCCGAAGGCAGCGGCCTTAGCTTCGAGTTCGAAAGCACGGTCAACCGCGGGGAGTGGAGCTTGGCTTTCTTCCAACGCCATATCTCCAACACCTGGAAGATCGAGATCAATGGCAAAACCATCGCCACCGTTCGCAAGAGCGACGCGCTGATCGAGAGTTACGTGGCCGTGCCGCCCCAAACCCTGGTCGACGGCACCAACCACTTCAAGTTGACCACGGATTCGCCAAGCGACGACATCACCTTCGGTCGCATCCGATTGTTGCACACCACGATCCGCGATGCCCTCAACCTGGTGTCGGTCAGCCTGGTCGTGCGGGAGGAAACCACCCTCAATCACATCCCTGCGCGGGTCACGGTGACCAATCCCGCGGGGCAGCTGTTGCCCATCTACTTCGCGGAGAACCTGCATCAAGCCACCCGCGAAGGGGTCGTCTACACCGACACCGGGGCCGTGCACTTCGAAGTGCCCGCCGGGGATATTCATGTGGTCGCCTCCCGGGGGCCCGAGTGGAGCATCGCCTCCCTGGATCTCGCCCTGGTGCGTCCGATCGAGGCTACCTTCGGCGGCTTGCGAGCCCCAGACGGTGCCCTCACCCTCGCCCGCGAGGTGGACACGACGGGGTTCATCTCCTGCGACACGCACATTCACACCTTGACCTTCAGCGGGCATGGGGACAGTTCCGTGGAAGAACGCATGGTGACCTTGGCAGGCGAGGGCGTCGAACTCGCTATCTCCACGGACCACAACCACAACACGGACTACGCGCCCTACCAAGAGCGCATGGGATTGGGCGAGCACTTCACCACTGTCGTCGGCAACGAAGTCACCACGCCCATCGGTCACTTCAATGCCTTTCCGCTCAACCCCGAGGATGAGGTCCCGCCCCATGACCTGCACGACATGGTGCAGCTGGTGGACGGCATGCGCGCGGCCGGCGCGAAGGTGGTGATCCTCAATCATCCCCGCTGGCCAAGCCATGCGAAGGGTCCCTTCGGAGTGGGAGAGCTCAATCACTACACGGGGGATAGCCAGCCCGTGCACGGTTCCAGCAACTACCCTTTCGACGCCATGGAGCTGGTGAATTCTTGCACATCGGAGGACGACCCGATGCTGGAGGATAAGCCCTCCAAGGGGCCTACGTCAACCTCGATCCCCATCCGCCGAACCGGCTAGCCCCCCGCCCTGCTCGCTTGCTCCTTCGCGCACACACCCCCTCGACTCAAGACTCCGTATCACGCTCCATGTTCCAAAACCTCGCAAGGGCTCACCCAAATGGCAAACCCCCTATCAGCTCTCATCTGCCTGGCCGTTTTCTTCGCCTGTCCGCCCGAACCATGCTGGGCATTGGGAAGCGATGAGGTCACGTTGGCGGAACTCGAAGAAGTCCTCCGAGAGCGCAACCTGGATCCTTATTCCCCTCTTGTTCTGGAACGTTTGAGTGATCTCTCGGGCCGCAAAGGGGACATGGATGGGGAGGTGGCGTACTTGCTCTATGCCATCGATGCCTACGACCAACTGGACGGGTTAAGCGAAGAGGGCCGAGCGAAAAAGATACGGACTCTTGGCCGCAAATTGGAGAGAGCAAGCGATGGGCTTGGCTCCCTACAGACAACTCGTAACACCTACTTAAAAGACCTCACCTGGGTTCTTCGGCTTTACGCGAACAACCAAAAAAAGTACCGCAACGCCCTGGCCGTCGGCGGGCGCATCCTCTCCTATCGCCCCGACCACCCCACAGCCCAACGAATCGTCAAGGAGGTCATGACGCAAGGAGACGATGCTCTGCGTCAAGAGGGGCGTCGGTTGCTCCGGCGGAGGGAGTTGACTCGCCCGCGATCCTTCCTGGCGGCCTGGGCCCGGGACCACAAAACCTGGCAATCCGCCGGAATCGTGGAGTCCACCAAGTACGTGGTGAAGAGCAATATCGGGTACGACGTTGCGAGTAAAGCGGCCCAGAGCTTGGATCAAATCGCGGACTACTACGCAACGTTCTTCGAGGTGGACCAAAGGCTGATTCGGCAAAAGACACCGGTAAATCTCTGCAAGACCAGAGCCGGCTTTGTTCGCGTGGCCAACAACCCGATCACTGCAAACCCAACCCTGCGTGCCTTCATCACTAGCCAGTTCGGCAATTTCAGCCTTCAAGGCAACTACGAACTGCGCTCCACGATTTTTGGCTACGACCCACGGGATAAGGGCGGAACCCTGGATTCCCTTTGGCCGATTCTGTGGCATGAAGCGAGTCATCAGTACATGTCCCTCGTGACCCAGGGGCGTGGTTGTCCGGACTGGATTTCGGAAGGGATGCCGTCCTATTTTGAGGGCGCCACTTTCTCAGCAGAGGGTGTGGCTAGAGTGGGCTTGCCGGCAAGAGGGCGATTGGAAAACCTGGTGTCCCAACTTTCAAGCGGTGAGCACCCGCTCTTGGAGGTGCTCGATGCGGATTCTGGATTGACTGGTGCCCAGTACTCTGTGGCATGGGGCATCGTCTACTTCCTGCGCCACGCCAGAAATGAGAGCGGCGAGTTGAGACGTCCCAAGGCGTGTTCGGACTTGCTCGAAATCCTGCGCGGAGGGTCCCCCTCCGGTCCGCAACTTTTCCAACAAGGTGTCTTGGCGGAGGGAGAACAGTCACTAGGGGACTTCACTACGGAATGGGAACAGTGGATCTTGGCCTTACTTGAACTTGAGAGGTCCCGAATGGAGCGTGCTCGACAGTTTTCGGACCTGGGTCTTCAGAGCATGGCAAGGGGAGACACTGAGTTAGCCGCGGATCTTTTTGGTGAAGCTCTGCTACGTGACCCAGAACACTTGCCGGCGTTGAAGGCGTTGCTCGACATGCAACACGCACGTTGGGAGGATTCGCGCAAGAAGGACCGCGGTATCGCGGACCTCGTGCTCTTCATGGGAAGTAAGCTGCACGCCATCGCTGATCACAATGGTGATGAACAGATTTCGAAGGCAGCTCTTGATCTATGCGTTTCCACCGACAAAGCCGGGTACAAGAAGATCAAGAAGGCAGAGGGCAAGTACACGAAGAAGATCGAACGGGTCATCCAACGCATGCTCGAGAAAGGGCGACCGCGGACAGCGGTCGCCATCGCCAAGCTCTATCTCGACAACGTACTTGGGGGCAACCGACGTGATTCACTCAGCGAAGAATTACGGGCCTCGGGCACCTTGAACCTCGAACGTTCGTTTGCGGCGTTCGACCGGGAGTCTCTGTTGGGACTCTCTGCTAGCGCGAGTGATTACCGTGTTGATCGTGGTGTTCTGCGGGGCGCCGCCAAGCGCCCGCGGGAAGCGCCGCTAAACATTGATCGAGCCCTATCGCCGTTGTTTCGCCTTCAAGGGGAATTCCAATTGGGCGACGCAAATACGGTGCTGGGTCTCTGCTACTCCACGCCCGAGCAGGTCAACAACCAGGGATTCGTCCTTCGACTTGATCAAGAGGGCAAGCCGCCGAAGGTGGATACTTGGTACAAACCCTTCGATGTGCTCAAGATGGGGCACTTCGCAGAACTGGATGAGGGCTACATCGAAGAAAGGCTGACCACCGGGTTCAAGCTATCCGAGAAGACGACCCAACTTCCGCCGGGGATCAAGGCCCAGGAATGGCACAGCTTCGAGTTGTCCCGAATCCAGTTGGGGCAGTTGATCCTGCTGATCGATGGAAAACAAATCGCCTCACGGCAGATAGACCCCCGTGGATCGGTGTCCAGGCTGGGGCTCGTGCTGTGGGGTGGCGAACTCCAGATTCGCAGGCTCGATGTATTGGAGCTCAACAGGCTTTGACCCGCCAACCCCACAGGCATCTATCGACGTCGGTTTAACTTGGCCTGTTTTTGCGTAGACTCCAGCGGTGAAGAACAGCCAGTTGCACCGAATCCTTGCCTTGCTCCTCTTTGCCATCGCCCTGACTTCCATTGGAATTTGGGTAAGCACTCGGGAGCGCTTGCCCGATCGCATCCGCATCGCGACAGCGGTCCAGGGAGGGATGTATCACTCCTTCGCAAAGGAGCTCAAGGAGCATCTGTCCCAGCGTACCGGCCGCACCATTGAGTTGGTTGGTACCCAGGGCACGGTCGAAAACCGAAGGCTCTTGGACCGCGGGGAAGTGGATCTGGCGATTCTGCAATCGGCCTGCGGAG
>JAPYTP010000207.1 GCA_029941885.1 Myxococcota bacterium
ATTGCATCGTCTACGCGACGGGCTTCGAGGCCGAGACGACGCCGTTCTACCGGCGTGCCGGCCACGAGATCTACGGGCGCGACGGGGTTCGGCTGGCGGAGAGGTGGGAAGACGGCCCGAGGACGCTGTTCGGGATGATGAGTCACGGCTTCCCCAACATGTTCATCATGCCCTGCCCCGGTCAGCAGGCGGTAGTCACTGCCAACCACAGCTTGATTACCGTCGAGGCGGCAGAGCACATCGGCGCGATGGTGGGGGGCCTCGAAGCGAAGGGAATCGCCGCTTTCGAGGTGAGCGAAGAGGCGGAAGCGGAGTGGTGCGAGACCATTCTCAGCACCTACTTGGATGCGAGTCCCGTCATGTCCGCCTGCACGCCGTCACGGCTCAACCATGAAGGAAACCCCAAAGCGTTGAGTCCCCTCAGCGGAGCCTATGGCGGTGGCATGGGGGACTTCTTCGCCTTCAAGAAACTCCTGGCCGACTGGCGGGAGAGTGGAGCGCTCGCGGGTCTGGTGCTCGAAGAGTGAAGCTCGCTTGTGTCGCTCCGAGACTGTGATATTAGGCATCAAGCCGGACGTTTTTGATTAGCTTAGCTTTTCTCTCAGCACCTCGTACGGTGTCTTTCCTTTGTGCGCGCCGTGCGGTCGGTCGTTGTTGTAAAAACGCTCCCATACCGCCAGCTTCTTTTCGAGATCGACATCGTCTTTGTAGGTCAGGAGTTGATAGAACTCGTCCTCCGGCGCGACGACGGCGAGTGCTGCACTCAGTCGACACCCACGTTGGAGACTTCCAGCACGGGAGATCGAGCGCCTCATTGCCAATGCGGTGCTTGGCCTCTTCGCGAACCCCGCAGAACTCGCTCGCGCCGCTCGAGAATCCGAGGTTCACGAAGCGCAGATTTCCGATCTACTCGAAGGTGTGAGGCATTGGAGCGGGAAGCCGATTGACCTGGTGCAGCGGGTTGATCTCGCGGTGAAGGAAATGACCTTACATCTTGATCTTTCGTCAGTCTCAGGAATCCAAGGCGCCGTTGTTCGTTATGGAATCCCGACGAGTATTCGGCGCCGTGGCGTGGAGACGAAACTTGTCCTCCACGAAAGGGAGAGCGGAGCAGCCGATGCCCGAGTTGACGCTTCTCTCGTGAAAGCGATCGTTCGCGGACGGCAGTGGTTTGAGCAACTCGCGAGTGGTCGGGCCCGGTCGTTCGCGGAGATAGCGAGGGCCGAAGGCGTCACCCGTCGTTATGTGGCTCGCCTGATTCCGCTTGCGTTTCTGGCGCCCGATATTGTTGAGAAGATTCTTTCCGGAGCTCAGCCCGTCGACCTCACGACTGATGAACTGACGAAGAGGATTGATCTACCGCTGGATTGGGCGGAACAACGAGGGGCGCTGGGATTCGATTGAGGGAGGGACGGGCGAATCGAGAGCAAAAGGGAACCGTTCAACTTGGCGACAGAGAAAAACACCGACCGCGGTTTCATTCTGGCCTCGAACCCGTTGTCTCCGGTCCGCTTCAGAGTTCCGAGCTTCCCAAAACCCCGCGGAATCGCAGGCTTTTTCGGACCGTGCCATGGCTTGGCCAGAAAGTCTCCGCTCGGGCAGACTCAATGGCGGTGGGGGGAGTCTCGGGCGAACTCGTCTCTGCGGACTGATCCCTGTTATGCAGGGAAAATACAGGGAATTTTTCTGATTTTGGACTCGTTTGTGCGGATCAAGTCCGAAATTCCCGAGCGTCTCCGCAGTCATAGTGTCGAATTCCCTGTAATCAGGAACAGGGAATATATTTCGGTGGACAGGGAATTTCCGGGGAAATCCTGGCTGAACGGCCCGCCCCGGCATCAGATTTGAATGCCCGGTCGTCGGTTGCGCAATGATCTACTCAATCTTCACTGCGGCGTCACCCGTTTGGATTCGCCGGTTTAGTAATAGAGAGCAGACAGCTCAAGAGACAGACAGGGCTGACGATACTGTCAATACATATGTATTGACAGTTCTATTTCTCCGTCTAGACTTGGATCCATGAAGAAGAATCTCAAGAGCGCCCAGCTGCAGATTCGCGTGTCGGAATCGCAGAAGGCTGCGCTCAAAAGACAGGCCAAACGGGCCGGAATGAGTATGTCCGATTGGATCCTCAGCCGAGTTCTCCCCCCGCTGAGCGAGACCTTCCAAGCCTTGCTCAAGTCTCTTTCGACTGCCGAAAAGCCGGGCTATGTCCTTGCCGAGTTAAATGATCTGCTGACCCAGATATCAGCTAGCGAGTTCAAGCTGGCCGTGTCGGAGTTTCCGCAGGTCAACCTTGATCCGTATTGGAGGAACTACGTAACCGCGATGATTGAGCAGGCTGCAGTCAGCAAGCGCACTGAGCCCCCCTCGTGGACTGCGAACGTGCAGCCTCTAGAGAAGCCGGTTTTTGGCTCTTCGCTGAAAAGCCTTAGGCTTCACCTTCTCACGCACTCCCCTGTGGCGTTCCGTTCCCGGAACATCTTTATCGACGCCAGCATCGGAGACCGGGTATAGGATGTCCTCACTATCAAGACGAGACATCGAACGTCTTCTCGAACTCCTCAACGGGGAGCTTCGATTGGCCTCAGTAACGGGAGAATTGTACCTCGTAGGTGGTGCTGTTATGTGTCTCGCTTTTGGCGCTCGTGAATCCACGCGGGATGTCGATGGGTATTTCGAGCCGACGAGAAGGATCAAAGAGGCTGCGGCAACTGTCGCCGTCAAAGCCGGAGTAGATGAACACTGGCTCAACGACGGCGTGAAGGGCTATCTGAGCGAACGCGGATCATTTTCGGAATATTTGGAGCTAAGCAATCTCAGGGTCTTCTGCGCTGATGCAAACTACCTGTTGGCGATGAAGTGTCTTGCTATGCGCATCGGCGAGGAGTTTCAGGACTTGGACGACATCCGCTACCTGCTACGCCACCTCGGTATCCGTAGCTACGAAGGTGCTCTTGAGGTCGTCACGAAATACTATCCCGCCGAACGGTTCCCACAGAAGGCGCTCTACGCTCTTGAAGAGCTCCTGGAGGACGATCCAAATCAAGCCCCGTAGGGCGTTGGTGCAGGGAGTAGGAAAAACAAGCCGCGTTTTCCGCACCGCCGATACTAGGCATTCTGACAACTAAGCCCCGGCGGGGCGATGTGGCCCCTTTCGGGGCCGCTGTTGCGGATTCAGGGGAGCTGGGTTCCCGACCCCCCAGTACACGAGGTCGAGCTCGGGGTCATAGGAACCGGTGATCCAGGTGGCACCGCCCCCATGCTTCCAGGAATCATCGTCAGGCCAGGTCTCGGAGCCGGGTTCGCCCGGAGCGGGAACGGTGTGGGTGCGCCAGAGGTGCTTCCCGGTCTTCGGACCCCAGCCGTCGAGAAAACCGCGAATACCGTAGTCGCCTCCGGAGACGCCCGTGATGACGACCCCCGCCGCGATCAGCGGGGCGGCGGTCATCGAGAAGCCCTCGCGGTAGTCGCCTGCCTCCTGCCTCCTGCCTCCTGCCTCCTGCTTCCAGATTTCGCGACCCGTCCGCGCATCCATCGCTTGCACATGACCGTCCATCAATGTGCGATAGAGCATGCCCTCGTAGAGTGCGAAGCCTCGATTGACCACCGCACAGCAGATGACGGCGTAGGCTTCTTCCGGAAATCGGTTTTCGTTTCGCCACACTACCCAGCCGGTTCGCGCGTCGAACGCGAACGTCGACTGATGGGTGCCGGAATACATCAGCCCATCGTGGACGAGCGGTTGATTCTCCTGGCCTCGATTATCCGAGAGGCTGGTGTTCCAGACCGGTACCAGACGCCTGACATTGGCGACATCGATCTGGTCGAGCGGGCTGTAGCGTTGGAGCCCGTAGCCCATGCCGTAGGTCAAGACGTCGCCGGTCGAGGAGCTGTCGAGCCGGAGTGCCTCGTCCGACTGCGCCGATGAGGTGCTGGGAAGCCCCTGAAATGCAGCGATCGCCACGACGAACGAGGCCAGGGGGCTCATCGACAATCTAACGCGCGACTCCGTTTTCTCCCTGCCGATAGCGGGGGCCGTGCGCTCTACTCTAACGCGGCTGCGCTGCGACCGGCCAGCCGGCCAAAGTAGGTGCAGTCAGCGAGTGACATGCCCGAACTGTAGCCTTCGGCTGAGCGCGGCAGGCCGCAGCAGTTGCGACCCGCAGCATAGAGTCCAACCACGACCTCGTCGTTTGCGGTCAGGACCTCCCCGGTCGGGCGCGTGCTGAGGCCGCCTAGCGTGAAGAAGGGGTAGAATGCCTGCCCGACATGGCACGCGAGCGCGGCGAAGGGCGGCTCGTCGAGCGGCTTCAGCCATTTGGCGGTCTTGTGAAAGAGCGGGTCCTCGCCCTTTGCTGCGTGGCGGTTGTAGGTCTCGACGGTTTCGACGAACGCGCCCTCGACCATTCCCAGGGCCTGTTCGAGATCCGCCCAGCTCTCCTCGACCGCCGCAACCGTGATGCGCGACAGCTCCGATGGCTGTTCGAATATTCCGTCATCGACCAGCAAGAAGATGCGGTCACCAGTTTGCCGTGTGCAGTAGACCGAGACGCGTCCCGGATAGGCGTCCTCATTGACGAAGCGCTGTCCGCGCTCGTTCACCAGGATTCCCTTCACGTGGGATTCCGGCGGGTAGATGGGGAGCGTCGTGAAGAGCTCGTCCATATGAATGGCGGCCGCACCCACGCTCAGCCCCATGCAGATCCCAGAACCGTCATCGTGGCCTGCGCTGAGGCTGTCCGTCGCGAGCCGCGCGGCGAGGGGAGCGTATCGTTGCAACATCTCGTCGTTGAGCACGAATCCTCCAGCGCACAGGATCACGCCCTTGCCCGCACGGGCGAAACGGGGCTGACCATCAATCTGCACGACGACTCCGTGGACTCGCTGGGCCTCGTCGGCGACGAGCGCCGTCGCCCGGGCGTCGAAATGGATCTCGATACCCAGGTCCTGGACTCGTCTGGCGAGGGTGTCGAGCAGTCGCTTGCCGCCGAGTTCGCCAGGCGCCTCCGGCAGATGGCCGCGCGGACACGGCTTGGCCTCCTGATTGAACGGCCAGGCGTCCTCGTTGCCGGACCAGATCAAACAGTCGCCGGTCCGAGGTGTCTCCTGCTTGCCGGGCACGTATGTGTTCCTGAACGAGACGCCCTGCCCTTCGAGCCAGCGATAGTGATCGAGCGCCTGCTCGGCGTAGAGTCGGACGCGGGCCTCGTCCGCATCGGGGCCGCCCGCCATCATCATGTAGCGGTAGAAGTCTTCGGTCGCGTCCACGAAGCCGTTGTCGCGTTGGGCAGGGGTGCCGCCGCCACCTCCGAAATAGATATAACCGCCTGCCAGCGCACTGGTGCCGCCGCTCCCCGACGCGACCTCGAAGAGTCCCACGCGCGCCCCAATGGTCGCGGCCTCGATCGCTGCCGAAGCCCCGGCCGCTCCGAACCCGACGACGATGATGTCCAGATCAAAGTCCCACCCGGGCACCTTTGCGAGGGGATGGGGGGCGAGGGGATGGGGTTGACTCGAGGAGTTGGGACGGGTCATTCGTATCTACTCTGGCGATCCCAGGTCGACGCCGCGATCCTCTCGCGCCGCCTCGGCGAGATCTGCGGTCTCGCCCTCTACGGCGGTGCCGACGAAGAAGTCCGGGTTCTGGCCCAGCAGCAGACGCGCCGGGTTCTGGAAGACGAACTCAGCGAAGTCCTGCTCCGAGAGCAGTCCTTCCTCGACCAGTTCGTACGCCTCCGAGAGGACTCCGGCCATTTCCGGCACGTCCCAGTGGCTCAGGTCCGAGCTGAACACGGGTCGCAGGCGGGTGCCGAAGGGATTCGCGGGCGAGAATGCAAATGCGACCGTGCGGTCGTCGGCCTCGCAGCCAAAATAGAGATTCGAAGAAAACTGCGCGGCCAGATCCCTGGCGGACTCGACTTCCAGGAATCGCCACTCGTCGCGCTCCGTTGGCGGCACCCCCGTACCCGGCAGCGCCCGCAGCGCGCTGGCCATGTCGAGATCTTCACAGCCCGCCAGCAGGTCCGCGCCGTAGTCGCGTATGTAGGCTTCGAGCATCTGCCAGTCGATATTATTCGGGTCGAGGTCGGCGATTGCCGTCCCGTTGCGTTTCTCCCAGTGCTCGATCATGTCGGCAAGCAAGATGGAGGCCCAGCCCACCCCACATTCGAGGAATGCAAAGCCGAGGCGCGGAAATCGCTGCGTAACGCCCGCCATGAATAACGACTTACAGATCGTGTGCATGCGACTCGCGAATCCGCCGATGTGATTGAAACTGTAGTTGGTTACGGACGTGAACCAGAATGGCGGGATATCTCCCAGCCCACCGTGGCAAGTGATGGCGAAGCCCAGCTCCTGCGCCTTTGTCCAGACGGGATCGTAGTCGTGGGCGCTGTCGATTCCGAAGGTGTCGAACCAGCAACTCTGGCCGGGGATCAGGAACGGCGACGAGAATTCGGCCGAAGTGTTCTGGATGGGGCGCCGCACGCCATCCGGGATCCCGACGACCTTGAGCCCGAGAGACTTGCAGTGCTCGATTTCCGCGATCGCCTCCAGAGGAGTGTGCATCGGGATCACGCCGGCCATCGTCATGCGGTCGGCGAAGCGACCGTAGGTGGCCGCATAGAACATGTTGAATCCTCGGCAGACGCCGCGCCGCAGTTCGTCATCCGCGATGCCCGCGATTCCCAGGCCCTTGGTCGGGTAAAGAACGCCGTAGTCGATGCCGATCTCATCCAGCCGCTCGTAGAGAAGCGCTGGAACAGCGGCGGTCGCGAGGTCTCGGGTGTTGCTGGCCGGCGTACCCCACCACGCGGATTGCGGGCTGCGCGTCTCGAGACGCGTGGCCGGATTCGCCGACATGATTTTCGCGAGAGGCGACGGCCCCTCGACGTAGCGCGCAAAGAGCGATGGGCTGAGCGCCTCCCGAAGGAAGGGAAGGACCGCGGGCATGAACTCGAGCACATGCCCGTCCACATCGATCACCGGATGACCGAGCCGGCTGCGGATCGGATTGGAAATACTGCTCATCTGATTACCCTCGCGGGCCAATTCAGAGTTCGATGGATTCGACAGGCCTTCTCTCGAAGACCTTTTGAGACTTGCGGTTCGGCCATGAATTCCAGGTATTCTGCGTCGCTTGCGGCGGTATAGCGGGGCCAGTGAAGAGCCCCTTCGTGATTGGGATCTCCGGACCGCATAAAATTGGCCACGTAGTCGCGAAGTCTCTTCGCCGCTATGGCCTGTTCTTCATTGTATTCGTCGAGAATCGGTCCGAATAGCAATTCCGTATCGACACCATGATAGGAGCCGAGTTCGATACGAGTGCTCTCTCGCGGTCCCCTCACCCTGAACTGGTAGAGCCAGGTGGGTGCGAATCGGGACGTCGCCGCGGCCATCTCGACATGAGGGCACGTGTAGTGCACGTCGGTTGCGATGTCGGCGAAGCGCTCCGCCGGGGCGTCACCCGCCGGAAACATCTCGGCCGCACGCCGACCGAAATCCGGAGACCCCAGCAACCCCGACAGGGCGCGTTCGTAGTCCGCTCTCTTGAGCTTCTCTGCACCCATGCTGTAGAGCAATTCGCCGTATATCGCGCGCCCTTCGTGTTCGGTGATACTGATCATGAGTGGGACTCGGTGGAAGGTGCCGGCGGCGAACGCATCGGGTAGAGAGCGTGGGAACACGAAGCCGTCGACGATGTGTCCATTGCGGGCACCCAGGATCGGTTGCGCCGCATACCACTCGACGGTACCGGAATCGAAGGGGTTAGCGGCTGCGGCGGGTGCATCGAGCAAGCTGTCGATGGGTTGGCTCCGGAGACAGTCGGTGATCGTCGACGTCTCGTCGCATCGCATTTCCGACGCGATGAGTGTACCTCGGGCTTCCGCCAACTCGATGGGGTCGGTCGGGAACCAACAACTCCCCGCGCTTTGGATGATTCCGCGGTGGAAGAGGCCGGCGGCCCGAGGCGATGCGAGCAGGCCACAGACCATGGTGCCGCCCCCGGAATTTCCGGCGATCGTCACATTACCGGGATCACCCCCGAACCGGTGAATCTCGTTCTGTATCCAGTGCAGGGCCTCGATCGCGTCCTCGAAGCCGTAATTTCCGGAGGCGAGCCGCCTCGGATCCTCCGCACTGAGAGCGGGGTGCGCGAGGAAGGCAAGCTGGTCCAGCCGATATTGAATCGATACCACGAGGCTGTCGGTCGCGCGAACGAATGCCCCGACATCACGTCGACCGTCCCCAACGCGACGTCCGCCGCCATGAATCCAGACGAGTATGGGTAGATCGGTCGTCGCGAGATCGGGACGTGTGACATTGAGATAGAGGCAGTCTTCACTCCCGGCATGCCTGCTGCCGGGCTTTGTGAATTGTCTCTGTGC
>JAPYTP010000208.1:0-2801 GCA_029941885.1 Myxococcota bacterium
GCGGCAGACACTTGGACACTCGGGAATACGAGGCGGCCAGCGGAAGTTCTCAGACCAGGCACCGGCGCAGGCTGCTTTCGCGGGCGAGACCCCCGGGTGGATGGCCCTCGATGAGATGGGGTGGTGGAGGCTGCGGGACAACTCTAGGGTGTCGTCATGACCCGCATACACCTTGTTGACCCCGACGACCCGGACGCTGACCCGAAGGCGAGGGAGCTGTTGCTTCGAATACGCGAGAACGGCGGATGGGACCCCAACGTTCTGCGCGCACTTGCCAATCACCCGGACAGGCTCGAGAGCTTTCTGCACCTCGGTGCCCAGTCCGCGCCCCGCACCTATCTGTCTCCTGATCAAAACGAGCTCGCCTACCTCACGGCGTCGGTCGCCAACGACTGCCATTATTGAGTGCCCACACATGTACGTCTCGGTCGAGACGTCGGACTGTCGGAAGAACAGATGGCGCACTTGCGTGACGACCCGCTTCCGGATGGCGTGTACAGCGCGTCCGAAGCGGCGATCGTGCGCTTTGCTCAGACCAGCACGCGCATGGCCCCGATCGATGACGCCCTATTCGCAGAGCTGAGTAGCCACTTCGATACACAGCAGATGATCGAACTTGTTTTCACCGTGGGCTACAGCGGGCTGGTCAACCGATTCCATGCGCTATTCCACACCGACCTCGATGACGTTACGGTCGCCGAATTGGGCGAAAGCCCGCTGCCGCTCCCGACGATTGCCGATCATCCCAAAGGCACAGACGAGAATCGACGTTAGGCAGTCCAATCCGATTATTGCGGCGCGAAGATCTCGGTCGCCGGCTTCACAACAGAGATAAACGCGCGCCGGGGCGCACATCGAGCCCGAAATCCGCCGTCTCTGGATACGAGGTTGCTTGGACTAGCTGCCCTCTGCGCGCTTCCGCTGGAGTTCGGCCAGCACATCGGCGTGCTCGAGTTCGTTGAGCGAGAAGCGGCTGAAAAGGATCATGCCGATGGTGTAGCCGACGGCCGGCAGCCCGCCGGCGATGATCAAGATCGTATTCTTCACGGTCTGGGTCTGGACTTCTGCTTCACCGTCGTAGCCCGACCACTGCAGGAGCAGACCGCTCCCCCCGATCGCCAGACCGGCACCGGCCTTGCGGATGAAGTTCCAGGCCGCCGTGTACGCACCTTCCTTTCGCTCGCCCGTCTGCAGTTCGTCGAAATCGATGATGTCTGCCTTGATGCTGGGAACGACGACGCTGGCAATCCCGATACCTCCGGCCAGGATCGTCACGAGGACTATGACCAGCACGGGGCCACCCTCGGCTCCCCAGATGATGCCTCCGTAGCCCGGGATCATGGCCGCCATGCCCCACATCCAGAGAGTCTTCTTTCCGATGCGTTTCGAGAGATGGATCCAGATCGGAATGAAGAGGAACTGGGGAACGGCGTAGAACGCAATCAGTACCTCCTGCAGGTCGTAGCGGCCGAGTACATCGTCCATGATGAAGGGCACCATCACGCCGATGCTTCCCGCAGCGAACGACTCGATCCCGTACACAATAAAGAGAAGCCTCGCGTGGCGGTTGCGGAGGACGTCAAGCATCGCCCCCCAAAGATTGGCGCCTCCACGGCCACTGAACTCGTCCCGCTCGCGAATTCTCCAGGCGGCGAACAACGCCGTCGCCGCCACGAGGAGACCGCCCGCCATGGCCAGCACCCGGGCAACCTCCCGCGGCTCTTCGGCGGTACGCATCACGAACACGAAACCGAGACCCAGCAGGAAGCCGGGGGCACCGATCATCTGGCGCCAGCCGAACAGCCGTGTCCGTTCGTGGTGGTCGTCGGTGATCTCCATGCCGAGCGCGCCATAGGGAACGATGAATGCCGTCTGGGCGGTTTCGTATAGGAGCAGGCCCACCGCCATCCAGCCCACCAGCAGCCAGCCGTGCAACTCTGCTGGCGGGGACCAGATCATCACCAGGGTGATCAGGATCGGCACCGAGGCGGCCACCATCCATGGCCGGCGGCGGCCCCAGCGGGTGCTCGTTCGGTCCGACCATTGGCCCACCACCGGGTCCGTCACGGCGTCCCACAATCTCGCGAACATAAAGATGGTGCCCATCGCCGCGGGCGGGACGAGCAGTACGTCGACACTGTACTTGAGCAGGTAGAGCGTGAGCGTTGCCGTGGCTGCCGAGAAGCCAGCCATTGGAAGCGCGTAGGCAACAAGCACCGACGCCGGAATTCGTTCCGCCGACGCGCCCTCGTGGGAATTTGCTGCAGTCTGGCTCACAGGCAACCTCTCAGAGCTTCTTGTAGGCTCCAAAACTTCCGTCCATAGGTTCGGCCCACGCGGATACTAGCGGCGTAGCCGTTTTAATCCCAAGCGAGCGCAGCTCGTCGGAGAGAGGGTGATGGCCTAGCACGAGGGTGACGCCTTCGCCGTAAAGAAGGCCGAGAAATGGAGCCTCGCCTTCGCGCCAATCCAGCTCGCACCGGGACCCAATCGGAAGTAACACGCTTTAGTCTCACTAAATGCATATCAGCTTGTCGGAGTTTCCTTGTGCGAAGCCCGTGCGTTCTCAATATTCGTCCGCCCGGGGATCATTGGAAGTTTTCTCCTCCGAAGACCCAGTGACCAAGCGGAGGGATTCGAACTTGCAATCTGGTCTTGCTGAGCCGCGCGATTCACCGGAGCGCAACGCCCGACCCCCTGTGGAATCGCGAGAATTCCTAGGGCGGTCACCAGATACTTGGGAGGAGTCTCTGAAGAGAAGGACTCAATGGCGGCGGACGGAGTAGTCGGGCAACGGGTCT
>JAPYTP010000208.1:2901-8344 GCA_029941885.1 Myxococcota bacterium
GGAGTAGTCGGGCAACGGGTCTCTGGGGGCGGATCCCTGTTATGCAGGGAAAGTACAGGGAATTCCCTTGATTTCGGACCCGCCTGAGCGAATTTGGTCCGAGCTTCCCAAGCATTTCCGAAGACATAACGTAATTTCCCCTGTGATCCGGAACAGGGAGTTAATACTCACGAACAGGGAAATCGTGGCGAATCGAAGCGGCCTCCTGATTGAAGCGCTGGAGCCGATTCATAAGCTCATCCGCTTCGGCGATTGCTCGCAAGTCGGCTTGATCTACGGCGTATCGACTGCGAGGCAAATGGTCGATTTCGTTCCGGATTTAGATCGGCCGAGTTTTGGCACACTACGAGGCGAGACGGCTGCTGGAGCTGAATGAAGACGGCCGGTAGGGGCGTTGTTGCACGAATCGATTTCAAGCCGGCCTATAGGAAGGCATTCTCGCCTCGCGCGCGCCTGATACACCGTTGAATGGGTTTGAGGACAGGCACTCATACCCGACCAGGGGCTGCCGATAAGCACAGCTAGAACGGCTTACTTCGTGTCCGGTATTAGTTCTGGGGACTCGCTGAGCAGAGGGACGTATCTCATGTTTGAATCCGAAGAAGTTCTCCGCGACTTGCTTCACGAAACCCCGACGCTCCTCCTGACCGGATTCCCGGAGCTGGATCCACGATTTTGCCCCGATTCCCCCCACCTTGTCTCGCTGGGCCGCGAGATCCCCCTTTTAAGCGGTCCCGTCGACAACCTCTTCATCGACCCGAACGGCGTTCTGACTTTGGTTGAGTGCAAGGGCTATTGGAACTCTGAAATCAAGCGGAAGGTCTACTCCCAGGCGATCAACTACGCATCGGACTTGCAGGAAATGTTTCTGCACTTCGAGGGCGCTGAATTCGTTAGCGAGTTTGAGAGTCGCGTCCTGGCGACCGGACTGGATGCAGAGTTTGCGGACCTGGATGCGCTGACTGTTCAGCTCGAAACTTCAGAAAGCCTTGCGGGAAAGAATCTGGCAGATTGGCGTACCCAGTTCCTGAAGCGCCTCGAATCCAACGTGAAGAGTGGTGTCTTTCGGATCATCATCGCGTGCGGACCGCGGCCAGGAAGCGAGTTTAATTACTCGTCCATTCGCAACCTGATGCGCCTTATGAGTTTCTCCGAACGCGATAACTCGAGCTACGACCTTTCGCTGATGGATGTCCGTGCGCTGAACGCGGCGGAATTCATGGCGAGGCTCATATGGCGTAGGCCCTGCGCTCTGCCGGACATTCCGTTGATTGCGCACGCACGGCAAGACCTCAGCGCTGCCATAGAGCGCACCCGCGAGAGATTCGACGAACTGCCGGCTTGGGCACAAGCGAAGGTCGAAGAGATCCGCACGGCACTCGGCGAACTCGGGCCCGGTTACCACCTAACCCCGGATACCTTCGGCTATACGATCAAGAACAAATCTACTGGCCGGTCGACCTATACACAGATTCTGCCCGATACAGCGGGCCTGGTGATCGAACGGCACCAGATCCGCGGCAAAGAGGACACGCACCGCGCGATCGAAGAAAACCGACTGAACGAGATCGTCGGCGACCAGGCGTGCGAGATGGTTCAAGGCTCGGATTCTCGCGAAGGTGGCCGCATGTACCGATTGCGCTTTCCGGTCCGGGAGACGACCGTAGTCGAAGATCTTTGCCAGGTACTCGGAAGAGTATTCGTAACAGATTAGTGGTCGAGAACTCAGACGACTTCTACGCAGCCCGACTCGAACTTGTCGGACTCGACCCGCCATGTGGCGTGTAAGACCGAATATTCAGCCGACTGCGGCTCATTCGGCAGCTGGATCGGCGCTCCGACACTCCGGACGACATCGCTACGCCGACTCTGTGGCACACCGCCGGTGAAACAAATGGCCGACTTCGCCTCGGAGTTCGATCGGCTGAGTTTTGGCGCACTACGCGAGGCCTCGTTCGTCGGCCAGCGAAAGGAGCGCCGCGTTGACCGACTCGACCTGCTCGCGGTACTCAGCGGCGCGGGGCAGAAGGCTCTGCACGAAGATCTGCGTCTCGGGCTGCTCGCGCGCGATGCGATCGAGCAGGCGGGCCGCTCGGGTCTACCCCGGCGACCCGATCGTGGCCGTCGTGCAGGATCAGGATCGTCCCCGGCTCGACGACTGCGAGCGCGCGCGCCACCAGGCGATCAGAGTCTTGCGTCGGACACAGTGCCTCGGGCAACCACGCCGCACACTCGCGCGTGGGCTCGATCGGCTCGGTCGTCCAGTCGCCGGCGGCCCACGACATCCAACAGGCGAATCCCGGATCGGAACGACTCGTCGCCGACGGCCGTCAGCATGCGACCCGTACCGCTGGGGCCTCCTTGCATCGCGCAGGGCACTCGAGTGAGCGGCGCGCCGGAATCGTCGAGCGGGCTCTCTTCAGCGATCCGCACTGAAACGCCGACGACTTCCCTATCGGCGGTCGGGCCGCCTCTAGATGGTGAACACGCGCTCGGCGTTTCGACCCAGGATCTTGTGCTTGCTCTCCTCGGAAATGTCCGTGCGGCTCGTGAGCGCGGCGACGACCCCCTCGAAGTCGTGATCGGGGTGGGGGTAGTCGGTGGAGAAGCAAATGTTGTCGTCGCCCATCGCGCTGATCACCTGGGGCAGCAGCGTCTCCTCGGCGTCCGAGGACACGAAGCACTGCCGCCGGTAATACTCCGAGGGCGCGAGTGGAAGCGGGATGCTCGCGTGTCCCCACTCCTTGCGATGGTGATCCATGCGCTCGATCCAGTACGGCACCCAGCCGACGCCGGCTTCCACGATCAGCACGCGCAGCTTCGGGTGCCGCTCCAGGACGCCGCCGGCGATCAACGACAAAAGACCCATCTGCTGCTCGAAGGCGTGCGTGATCATGTGGCGAAACATGAAGTTCTCATAGCGGTCACTCGCCACCTGCGGCACGTCCTGGGTGGTGCCCTCGTGCAACACCAGCGGGACGTCCAGCTCCTCGAGTCGCGACCACAGCGGCTCGAGGGCCGGGTGGTCGAGCGTGCGGCCCGCGACGGGGTTCGGACGCAGCATCACGCCACCGCAGCCGAGATCGCGGGCACAGCGGTCGACCTCCTCGAGGCATGCCTGTACGTCCATCTGGGGAAGCACCGTCGGCGCGACCAGTCGGCTGGGGGCGCTCTGGCAGAAGGCGTGGGCCCAGTCGTTGTAGGCTCGACACAGAGCGACGGTCAGCTCGAGGTTGTCGATCCCGTAGAAGTAGAGACCCGTCGTCGGGTACATGACCATGACGTCGATGCCCTCGCGGTCCATGTCCTCGAGGCGCACCTTGGGGTCGTAGCCGCCCGCGCCCATCGCACCATCGCCGGGCTCGCTGCTGCCCGGCATCGGGATCGCGCCCTTCATCACGCCGCCGATCACGAGCCGGGGGCGTCCCTGGTTGTCTCGCGCGTAGCGAGGCGCCACGGCGTGAAACTTCTTGGGCAGGTGCTCGGGCCAGATACTCGCGGGCTCGGCGAAGTGTCCGTCTGCATCGATCACGCGGTAGTCCGACACGGCAACCTCCTCGGCTCACCAGTGTACGCCGTTTCGCCGCCGAGCAAGTCGATTCCGGCGATGGAGCTTGTCTTGATCCGCTGGTTCGGATGTAATGGACGCTGAGCACCGGGCGCAGATGCCCGTTGGGAGGAAGAGGCCGTGAGCTACGACATCGTGATCCGCAATGGCTTCGTGGTCGATGGGTCGGGCCTCGCCGGCTACCGCGCCGACGTCGGGATCGTCGGCGACCGCATCGCCGAGATCGGTCGCATCGCCGCGAGGGGCGACACCGAGATCGACGCAGAGGGGCATGTCGTCACGCCGGGGTTCATCGACTGCCACACACATCTCGATGCGCAGATCTTCTGGGATCACCGGGGCAGCAACTCGTGCTGGCATGGCGTGACCGCGGCCGTGATGGGCAACTGCGGCTTCACGATCGCGCCGGGCTCGGCCGCACAGAGCGAGCTCGTCGTGCGCAACCTCGAGCGGGCCGAGGACATGTCGGCCTCCGTCCTCGGGGCGGGCATCGACTGGCGCTGGTCCGACTTCGAGGGATACCTGGAGACGCTCGACGCCTTACCCAAGGGCATCCACTACGCGCCGCAGGTCGGCCATTCGGCGGTGCGCTGCCACGTGATGGGGGAGCGCGCCTTCACCGAGCGGGCGAGCGAAGACGAGCTCGCTGCGATGTCGGAGCACGTCCGGCGCGCCATGGCGTCGGGCGCCTGGGGCTTCACGACGTCCCGAACCATCCACCACCAGACGCCCGACGGTGGACCCGTCGCGAGCCGGCTGGCCACCTGGCAGGAAGTCGTGCAGCTGGTGCGTTCCGCGGCACTCGGCGGCGGCGGCGGCGGGATGTTCCAGTACGTCGAGGATCGTCCCGCGGACCCGAAGGAGGCGGCAGAGCACGACGCCGAGAGGGTTGCGCTCTCGGCCGAGACGGGTCTCAGCTTCGTGATCCCTGCCATGTCGAGGCCCGACGAGACGCTCGCCTTCCTCGACGCGGCGGCCGCCCGCGGTGCACGCTTCGTCGGCGTCACGCATCCGCGCGGGATCGGCAACTGGTCGTCGTTCCAGACCCGCCTCCCCTTCGACGGACTCGCGGAGTGGAAGGAGGTGCGCTCGCGCCCGCTGGACGAGCAGCGCTCGCTGCTACGGGATCCCGCCGTTCGGGAACGGCTCGTGTCTGCTGCGCTCGGCGCGTCCTATATTGGGGGCATGGGCGCCGAGGCCCGGGCGCCCGACTACGAGCGGATGCAGGTGATGCTCGCACCGACGCCGCCCAATCCCACGGTCGGCGAGGTCGCCCGCGAACGCGGCGTCGACCCGGTGACGGCCATCATCGACCTCGCGCTCGAGTCCGACCTCGATCGGTTCTTCGTACAGTCGTTTGCCCCTTTCGTCGACAAAGAGGTCGACCAGCTGCTCTCGCATTCCCAGGTCGTGGCGGGCTTCTCGGACTCGGGTGCCCACGTGAGCCAGATGTCGGACGCGTCGATCACGACGCACCTGCTGGCCCATCAGGTGCGCGAGCGAGGGAGTCTGAACCTGGAGGAAGCCGTGCGACTTCTGACCTTCGGCCCCGCGAGGGCGTGGGGCCTCGTCGGGCGCGGTCTCGTGATCGAGGGGTTCATGGCCGATCTCAACGTGTTCGATCCGGCAACGGTCGGCCCGGACATGCCCCGCGTCGTCGACGATCTCCCGACTGGCGCTCGTCGGATCGAGCAGCGGTCGACGGGCATCCTCGCAACGATCGTCGGCGGCACGGTCACGATCGAGAAGGGCGAGCACACGGGGCACTTCCCCGGCCGCCTCCTGCGCCGCGGCCAGCGTGGCGCCGCGACCGTGTGACCTGGAAGCAGACGGGACGCCGGAGCTTGTCCGTGCTGCGTCTCAGGGCATTCTGGA
>JAPYTP010000209.1 GCA_029941885.1 Myxococcota bacterium
CCGATCGCCGTCGACTCCGCGAAGAGAATCCGTGCGAGCGCGTCCCTGTCCATCGGACGAGCCAGCACCCGCACGAGGAATCCGGGACGGTTCTTCTTCATCTGAATATTCTGAAGAGAGACATCCAAGGCGCCCGCATCGAAGAGGCGTTCCATCAGGTAGTCGAAATGCTCGGGGATCAGATCGTCGAGGTTCGTCTCGATCAGCGTGACCCGATCGCCCGAGACCGCGCTCGTTTCCCCGAGCGTCGCGCGCAAGAGATTGGGGAGCGGCCCCTTCCGATCATTTCCGGCACCGTACCCGATACGCTCGACCGTCATCGCCGGCAGCGAACAGAATTCGTCGACGAGCGTCGCCAGGATCGCTGCACCCGTCGGGGTCAACGTCTCCCATTCGACGTTCGCGGGAACCGTCGGAATCCCAACGAGCAGTTCGAGGGTTGCGGGCGCTGGCAACGGCAGGATGCCGTGGTCCGAGTCGATCGTGCCGTGACCGATCGCGACGGGCGAGCAGGTCACACGCCCCACCCCGAGCAGATCGAGCCCGACGGCAGCCGCGACGACATCGACGATCGCGTCGATCGCACCGACCTCATGAAAGTGGACATCCTCGAGGGCGGCCCCGTGGACTTTCGCCTCCGCCCGTCCGAGCGCCTCGAAGATCGCAAGGGAACGCTCCTTCACCCTCCCCTCGAGCTTCGCCGCCGCAATCAGGTCGCGGATATCCGCATAGTGGCGACCGTGTGCGTGCGAATGCGATCGGCCGTGAGCATGAGTGTGAGGCTGAGCGTGCTCCGCCTTTTTCTTGGCGCGAGAAACCGGCACTCGAATATCCACATAGCGCGCAGCGAACCCCGACCGGTCGACCTTCTTCACGACGAGTTTGAAATCGAGCCCCAACGGCGCGAGGCCCTCGAGCAGGGCCTTCCGAGACAAGCCGAGATCGAGCAGAGCCGCCATGAACATGTTGCCCGCTGCGCCGGAGAACGCATCGAGGTGAAGAATCTTGTTTCCCACGATCACTGCCTAGAGCCGATTGATAAGAGTCGCGACGTGCGCCGCACCAAATCCATTGTCGATATTCACGGCGGTCACATTCGAGGCACAGCTCGTCAGCATACCCAGGAGCGCAGTGACCCCGCCTAACGCGACGCCGTACCCAACACTCGTCGGGACCGCGATCACGGGCTTGTCGACGAGACCGCCTACGACGGAGGGCAAGGCCCCCTCCATGCCCGCCACGACGATCAGCACCCGCGCCGAGCGCAGCAACTCGAGAGAGGCGAGCAGGCGATGAAGGCCGGCCACTCCGACGTCCTGGAGCAACTCGACCTTGTTACCGAACCGACGCGCCACACCCACGGCTTCCGCCGCCACGGGAAGGTCGGCACTACCGGCGGAGACCACGAGAATGGTTCCCTTCCCGCGCAGCGGGACCTCGTCTGCGCCGATCCACAGCAGTCGCGAAACCGCGTCGTATTCGATTTCCGGGAGCCGCTCACGAACGCCCTCCGCCTTCTCGGCGTCGACTCGGGTCGCGAGCACGTCCTGGTCTGCTTGACGGAGCGCTCGCGCCGCATCGACGATCTGTTCGACCGTCTTGTCGGCACCGTACACGACCTCCGGAATTCCCTGACGCAGGGCGCGGTGAGTATCGATGCGTGCCTGCGCGGTCTCGATGAATGGTAGTCGCGCCAACTGATCCGTGGCACTGTCGACGTCGATCTGACCGGAACGAACCCCTTCCAGCAGATCGCGAAGGCTGTCTGAATTCAAAGCGCTCTCCAGGGATTCGAAAACCGGTCGAGATCCCGATCCGGAGAGCGTATCAAAGCTCGGCGGTCGCTGGGGAGGGGAAGTCGATCGCGGCTGTCGGGATGCCGTTGCTCAGCGCGTCGGGACGAGGACCAGCCGACCGATCAACCTTCCGTCCTCGTGCGACAGTCGGGACTCGATATGCGGAGCCTCACGCCCGACGGCCCGGGCGACGAAGACCTCGAGTTCGGCTTCTGAATCGGTCATCGCGAGAGAGGGAATCGATGGCAGCAACCGTGCCTGGAGGCGGTTGGCGATCGCCGACGCAACGTGTGATGCGAGGATGTTGCCAACTTCCATGAGAGCGGATTCCAAGATCGGCTCCTCGAGATCTCCCGTCTCGATTCCGACGATGGATCGCACGAGGTGTTCGTTCGCTTCCCCCGGAAAGAGAACCCCGATGATCGCGTCGAGACAGCCCTCGAACTCGAAGAAGACACCCGTCGCCGCGCGGTCGCGTGTGCTCGGTTGGGCACCGGGCGCAGGGCGCGCTCCTCCCGTTCGAATCACGGGGGCGTCGGTCCTCACCGGATGGCCGACGAGCTGCGCAAGGGCCTCAGCCGCTTGAAGCGCGCCAGCATGGGCGAGTTCCGCGAGTCGATCGATGTCGGCTTTGGGAAAATCGTCCACGGTCAACCCAACTGATTCAAGTCGAGTAGGAAGACGGGACTTCCGTCGTCCAGCACGGTCAACCCGGCGAGGATGCGCACCGGGACGAGCAACTCCGGTACGGGCTTGACGTAGAATTCCTGCTGGCCAGCGAAACGATCGACCCGCAGTGCCACTCGCTCTCCGCGCACCTCGGACAGCACGAGCGGAACCGCATTCTGGCCCGACGCAGCCCCCTCGATCCGAAGCTCTCGCGCGAGATTCAGGACGGGAATCGGCTCGTCATCGACGAGCGCGAAACAATCCCCGGCCGCCTCTTCGATGGCGTCCGCGGGCACTTCGAGAATGCGTTCGACCTTCGCGATCGGAATCGCGACCCGCTCATCGGCGATCCCGACGAGTAGGACCCGTTGAACCGCCGCCGTGATCGGTACGATCAGGGTGGTCGTCGTTCCTCGCCCGACTTCCGTTCGCAATTCGACCACGCCACCGAGGCTTTCCACGGTCGCCTTGACAGCATCCATGCCGACCCCGCGGCCCGAGACCTCCGAGATAGACTGTGCGGTCGACAGCCCTGGATGAAAGATGAAACGGGCGACCTCTTCCGGGGGCAGGTCTTCGACCAGATCCGGGTGGATCAATCCCGAGTCGATCGCGCGTCGACACACGGAGGCGAGATCGATCCCCCCACCGTCGTCGCTGACTTCGATCTCGATCGAGTCCTTCTGGCGGCGCGCTTCGATCCGCAGGATTCCGGTCTCGGATTTACCGGCGGCGATGCGATCCGTCGGCGCTTCGAGGCCGTGATCCACGGCGTTCCGGACCAGGTGGAGCAGCGGTTCGCCGAGGCGGTCGAGGATCGATCGGTCGAGTTCGAGCTCCGCACCGATGATTTCGACCTCGACACGCTTGCCAAGCTTCTCGGCAACCTGGCGCGCGGCACGGGGAAGATTGTCGGTCACGCGCACGAGGGGAACGGTGCGCAACTCGAGGACACGGCGCTGGAGTTCGGCAACGCGACGATCGACTCGGTCGAAACCATCCGCGACTTCCGGGTCGTGCGCGTATCGCGCGACGCCGGCTCGGAGCTGGCTCGAGCTGAGGATGACCTCTCCGACTGCGGAGAGAAAGCGATCCAGGGTGCCCGTCCGGACGCGGACGGTCGCACTGAGACGGGGCGCCGGCGGGGTGGTGGGCACACCGGACCCCTCCGCCGGCTCGGCCGCAGCCGGCACCGGCGTAACGCCCGCCGCATTCGCGACGGGCTCTAGCTCCTGACTTTTTTTGGTTCGCCCCCCACCGGATCGGGACCGCCAGCGTCGGGGGACAGGAGGTCCGAGGGGGTCGCTGCGACCGATTCAGGATGGCGGGCAAGGGTTCCCGACTCGTCCGCTGCAATCGGCAGCTCCGCGAGAAGCGCGCTGTCGGCAGAACAAAGGTCCTGCTCGTTCGCGACTGCTCCGACCATCTCCTCGAGCGCTTCGAGGCTTCGGAAGAGCAAGGCGAGTTCCTCGGGGTCGCGCACCCGGCCCGCCGCGCGTACGCCTTCCATCCGATCTTCCATCCGATGGGAAAGGTCCGCGACGGGATTATAGCCGAGCGAGGCAGCCATCGACTTGATCGAGTGCGCCATCCGAAAAATGGTATCGATCGCCTCGACGCTGCCCATCTCCTTCTCGAGCTCGATCAGCGCTCGGCTGATCTCCGCGAGGTGATCGCTCGCCTCCTCGAGAAAGATCCGACGATATTTGGCCATGTCGAGGCCCATGCTAATCAGCCTTCTCGATGACCTTCTTCAGGGTCGCGATGACGCTGTCGGGCTTGAATGGCTTAACGATGAAGTCACTGGCGCCGGCCTGAAGGGCCTCCATCACCAGAGTCTCCTGACCGAGTGCGCTGCACATGACAACGCACGCGGTCGGGTTCTCGGCGAGGATCGTCTTGACCGCGTCGATTCCCGAACGCTTGGGCATGACGATGTCCATCGTGACCAGGTCGGGTTGAAGTTCCTTGTAGAGATCGACCGCCTCGATCCCATTCGTCGCTTCCCCCACGACTTCATGACCCTCGGGCTCGATGATCTCGCGGATCATCTGCCGCATGAAGGACGCATCATCAGCAATCAATACTCGTGCCATTTCCGTTCCCCCGATTCGAACACCCGCCTAGGACGTGGCGCTCACTATGACCTCTTCCCCTCGTGCCACCAAGGCCGAAGGATTCAGAATGTGGACGATACGACCCTCGACGGGCCGCCTTTCGACGACGAGTTCGCCGCCGGCCTGACCCGCAAGAGCGCCCATGCCGTCGGCCAAACCAATCACGCGGTCGACCGGCATGCCCATCCGAGCTGCACTCCCCGGTTTCGCGGAGACGACGAGCACCTGCTCCTGCGCATATCCAACCGTCGTCGCGGCCCCGAACGGAGTCGCCCCCGCTTCGTCGCGATCTCGACCGAGCAACAACTCGGTTGCGACCAGCGGCAGCGCCTCTCCGTGCCAGTTCATGACGCCCCCGACGGGCAGCGCCAACGAGGGCACACTCGTCACACGATCCTTTTCGGCGACTTCGACGACCCACGCGATCGGCAGCGCGTACTGGATGTTCTCGAACATGAACATCAGTAGTCGATCGGCGTCGTCGAGGGGTGCCACGGCCGCATTCATTGTCTTTTTCCGGCCGCTTCGACGCGCGCGGCAGACGCAGCGAGATCGGTCGCTAAAGGATTCGGAGCGATCGCACGCCGTCTCTGTTCCGTATCCGTACGGAAGATCGTCAGCGAGGTTTCGAGTTGATCAGCCAGTCGGCTCACGCTCTCCGCGGTCCGGTGGATGTCGTCGACGGTGCGAGCCTGCTCGGTCATGGTGTCGCCTAGCTCGGACACGCTGCGGCCGTTACCACTCGCAACCTTCGCGATCTCTTCGATCGCAGAAACCATGCTCTGGGCGTTCAACGAATGGCTGTCGGCGCCGTGGAAGATCTCCTCGGAGCGCGTCGCCGCTTCTGAGACGGCCATGGCGATCTGGGCCAACGCGCCGGCGATGGTGTTGACGTCCTCGCGCCCCTCACCGATCACCTGGCTCGACTGTCGCATCTCGTCCGCGACCATGGCGGTATCCGCTTGGATCTCGTGCATCAACTGACTGATCTCGTCCGCGCTTCGGCCCGCGCTCTCCGAGAGCTTGCGAATTTCATCCGCGACCACCGAAAAGCCGCGTCCCGCCTCGCCGGCGCGAGCGGCCTCGATCGATGCGTTCAGGGAAAGAAGGTTCGTGCGGTGGGCGACAGAAGTGATGATCTCGGTGATCTGATGGACGTGACGGGTCTTGGCTTCGAGTTCGAAGACCTTGTCCCCGGTGCTCTCGGCCCGCTCGAAGACCGCCTTCATCTTTTCGATTGCGAGGCGGGCCACCTCGACGCCGGTCCCCGCCTTCTGGTTGGCCTCCGCCGCAAAACCGAACGCCTCCCGAGCACGTCCCGCATTCAGGTCGATCTCGCTCGAAACCTCCGTCATGCGATGGGAGGCCTGATCGAGGAGTTCCTGCTCCTGGTCGACGCCTCCGGCGACCTGCGCGATCGTGCTCGAAATGCCTTCGCTCCCACTGCGGAGACGATCGAGCGCAGACTCGAGGCCCGTGGAAGATTCGGAAACAGAGCTGGCAGTGTCCTGGACACGTGAAACCAGCTCCCGCAACTGGAGCAGCATCCCGGCAAGACTCTCCGCGAGGTCATCGACCTCGTCGGACAGGCGCGAGTCGGGGGAAGTCAGGATCTCGACGGCCAGATCCCCTTCCCGGATGCGTTCGGTCGCGCTGCGCAGGGCGTCGAATTTCGCGCCGAACATGCGCGAGAGGAAGAACCCCATCACACCCCCAACGCCGAGCGCGACGAAGAAGCGAACACCACCGCTCCAGAAGTCGATTCCCAGGCTGGAAACGAGGCTCGGCAGCACCGATGTCGCGCCCGCAACGATCAGTGACCCCGAAACGAATTTGCCCGTCAACGAGAGTCGCACTGCAGGTTTATCGGCTCCTCAGCGTCTCGGCTTGACGCCTACGGGATTTTCCGGACGCGGAAATGCTCCGCCGACTCGATCGACTGCAGCAATACCGCGACTAGAAGTGGTGCCTCGAGGGGGTCTCGGGCAGACCTAGAATGCCTCTGGCGGTCGTGACTCCACCGATCCGACTCACGCGGAGACCCAGACGCTCTGACAGCGTCGCGGCACTCACCCGTTTCCGCTGGGAGCGGAACGCGAAGAGGAGTTCGTAGTCCTCGCCACCTCCAGTCAACACCCCAAGCGGATCGAGGTCGAGGTCCCGGCAGTCTCGACGGAATCCCCGAGGCCGCGGGAGAGAGGCGGGGTCGATGTCGGCCCCCAGCCCGTCCGCGGCGAGCAGATGAGCGAGATCCGTTGCGAGTCCGTCGGAGAGGTCGATACACGCGCGAGTTCCCGAGAGACGGGCGAGCGCTCTTCCCGCTTCGATCCGCGGTGTCGGAACTCGCGTCAGCCGCGTTCCGAAACGATCCGCGCGGAGGCGCGCGAGCGCCGCCGCCCCCAACACCCCGGTCACATAGAGCCCATCTCCTGGCCCTAGCCCCCGGCGACGAAGCGCCCTTGCTTTTCGACATCGTCCGATCACGGTGACATCGAGGCTCCACTCTCCCGCGCTCGAGAGATTTCCGCCGACGAGCGGACAGCCGAAACGCAGCGCCTCGTCGACGAACCCGGAGATCACGCGATCGAAGATCGAGACGCTCGCATGCGGGGGCGCCGACAGACTCATGAGCGCTCCAACCGGGGTCGCCCCCATCGCGGCCAGGTCCGAGAGGTTCACCGCCAGCGCCCGGCGTCCGATCGTGCGAGGCGTCTCGCGCCCGAACCGGAAATGCACGCCCTCGACCTGGGCATCGGTGGAGAAGACGAGTTCTTCGTCGCGGCGCGTGGAGAGAATCGCCGCGTCATCGCCGATTCCGAGGGACCAGTCGCGACCGATTTCACGGCCAGCGCGGCGCGCGATCCGTTCGATCAGGGCGGATTCACCTAGATCAGCGAGGCTTCGATCGCGTCGGGGCATTGCGGCATCGTAGGCGGGTGCGCGCGGGGAAGGCAAGCGTCGGAAGTCTGCGACCGTGAAGGCGTATCCGACCTCGGCCGAACTCCGGTGCCCGAGGCGCTAGATCGGACCTGCACCGTCCGGGGAGTCGATCTGAATCCGATCCAGAAGCGCGGCGGGATAGCGCAACCGCCGCACGTTCTCCTTCAGGACTAGCTGCGCCTTGTCGAGTCGCGCTCGACTGCCGCTCGGTTGGATCGAGAAATCGAACCGAAGTCGACCGAGGGACTCCGGTTGAAACTCGAGCAAGGGCACGCATCCCCAATGGCGCGACAAGACGCCGCGACGACTCCCGATTCCGGTCTTCTCGCCCGCGCTCGAAGCCATTCCGAACAGATTCTGAAGAGGTCGCTCGCGTTCGTAGAGGATGGGTCCGTCCGGTCGCTCGACCCGCAGCCGGTAGAGGAGTTCGCCCGTGTGCTCCGACATCGCTTCGGCGGACGGATCATCGTCCCGGGGGCACTCGACGCACGCCTCGAATTGGAGTTCGAGGCGGTAGAGGCGGCCACCGAGCGCGCCCAGCTCGATGTCGACCTCACCGTCGGGGAGGACGTCTCGAACATCCATCAGTTCGCCGGAGCGAAGCGCGGCATCATGCTGCCAGGCGCGATACACGAGCAGTCCGGAGACGCCCAGGATCGGTACGAGCCAGATGGACACGACGAATGGAGGACTAGGCGCGGCGGTCGCGCGCGTGTGCGGGCTGCCCACTGCCCATCGCTACGGGTGCCGACATCGACGGTCGTGTGCGCGGCCGCCATTCGAGGGGGGCCTCGA
>JAPYTP010000210.1 GCA_029941885.1 Myxococcota bacterium
ATCTCGAGACACGTCCGACCCGAACTCACGGCTGGTTCCCGGATCGCCTCGGATTCCTCCTCCGCGTCGCCGTGCCGCCAGACACCGATCGTCCACGGATTCAGGGAGGCCAGACGAAAGCGACCGCGGAACGAGAAAGATGTCGGCTCCAACGCGGCAAATAGGGTGTCGTCAAGCCTCCCACCCCCCGCCTATCATCGAGCCCATGACGACATCCGACCCCGACCTGCCCCCCTACGATCCCGAGCGGATCCTCTCGGCTCCCTTTTCCGAGCGCGTGCGATTGGCTTGCCGAACCTGGGCAGACTCGAGCCCGAACCAGCCGAAGGTGATGGCGCTCTATTGGGCGAAGTACTTCGTGCTGTTGATCGGCGGTTGGACGTTCTGGGTCTCCCTCAACGCGGACTATCCCGGGCTGACATCGCCGCTCGAGTGGGCGTTCACCGCCGATGCCTTCAAGAAGGCCGTGGTCTGGTCCGTCTTCTACGAACTGCTGGGGTTCGGCTGCGGCTGGGGCCCGATGAACGCCCGATTCAAGCCGCTGATGGGCGGCATCTATCATTTCGCTCGTCCCGGCACGATCAAGCTGCCGCTCTTTCGCGGCGTGCCCCTGATCGGTGGCGACGTACGAAACTGGCTCGATGTCGGCGCCTATCTCGCCACGGAACTCGCACTCCTCCACGTCCTGATCTCACCGGAAGTGACGCCGGAGGCGCTGCTTCCATGTTTCGTAGCGATCCCGCTGCTCGGCATCCTCGACAAGACGCTCTTTCTCGTCGCCCGGGCCGAACACTATTGGGTCGCGCTCACCTGCCTCGTCTTCGCTGCGGTCGCGGGAGAACCATCGGGGGGAGATCTCTGGATCTCGGCCTGCAAGGTCGTGTGGGGCTTCATCTGGTTCTGGGCCGCCACTTCGAAACTGAACCACCATTTCCCCCATGTCATCATGTTCATGATGAATAACGGCCCCTTCTTCCCGAAGATCCTGAAGAAGCGACTCTTCGCGGATTTCCCGGATGACCTGCGCCCTTCGACGTTCGCCACGTTCATGGCGAATTTCGGGAGTACGACGGAATACCTGATTCCGATCCTGCTGCTCTCGAGTACCAGCGAGACACTGACGCTCCTCGCCCTCGGTCTGATGGCGAGCTTCCACGGATTCATCGCGCTGAACAATCCCAACGGGATGCCGATCGAATGGAATATCCTGATGATCTATGGCGGGGTCTATCTTTTTGGATTCAACATGGACGCGAGTCCGCTCGCGATCCTCTCGCTGCCTGCGCTTGCCGCATTCGTATTCTTCATGATGGTCTGCGTCCCGACGCTCGGAAACTTCTTTCCGTCGAAGGTCTCATTTCTGCTCTCCATGCGGTACTACGCCGGAAACTGGATGTACAACGTCTGGCTCTTCCGAAAAGGAGAGTCCGTCGAGAAGCTGAAGAAGCTCAAGAAGGCGAGCGGTACCATCCGTGAGCAGATGGCCGAATTCATACCGGACGAACAGACGCTCGAACTCCTGACCAACACCAATATGCTCGTCAGTCGCTTCATGCATCTGGAGGGCAGGCCGCTCCTCGAAGCTCTGCCGAAGGCAGTCGATCATATCGACAACTACGACTGGTACGAAGGCGAAGTCCTCGGCGGGGCGATTCTCGGTTGGAATTTCGGCGATGGTCACCTGAACGGCAGTGAATTGCTCCGTGCCGTCCAGGGGCAATGCGGCTTCGAAGAAGGCGAACTGCGCGTAGTCTCGGTGGAATCCCAACCGCTGTTCGGCCCGAAGATGCATTGGCAGATCTTCGACGCCGCCACGGGCCTCGTCGAGGAAGGTGATACCGTGATCAGCGAGATGCGCGAGGTCCCGCCGTGGCCGACGGGCGAATACAGGGAAGCCCTCGAACGCGGAGGGACCGAGTCCGGCCGCTGATCCGATTCAGCCCGTGGACGGCGTATACCAGATGGGCGAGGTCCAGGCGCGCTCCTGCTGGATCGGCTGCATGAGTGTCGAAGTACATCCCGAGGGACGATCGCGTTCCGGTAGCTCGAGACATTGCCAGGTCGAATATCGGCAACTCGGATTTTCAACCACACGCGCGTAGTAGACAGCGCGGCGAGCCGGATCGAAATCCGGGTCTCGCCAGACCCCACACAATTCGGTGGATCCAGGTCCCTCGGGCTCGCAGGTCGCGCGGTCGACGCTCGCACCGTTCGCCCCTCCGGCGATATCGACGACCTCTTCGTGGACGATACCGGCGCCATCGACCCAGCCCTTGATCACCTGTAGGCGCTGAAGGAGCCCTCCCGGCGCGGTCGGGGTCCCGGCATCCTTGGTTGCCCACACGGCGAAGATCGGTGCCCGGTCCTCCGAGCGGACCGGCAGATCCGCGCCCATCGGAACACCACTCTCCTCCGCCCGTGCCAACACGTCGTCCGAAGCACAGAGATCCTCAGGAAGATTCCAGCCGGCATAGAAGCGCGGTTGGATTCGCGGACCGCTCGTGCCAAAGACCTCCTTGCGCCGCATTGCATCAAAGATCGCCGCTCGGGAATTCTCCTCGGCCCAGACGCCGATCAGGCCGCCCGGCCCGTTCGAGTAGTCCCCCATGACCCCCGCAGTCCCCTCGGCGAGACGTTTCTCGGGAGTGCCGTCCGCGATTCCGAGATGCCCCGGCCAGCTACGTTCTTCGACACCCCCGGCCAAGGCGTTATGTGTGTCGGTGCTCGCCATCAGGCCCATTTTGAACGGATTGACTCCGATTCGCGCCTCTTCGGCGAGCCCATCCGCCAGGGCATAACGCACATAGCTGCGACGAGCGAGGCAGCTGGGCCCGAGATGCGGCACCCAGTCCGCAAGCGGTCCGTCATAGCAATCGGGGGCCCCATCGTCCCCGAAGCGCAAGAAATTCGTGTTCTCGAACTTCTCGAAATCGCATAGCGCGTCGTCTGAGCCCATGACCGACGAGAGACCGCGGCGACATTCCGAGTCGCCCTTGTGCTGCATGATCTCGACGATGGGCTCCATTGCGATTCGAAGCGCCGCCCGCTCCGCCTGCTCCTCGATCGAATCCGTACCGGGATAGTCGATCGCGAACATTCGGCCGTTGCTGATATTCGAGTTGTGCGGGATCGCGAGTACCTGGCAGCCGGTATCGGAGTCGTTGCAGTTGTCGTGAAGGAGCTGCCAGAGTTCCCATTCGCGTTGCACGTCCATGTAGCTCGCAGGACGCCTGGGCACGACGCTTCCCCGGAAGATCACGTTGCGATGCAGATTCGAACCCAGTCGAAAGGAGCTGTACTCGTACGCGATAAACGCCGTTCGACGACAGCTTGGAGAGGTGTCATTCCACTCTTCTGCCGCATCGATGATCTCGTTCCACCCCACTTCGATCCCGGCAGCACAGGCCGAAAAGTCTTCACCACAGATATCGGCCTCGCGGCTTGGAAAGGGGTGCATGATCTTGAAGCCGAGCGGCGAATCCGTCGGCGCCGTCGATTCCCGAATCGCTCTGCATTTCTCGGTCTCGAAGGCCTCGCTGTCCGGGTCGGTACAGAGCGCCTGTTCGCCAAGAAATTCGGCATGGTCCGTGACCGCAGCGAAGTCGAGAGGACGGTCGATTCGCACCGACCGTGTCCCGCGACCGGCCTCATCCTTCGGCGGAAGCAGGATCGGTCCACCGAACGCAAATTCGTAGGCGCCCGTCGGGCGCACTTCCAGATCGTAGTTCCAGGCATCGGTCGACAACGCCGTGTGGACGTGCAGGTCACCGAAAAGGGCCATGCGCCGGGAATCACGATGGGCACAGGCCGCGCGTTCGGGTTCCGACGAGGACGCCGGAACCGCGAACAGTTCAGGCTCGATCGGATCGCTCCCGCAGCCAATGGCGAACAAGATCGAGCCGCCGATGGCGACCAGGACACACTGTGCGGCCCATCGTCGTGACCCGGACCGGACCGACCATTTTCTCACGTACATTTTTCTCTGTGTGTCGAGCATCGGGTCCATCCAAGTCTCTCTAGTGACCGATCGATGGGGAGAGCGTAGGAGAGACGCTGCCCCGACCAAGGCCGCCTACGATTCAGAGTCGGCCGCGGAACAGGTCCCGAAAGACACCGACGCCTAATAGGACCATCAATCCTGCGAGTGGCAGTCCGATGATGATCGAGGCCGCCTGGAGCGCCGCCAATCCACCTGCACGAAGCAGCACGGCGGCCACCGCCGCGAGCGAGAACCCCCAGAAGATCTTGGCTGCGGGAATCTCCTCGACGTCCAGCAGCTGGCAGATAACGAGGGTCGCGGAATCGAGGGACGTGATCAGCCACGTGAGGAGTAGAAAGGCCACGATTCCCACGAGTCCCTGCGTGAGCCACGCCGGGCCCAGTTGATCGATTACGGCAACGAGACCCAGGCTGTAGTCCTGATTCACCGCCTCCGTGATCGATCCCGCCAACGCCGCCTCCTGGAAGATCGCCGTCCCGCCGAACACGACCATCCACACGAGGGTCACCGCCACCGGCACGAGCAAGACTGCAATCGCAAACTCACGGATCGTCCGCCCCTTCGAGATTCGCGCGATGAAGAGGCTCACGAAGGGGGTCCAGGAGAGCCACCACGCCCAATAGAAGATCGTCCAATCGCCCTGCCAGACGCGCTCCTCCGCGGTCCCCGCGATCCACAGGCCGGTCGGGATCACATGGATCAGATAATCCGCAAGCGTCTCGAACAGAAGCGTTCCGAGATAGAGCGTCGGACCGAGGAGGACAAAGGCGACCAGCAAGAACGCGCTGACCCAGAGATTGAGCTCCGAGAGCCGGCGGATGCCCCGAGTGAGGCCCGACAGGGCGGAAAGGACGCCCAGGGCACAGACGCCGAAGATGATCAAGATCTGATTGGCCGCACCCAACTCGATCGCCAGCAGCGACGAGAGGGTCGAGTTGATGCTCGCTGCGGACAGTCCGATCGACGTCGCAACGCCAGCCACGGTTCCGACGAGCGCAAGCAGGTCCACGGCCTTCCCGGGCCAGCGATCGATTCGAACGGGGCCGAGAATGGGGTAGAGCGCGGTGCGAAACGTCAGACTCTGACCGTGACGATAGGCGTAGATCGAGATAGCCAGCGCCGCAACGACATAGAGCGCCCAGCCGTGAACCCCCCAATGGAGAAGCGTGATTCGCATTGCCAGCGTCGCCGCGGACGCAGCGCCTCCCGGGCCTGTCGGGTTCGTGCTCACAAGGAACGGGTTGCCCTGGAGGTGAGTGATCGGCTCCGCGGTCGCCCAATAGAGGAGGCCCGACGCGAGCCCCGCAGAGAAGAGCATCGCGAACCACGAGAGTCTCGAAAACTCGGGCCGCGCATCGTCCGGGCCCAGGCGGAGCTTGGCGCTCGGATGAAATGCCAGAAGGGCAACGCCGGCGATGGCTGCGTTGGCGACCAGGACGAAGAGCCAGTCGAAATGGCCTACGACCCAGCCCCGGGCGGCGAGCAACGCGCCATTCGTCGCGTCGATCGAGGCGACTCCGGCGAGGACCGAACCGGCAACGAGTCCAACCGCGAGGCGGGAGATCTTGTTCGAGAGACCGATCCTCGAAAGAAGCGAATCGGGGAACGGGCGGCGCGGCATGAGGTTCACCCTAGCCCAATCCCCTATCGATCGGCCGGAAGCCGTCGGACCAGTGGGACCGACACTGCGATCCGCCCCCGAGCGCACCCGGATGCCTGGCTTGCGCGAGCGGCTCCGGTCCCGGGGCCCGCTCCGGGTCGGGTCCTCCCGGACGCATGAGCCGTCCGACCCCGATCCCGACGGGGATTCGGCCCATCAACTGGTCAACCCTACCCCTCGAGCATATGCTTCACGTCGATATGATTCACTACTCCGACCCGCCGACGCTGCTCCGTAACGTCATCCCGAACGTCGATGAAGTCGTTCGACTGCTCGAGCGAAACGCGCCGTATACGCCTCTGGGCGGCTGGTTCCGGGGCGGTCTCGACGAGGACGACGAAGCCACCAACGCGATGTGGTTCCAGAACGACTGGGTCCACGCCGACCTCGCGGTCGAAGGATCCGATCTCTTCTTCTGGCACGAGGGTGTCATCGAGGCGAGCAAGAAATTCTACGACGCCGAGGTCATCGTTCCCCAAAGTATCTATGTGAACCTCATGGCGGCGATCGACCGGGCCGGACCCGCGCATACGGACAACCCGCGCTTCCAGGGGCGCGACCGATCCAACTCCCCCATGTGGTTGTTGCGATCCATGCTGTGGTCGGGTCTCTTCGATCGCTGGTCAATCGTGCAATCGACATCGATCTGGTGGATGAACGACCTCGACGAGGGCGGAGCGATCTATTATTGGCCCGACGGACCGAACAAGCCACGCCACGAGCACCACGGCGACATGGCGAACACCTCGCTCATCGGGGACAACCACGGCATGTTTCACCAGGTGGGGCCCGTCGGTCCCTACGACAACGGAACCCTGCTCGTCACGTCGCGCGCCGAACTCGCGCCGGCGACCGATGGCAGTGCTGACTGGGTAGTCACGGATCGGGGCGAGGAACGCTTCCGCGCGCCCCTCTCGAAGTATCGCGTGAGTGTCCTTTGGAAGGCCGACGTGTACAAGAACGAGGAAGAACGCAAGAGACAGATGGCGGACACACTCTCCCTCGAGGATGTTGCCCGGATCTTCGACGAGGATCTCGCCGACAAGGGGCGTGATCTCCGATTCGAGATCGATCGAATCGACGATGTGAGTTTCCAGGAGGAGATCAAGGCGGTCTATCCCGAAGCACGCCCGATCGGGGCCGCACCGTCGATTTACGGCGACGCCTACTGATCTCGCGCGGCGCCTTCTGATCTCGCGCGGCGCTGGCCTCGCCGGGGTCCTCGATCCTCGGCGCTCGGATCACAACATCGCCTCCGAGAATCGATCGATTTCTGCACGTGCTTTCTGGACATCCCGAGTCGCAACTCCGAGCACGAGTTCGGTCGCTCCCGCCGCGTCGTAGTCCGCGACCGTGCCCGGCGTCACGTTCGCCATATCCAAGCGAACCTGCACCTCGCGAATTCGCTCGGCGCGGCCGAGGCGAAGGGCTTCGGCGCGGAGCGAATCGAGCCGCCCTCGCACACCTTCCGGGTTGAGCATGAGAGGATGCCACCCGTCCCCGTAGCGAGCAGCACGCCGCAGCGCGGCGCGGTGGTTGCCCCCGACCATGATCGGAGGATGGGGATGCTGCAGGGGTTTGGGCGACGAGATCACGTCTTCGAACTCGAAATGGTCGCCGTCGAAACTCGCTTCACCCTCCGCCCACAGGCGTTTCAAGACCTCGAGAAACTCGTTCGAGTAGGCGCCACGCGTCTTGTACGGGACCCCGAGCGCTGCGCTCTCGTCGGGCAGACTCCCGACCCCCACTCCGACGACCAGCCGACCGTCGCTCAGATGGTCGAGGGTGGCTAGTTCGCGGGCGAGTACCATCGGATGGAGATAGGGAAGCACGAGCACACTCGTCCCCAGGCGGACACGATGAGTTTTCGAGGCGAGCCATGTCAACAGGACCAATGCATCGTGATAGGGCCGATCGCCGAGGCGATCACGGACATAGCCCGCGTTGATTACGTGATGGTTCACCCAGACGGAGTCGAAGCCCGCATTCTCGGCGTGGATACCGAGCGAGACAACGTCCGCCGGATCCTCGATGCCAAGATGATTGGGCAGAACGAAGCCGAATTTCATCCTCATCTCCAAGCGGTTGTGGCGATGGACGGTGGCCCTTCACCGCCACCGCGTTTTTCATGATACCCGGAGTCATAGGGAATCCGCTTCAGGCCTGCGATCGTGTTCAGTGATCCGCACACCGGAACCTCCCCGTCCCGGCGACGGTCTCCCATGAGACCCGCGCACACCGGATCGCCGGCTCGGTTAGGGAGACGCTACGATGGCGGCGCTTCATCGCCACATGAATTCGCGCCCCCGTGACGCACGCGATCCGACAGAGGAGAGGCACTCCGATGGAAGAGTCCAGTAAAGGAATGAAGGATCGGATCACGATCCGATCGCTCCTCGTCGGCGTCGCGATCTTCGTCGGCTGCCAGGGGGGAGTTCTCGATCGCGGCCCGTCGGCGCCCTCGATCCAGCCCGGAGCGATCGATTCGGCGCGGCTTCTCGCCGCGGACGAGGAGCCCGGTAGTTGGATGTCCCATGGGCGGACCTACAGCGAGCAGCGCTTCAGTCCCCTCGACCGGATCAACACGAGCAC
>JAPYTP010000211.1 GCA_029941885.1 Myxococcota bacterium
GGAAGTGGTTCGGCTGGCGGCCACGCAACCTCGGCTACCTCGCGTGTCTCGTTCAACTGGCGGGGACGGTCCTATTCAATTTCAACACGGCGGACGCCATGCTCCCGGGGCTTTCGTGGCAGCAGCAAGACCTGCTGATCTGGACACCCAACATGATCGGCAGCATATGCTTCCTGGTTGCCAGCTACCTTGCCTACGCCGAGGTCTCCCATGGCGCGGGCTCCTTCGCACCTCGCAGCATCGGCTGGTGGATCTCGATCATCAACCTGGCCGGCTCGGTCGCTTTCCAAGTTTCTGCGCTCCACAGCTTCGTTGGACCGGCACCGAGTTCGCACGAGATGCTCTTCTGGTCGACGCTGTGGACAGCGATTGGTGCGCTCTGCTTCCTCGTGGGTGCCTACCTGCTGATTCCCGAAGTCTTCGATACGGATTGATGGCGCCTCAATCTCACATTCCCCCTCGTGTTCAACGCCCCCTCAGCATTTGCTGAGTCGGCACCGCTCGGGCCTTGTGGGCTCTCACTTTGATGGGCGCGCGAGGTGTTGGGCGACGAGGCGCGCCACGAAAACGGCCAGGTAGAGTTGGCCGATGAGAGCTTCCGCCACGCAAAGCATCTGAGCGAGGTCACCATGTGGAGCGATGTCGCCGTAGCCGAGCGTCGTGAGCGTTACGAAGCTGAAGTACAAAAAATCGAGCTTCCGGTCGCCTGCATCCCACTGCAGTTCCGCAGCCAGGCTGAAGGCAGTGGGCGCGAGTTCAGCGATCAGCATAAAAGAGATCGCGAAGCACAACCCCAGCAGCAGGTAGACGCAGATCCCGCCGACGATCGTGTCGGTCGAAACTTCGCGTTCGCGAAGCAGACTCGCGAAGAGCTGCGCTGCCGTGAACGTGAGAAGAACGAGGCCCGCAACGGACCCTGCAAGGCGCGCGGTGTCATGGCCGGCGACATAGCCAATCGAGTTACAAACGACGGCGACGACGCCGAGCACTGCGGCGATCGCGAGCGTGCGGCGGTTCTCGACACTCGAGTATACGGCTGCGATCAACACCAGCGTCAGGGGCAGGATGAATCGCGGCGAGGTGCCAAAGACGAGCTGAGCCACGGGCAGAGCAGTGAAGAGAAGGATAATGGCCGCGAGTAGGGTCGTGTGACGACCCCAACGCGAGACGCTAGCGTTAGTAGGCGCATCGAACTGAGACATGCACGGCTTCCTGTGTGATGAGCCGTGCAACTTTATGTAGGCAGGCTCGTTGCGGGCAAGAACAGGTCTTCGCCAATAAAGACCGATCATTGACCGACTTAACTGCTTAAAAGGATGTAGGCGCAAACTGCCAGAGGATCGTAATGTCGCGGATTCTCGGAACTACATCTCCATTTCCTGAAGAAAATCAGGAATGGATCATCAGCTAGTTTACCCGTTTCAACTCGGTCGTCGCGTTCGTGGTCGCGATGCTGCTGCTATATCAATGAAAAATCGGACTCCTCGAGTCGAAGGTCTCAGTCATTGCGCTGCTGCTCATTCCGCTGGCATTTCTGCCAATGGCTGGGGGCCGGGTCAGCTTGCGAGCGAAAGCAGGGGTGCTTTTAGGGGTTTTCGTTTTCGCTTCCTGCGCGACCTTTGCCGATTCAGGAATTGAAGATATTGAACCGATACTAGGCCTTCTTTTCCCTACTCCCACCGAGATTCCGGGACCGAGACCTTGGAGGCTAGCGCCAGTTGCCCTTTCCCGTCTTGGCGTCCCAGGCCATCACGCTCTGGACGACCGGATCAGACAGGTTTCGCCAGATAGGCTCCAGGCCGGCGATCGTGGCATGGATCTCGATCAACTCGGCCCCTTCGGCCCCCGCCTCGAGGGGCCCGTACCAGATATTCGGCTCGATCAGGGCGACTGCGCCCGCCTCGTACCAGGTGTCTCCGATCTTGAGTGAGCCCTTGATCACGATGTTCGCGGTCCAGGATTTGTGTCGATGCTCGGGCGCCCCTTCCCTAGGCCCCCAGCGGACGTGCATGAACCCGGGATGCGGGGAACCGTCGTCGTATCCGAGTCTCCAGGAAGCGGCTTCGCCCGCAGCGGTCGATAATCGTTCCTCGCTGTCCCAGTGCGAGAACACGATGCCCGTGTTGTTCCCGTTCTGATCCTTGGCCATTCGATTCTTCCTCCCTTGTTCTACGGATTTTCGGATGCGTCGCGGAGTCGAGTTTCGACGCGACTCCCCGGTCCCGGGTCGACCCCCATCGCCGGCAGCGGCAGCGAGCCTCGCTCGGCCAGTAGCTTGCGATATTCCGCCCAGACCGGCGCTGCCTTCGGGTAGCCCGCGTATTGTGTGAAGTGGATCAACCATTCCCAGAGTTCATTCTCCGACAGGTCTCCACTCTCGAGGGCCCCGCGCAGATGCGCCGCGAAGCCTAGGGTCGAGCCGAGAGAAGAGGCGATGCTGAGCGAAATCAATCGCCTCTCCTTGATCGTCAGTCCGGGTCGAGTCCAGATCTGAGCGAAGAGATGCTCCTGCCCCATTTTTAACCACGGATCGTCGGCCGGCATGTCGGCATACACCTCTGCCTGCATCGCGCGCCCGCGTTCCGCATTGCTCTTCGGCCTCGGGCTGGCGTCTTCCGCCAAGGCCGGCGCCGAACAACCGAGGTGGACGGACAGCAGTATCAGCAAGACGGCGGCGCCCCCCCCTCGAAGGTGCAAGATCGTGGATTCTGAAACGGGCGAGGGCGAAACCTTCATGATCTTTCCTTTCGTTCGAATGAGGCGCGAGGGCCTTCCAATCACACAGGCTACCGGAACCCGGGAGCAGGATTCAGCCCCCTGCTTCGTTGGCACCGAGAGTTGATCGCGAAGAAATATGACGGCAGCGAGAACCTAAGGCCCAGATCATCCCATTGGGAGAGCGCCATTTGCGCCACGCCGTCAGCGAATACGCGGAGTATTATCACATCGAGCGGAATCATCAGGGGGTCGACAATCAACCGATCGTGGAACCGACACTGGCGTGGTTGATATGAATTTCACCGTCGTGAGCATCTGAGAGAGCCAAATGAGCAGCTCAATATTGCACGGGACGCCGCGCGGGCGTCGGAACAGGCGAAGTCTCGTTTCCTGTCGCAGGTCAGCCATGATATGCGGACACCGCTCAGCGGCATTCTGGGCTTCGCCGAGTTGCTGAAGCTGCGTCATTTCGGGGAACTCAATGAACGGCAGGCTGATTTCGTGCGGAATATTGACGATTCCGGTGCGCCCGGAACGGGCCCATTGGGGCCTACTTGTCAGAATGCCTAGTATCGGTGGTGCTGAAAACGGGGCTTGTTTTTCCTATTCCCCACCGAGCCGGTGGGTTACCCAATCTTGCTAATGGGCTACACGCGCCACTCCTACGTGACATGGCGTCGGCCGCCGGTAAGCCTGTGAAAAGGTTTCCGATCAACTCGGGCAAGCCTCGCGAATGCCCCGAAAGGGGCCACCTATCCCCGCCGGGGCTTAGGTGTCACAAACCAGTAGTATCGGTGGTGCGGAAAACGCCGCTTGAATCGCTTATCCACCCGAACACGACGCCCACGCCCACGCCGATGAAGATGCGATCGTGCGCACGCGCCTCTTTCCCGAGCAGGCTCGAAACAGGCTCTTCCACGCGGCCCCAATCGCGCTCACATCGCCGGGAGGCTATATCGGACGGCTGCGCGTTTCGAGGGACGAGTCCGCGGAAGTGATCGAGTTCGAAGTCGACGTGGCACCCGCGACGTCGACCCTGCTGCTCCACTGGCGCGCCTTTGCGGTTGCCCCCATTGGCCTTGTCGTCTTCGCTCTCCATCAATTTGGACGGGCGAAGCGCCGAGCGAGTACCGCCACCGAAGAATGAACACAGACTCGAGTCCCGAGAAAATCCAACACTGAGACCCATTCCATTGTCTCCGTTGTGTCCATTGTCGAGCACCACGACACCCCGGCCATCATCCGCAGATCATTCATCGACGCTCTTCATCAGACCCGCCAAACGCTGGACCCCCGCCTCACCCGTGAGAATCAAGGCTTCGTGATCGCTCTTGACGGGATCTTCCTCGGCGTAGAGCACAAACTCGAAGGCCGCGCGGGGCGATTCCAATTCGTTCAGCTCGCCCAGGTAGTAGAGCGCGATGTCATCCGCGCTCAGGGTTTCGTGGCCGGCGCGAATCGTGAGATCGAAGGCGATCCCGGCCTTGCCGTTGATCGCGCGGTAGATGACCTCGGTGCAGACCTGGCTCGTCGAGTCGGCGAAGTCGAAACGAAAGTCATATTCCTCTCCGAGATAGGAGAACACCTCGATCAGGAAGTCTATTCGCTCGGTCTTCGTGAGTCGCGGACGCAACACGAGTAGACGATTGATATGCGTATCCATGATGTGCGCGAGGTTGTTGAAGATCACGCCTTCGGCGACGGCCTCGATCATATCGGCCGGTTTTCCGTCCTCTAGATCCGCCTGGTCGACATGGATCACTAGTCGATCGCGAACGTCCGGGGCCACCGCCGGTAGCCCGTCCGAGTCGAGACCCGCCTGCCCCCGCTGTTCAGGCGAACCCACGAAGGTAATGCCGTGTTTGAAGGCGCCTGGAATGAAGACGTCGCTGATATATCCCGCCGTGTAGGTCAGGATCAGATCGCCCGGACGAATTCGCTCGTAGACCTGTGCCTTCTGCTCGTCGGAGAACCGGATGAGATGGGCCGTCGGCTGTTTGATCCGGCTTACATTCTTGAAAAGCACCGCACGGGATTCGTAGAGGCCGTCTCCCAGGACTTCATCGGTCTTTCGAATGACTTCTGGCGCGCTCCGGCCGACCACATCGAGCGCTGCGCCGAGGCGCTTCTCGGCGCTGACCTGAAGCTTCGCGTTGAGTTCCACGAGTTCGGCATAGACCCCGTCCGAATCTGTCAGCCGCGCGAGGGCTGATTCGGGGTCGGCCAATTCCGCGGTCACAACGGCGTCGGACCGCTTCAGCCGGGCGAGGCGCTTCGAAGTGATGTCTCGTGCGAGCCGGTAATACGTGTCGATTGGAATCTCCGAGCGATAGAACGCCTCGTTCATCTTCTCGATCCCCACGGAATCCCCCGCAAACTCCGTGACCAGAAACGCCGAATGGCTCGCCAGAAGCAGACTCGCCTGGCGGGACACGACGTGCGCCTTCGCGTCGGGCACCGGATCCTCGAAGGGCGTCTGCATGTCCTGGTAGGCGGCCGTGATATCCCAGAGTGCGCCGTGGGAAGCGACGAAGCGAAAGAGCAGATTCTCCATCCGATCGTTCTCGGCGGCGGAGAAATAACCGCGCGATACCCAGTCGCTCTCTTTCCGCAGCTGAACGATCTCGTTTTCCCAATCCGCGAGATGAGCACGGACCGATGTCAATATTCGAACATCGCGGTCCAGTTCGGTCTGTAGCGCGATCGGTGTTGCATAGACCCTTCCAGACGGAGAGGTCGCACAACCGCAGAGAAGCAGGATCGCGAGCAGGCTCCAAAGGATCCATCGAAATCGAAAGCCGCTATCCTGACGCGAACGTCCCTCGTCGTACGAAGAACCCGACACCCGAGCCAACCAAGGAATCACAATCATGTCCCTTCCAGCCCGAACGCCCCGTTCAAAAAAATCTCGACGTGCCGCACTCTTGATCGGGCTGCTCACGCTTGCCTTCCTCACGATGGGGAGTGGGACCTGCGTGGTCGTCGAAGAGGACCCGTACGGCGACTTCGAAGAGCCCGGCATCAATGAGGAAAGAATGGAGGAACAGGAAATCGAGGTCATGGACGAGTCGAACCGTTAGTCCTTGCCTTCCGCATCCTTGTCTTTCTTGTGAAAGAGGTGGTGGAAGAACCCGTGACGTTTCTCCTCGTGCGCTCCCTCCTGGCTCGAATCCTTGTTCGGCTCACCCGCCTTCTGCGACTCCACCTCGTCCTTTTTCTTGTGATGGAAGAAGCGCGCGATGCGAGACTCTTTCCCGTCGCCACTCTTCTGGGTCGCTTCAGGGGGCGCCTCGCCCGGCGGACCTCGCCAGATCATGGGTGACCACTCGAGCCACTTATCCTTGACCTCAGCGTGCATCTGGAAGACCGAGCCCGGCTTCACCTCATATCCGGGTGAATTGGGGGTCGCGAAGGCGATTCCGCCGGCCAGGATCGAAGCGATCGAGCCGGTATGGATCTCCAGCCCGCGGAGGCCAAGGCTTGCGGAGATTCCGCTCGCGTTCCAGAAGACCGAATTGCTCCGAACGAGCGTCGCGTAACGCTGCTGAATATTGAGACCCACTCGAACGTGCCTCGAGTCGCTCAACAGCTCCTGCGTGATCACCGCACCGACCAGTATCTCGCGGTAGTAGACCTCGTCACCGATCGCGAGCGATCCGAGCTGTGGAGCCTCGACGTAGATCCGAAGTCCGCCATACTGAAACGGGTACGTCTCGACATCGGACTTCGAGGAATGCAGCCAGAAGCTCGAGTCCTTGGCGGCCGGATCGGCCTTGCCGCCGCGGGGCGAGTCGAAAGCGATTCCGCCTGCGATGATCGAATCGAGGGACTCAGCCTCCACCTCTATATGAGCGAGGCTTCCGGAGACCTGAATCCCACCGGCATTCCAGAATCGACTGTCTTCGCGAACCAGACCCGCGTACTCCGGAGTAAAGAAGACTCCCAACGCCACCCCGCTGCCGTCCTTCTCGAGTTCATGACGTTCGACCTTACCCACCTCGATCTGCCGATAATAGACAGGAGAACCTACATCCAGGGAATTCAACTCTTCCGTATGGAGCTTGATCGTAAGACCCGGCGAAATGTCACTTTTCAGGGGCGCGGTCTCGAGGGCCTCGAAACGACGTTTCGGCTTCGCATCCGTCGGCCCGAGTTGCATCGCGAGGTAGGCTCCCGAAACGAGAGTGCCGAGTCCGCTGATCCCCCCCGCACCAATCCGGGGATAGACCAACCAGAAATTTGCCCCTTCGTTCAAGTATTTCTTCGCGCCCGGAACCAAGGTGCTGTGAAGCACCACGCCATCGCCCTTCGTATTCAACCGAACGCGGTCCACCGTTCCGACGTCAATATTGAGATAGCGGATCTTTGTCTTGGTGGGCTCGACCCAATCCGCCGTAGGAAAGGTGATCACCACTTGAACGCCGCGATTGCGAATCGCGTCGATGCCAATCCCAGCACCGACGAGAATGGCGACGATCGGGATCACCCAGATGAGCGAGAATCCACGCCCCTTCTCGACGAGCGGCTCCGGAGCGTCGATCGAGTCCCCGTTCTCCGACGTGTCATTCTCCGTCATGCTTTCTCCTTCTCCTTCTCGTCCTCGTCCTCGTCCTCGAGCGAATCCCAAATCAGGCGTGGATCAAAGCTCATCGCGGCCAGCATCGTAACCACGACGACCCCCGCAAACCAGGTCGCGCCGGGACCCGGCTGAACATTCGCCACCGCGCCCAGCTGGATGAGCGCAACCGTTAGCGAAACTACAAACATGTCCAACATCGACCAGCGTCCGATGTACTCGACGATCCGGTAGAGAATCGCTCGATCTCGGGGTCGCCAACGAGAGCGGAGCTGTACCGAAACCAGCAGAAACGTCAGGCTCAGAAGCTTCAGGAGCGGGACCGTGATGCTCGCGAAAAAAATCAGCGTCCCGACGCCCCACCAGCCCTCCGCATACATGGACTGAACGCCACTCAAGATGGTGTCCCCCTCCGATTGGCCGAGTTTTCCGGTGTACATCACGGGATAGAGATTCGCGGGGATATACAAGACGAAGGCCGTGAGAACGAGCGCCCACGCACGCTGAAGAGATTGCGGTTTGCGCAGACGCAGGCGCGTCCCGCAGCGGCTGCAGCGGGCGACATGTCCCGCCGGAAGGGCTGTCGCCCGGCTCAGCATTTCGCAACCCGTGCAACGAATGAGGTGCGCGCTTGCCGCTGTGGTGGACCTCACGGGCTCTCCTCCAGGCGCGACCAGACGGCCTCCGTCTCGAGCGCGCTATTGGCCCAGGTGGAGATGAGGATCAGCGCGAAGAAGGCGTAGCTTCCGATCCGGAGGTCGACGGTCGCCATCTGGGACAACTTTCCAACCGCGACGATGACCGCC
>JAPYTP010000212.1 GCA_029941885.1 Myxococcota bacterium
CGCTGTTAGCGACCTCCCTGTCCTGTGGAGCCCGGACTTTCCTCCCGTGAACGATTGATGTTCACCGGCGACCTCCCAGCCGCCTCCGGCGGGCCCGCGCATCCTATCGCGGGTGGTGTCCAGAGCAACGGGTGCGAGGATCGATGTCCACCCGGAATTGATTTGCCATGACTATGAGTTTTCATTGGCAATCTTAGTAAGTATCTATTAGATACTTAATCCATGACGGAGACGATCCCCGCACCCGACCCCGGTGGCCCCCTCGACCGCAGCGGTGAGGACACCCAGGCACATGTCCGGAAGTCCGAGATCCTGCGTCCGGCCCAGATCTTCGATCCGGTCGCCCGGGCGCTCGACGTGATCGGTGATCGCTGGACCCTGGTGCTGGTGCGCCAGCTTCTCGGCGGTGCCAAGGGCTTCCAGGAACTCCGCGTTCGGACGGGCATCGCGCCAAAAGTCCTCTCCAGCCGGTTGCGACGGCTCCGGTCCGACGGCTTCGTCGAGACCGAGCCCCAGGGCAACCGCTCGATCTATCGCGCGACGGACAAGGGCCAGGCACTCGCGCCGATCATCGCTTCGATCGCTCGCTGGTGGATCCACGAGGGCATCACCGTGCTGGATGTCGACCCGACGCGATTCACCGAGACCTCGGCACTCTCGGTCCTCGAGGCGCTCCCGAACCTGCTGCGAGAAGAACCCGCTCGCGGGGCGAAGGTGATCTTCGAGATTCGGCTCAGCGGTGAGGGTGGGGGTGTCTGGACGATCGAGATCAACGACGGGCGCTGCGAGGTCCGTCCTGGGTTCGCTGAAGGTGCAGATGTTCGATACACGGCGTCGACCCGTGACTGGTGCGCAGTCGCACTCGGAATTCTCGACGCCAAGGAAGCGGTCAGGACCGGCCTGCTTCACAAAGACGGCGGGCCGCAGGCGATGGACGAGTTCTTTTACCAGATCGCTCGCCAGGAGCCTTCTGATTCGACAACACCCTCTACTCGTAGAGAAGGGAAAGGAGACACCCCATGATTTCATTTGGCCTGTCGGATGAGCAGGAGCTCGTGCGCGACGCGATGCGTGAGTTCGCGAGTGAGGCGATCCGACCGATCGCTCGCGAATGCGACGAAGCCGCCGCGATTCCCGCAGACTTCCTCGAAACGGTCTGGACGCTTGGTTTGACCAGCACGCAGATCCCGGAGTCTTTCGGTGGTGCCGGCGAAGAGCGTGCGATGGTCACGAACACCATCTTGCTCGAAGAACTGGCGTTCGGTGATGCCTCTCTGGCAATGGCAGCCCTCGCACCTTCGTTGTTCGCAAACGCGATCATCGACCAGGGCACCGAAGAACAGAAACGAGCGCTGCTGCCGCTCTTCTGCGGAGAATCCTTCGCGACCGGCTCGCTCGCAGTCAGCGAGCCCGGCTCGCTTTCGGATGCGAGTCAGCCCCGGACGCAGGCCGAGCAAAAGGGTGAATCCTTCATCGTCTCCGGCAGCAAGACCTTCGTTGCCTTGGGAGATCGTGCCAGTCACTTCCTCGTCACCGCGCGACTCGGCGATGATCTCGCCGCGTTCGTCGTACCGCGAGACGCGGATGGCCTGACGATTGGCGAAGTCGAAAAGAAGATGGGCCTGCACGCACTCACGACGACCGGGATCGAGCTCGAGCGAGTCGAGGTCGGCTCCGATGCGCTGCTCGGCGGACCCGAGGGAGCCGATGTACAGCAGCTGCTGAATATGTCGAGAGTCGGCCTCTCAGCGGTGATGCTGGGTCTGTCCCGCGCCGTGCTCGAATATTGTGTGCCCTATACCAAGGATCGAGTTGCCTTCGACGAGCCGATCTCGAAAAAGCAGTCGATCGCGTTCCGCCTGGCGGAGATGCATATCGAACAGCACGCCCTTCGGCAGCTGGTCTGGCAGGCCGCCAGCCAGCTCGACCAGGGCCAGGATGCGACCAAGGCAACCTGGCAGGCACGGACCTATGCCGCAGAGAAGAGTATGTGGATCGCCGACAACGGCGTTCAGGTGCTCGGCGGCCACGGATTCATTCGGGAGCATCCAGTCGAGATGTGGTTTCGCAACGCGCGAACGCTAGGCGTGCTCGAAGGGATGGTGACGATCTAGCTCATCCGAGTGATCGAACCGAATAATCATTGAGAGTCGCGAGGCGGACGCCCGCGCTGGAGAACGAACGATGATCGATTTTCGACTGACCGAAACCGACCAGGCCCATCTCGACCGCACCCGCGCAGAGGCACTGATCTCGCGCCGATACGCTCGCCAATTCGACGAGAACGAGGCAGAGATGATCCCGGACAAGCTGCCCGAGGCGGACGATTTCTACGCAAACCTACCCGCGCTTCCCGCGGTCGGCGCAGAAGACACCCAGGGGCCGGTGATGATGTTGTTGCAGACGATGGGGCAATACTGGGGGGATTATTCCGTGCGGCCTCGCCGATCCTTGCGCGGCGGCCTCGGGAACGCGGCCCTCGCGGCCGCGGGAACCGAAGAGCAGAAGCAGAAATGGGGCGATCTCCTGCTCTCGATGGCGATCACGGAGCCGGGCTGCGGCTCCGATCCCTCCCGGGTTTCGACGACAGCCGTGCTCGACGAAGAGACGAACGAATGGGTGCTGAATGGCGAGAAGATCTTCGTCACCACGGGGATCCGCGCGACGGGCGTCGTGATGTGGGCCACGATCGACAAGAGCGCCGGCCGAGCCGGTATCAAGTCGTTTCTCGTCGAGAAGGGCACGCCGGGCTTCGACGTTCCGCACAAGGAGAAGAAGCTCGGAATCCGCGCCGATGATACAGCGGCCTACGTTTTCACCGATTGTCGAATCCCACGAGAGAACCTGCTCGGGCTAGACGAGTCGATTCCGAAGTCGAGTTCCGGTGGGTTCCGGGGCGTCATGAAGACCTTCAACATGACGCGCCCCCTGACGGCTGCGATGGGGCTCGGCATCGCCGAGGCCGCGATCGATTATACGCGGGACGAGCTCGAAGCGGCGGGAATTCGCTTCGACTACTCGACAGGGCCAGGGGGGCTGGGTCTACTCAGCGCGGCCGCGGAGAAGTTCATGCGCCTCGAGGCGCAATTCGAAGCCTCGAAGCTGACGACGCTTCAATGTGGTTGGCTGGCGGGCACGGGCAAGCCGAACAACATGGAGTCTTCGGTCTGCAAGGCACACGCGGGGTCCTCGGTTCGCCAGATCACCCAGGGGTGCATCGAGATCCTCGGCTCGGTCGGTGCCTCCCGGGAGCTGCTTCTCGAGAAGTGGATGCGCGATTCCCGCATCACAGATATCTACGAAGGGACCGGAGAGATCCAACGCCTCATCATCGCGCGAGGTCTGCTCGACTATACACGGGCTGATCTCAAGTAGATCGGTCCGCCGGACCCGAAGACACGAGAAACAGCCTCGCCACGAAGGGGCGAGGCTGTTTCTCGTTTTCGGGCCTCACACCGCTCCCAGACAGCGCCGGGATTCCGGTCAAGCCAATATCCCCGACCTCCGATATGAGCTAGATGGATCTCAGTGCGGTCGAAGTCTGGGTAGAAGCGACGCGTCATCATTTCGCTCTTCAATTAGGTGTCGCTGTCCTCTGTGGCGCAATCGTGGGGATCGAACGTCAGCTTCGTGGCAAGGCGATCGGCATCCGGACGAGCATCTTGATCTGCCTCGGCACCCAGGTCTTCATTCGCCTCAGCACGGAACTGGCCGAGCCGAGCCCGATCGTGGATCCGACGCGTGTTCTGGGTCAGGTCGTGACCGGCATCGGCTTCCTCGGAGCCGGAGTGATCCTCGCCAAGGGTGGAGCAATCACGGGGGTGACCTCCGCTGCGGTCGTCTGGATGCTTGCTGCGATCGGCAGCACGATCGGCGTCGGCCGACCGATCGAAGCGTTCACGCTCTCGATGCTCGTGGTCGTCGTCTTGATCGGGGTACGCATGCTCGAGCGCGCGTTCAAACGCCTTGGTGGCGGATCGGACGAGCCGGAAAACGTGCCCGCAGAGGAGCGTCCGACGTTCTAGCAGGCCGGGACCGGGCGCCGACATCCTACCCGCGTCCTGCGTTGCTGGGTTATCGTGAGCGTGCCCGCGACGCACCTCTCGCCCCGGGACAAGTGGACCCCGGCGCGATCCCCCTGGTCACGTCGATATCATGCGGAGTCGCGTCGACCGTGTCCGAACAATCGAGTGCGAGCCCCGAATCGAATTCGGAGCCCCAATCCGACAACGCTGGCCCCTTCAGCTCGCTCTATACCCGCTATGTCCTGGGCATGGTCCTTGTGACCATGGTCTTCAACAACCTCGATCGTACGATCCTGTCGATCCTCGTCCGTCCGATCAAGGAAGAGTTTCACCTCACGGATACGCAGATGGGTTGGCTCCTCGGACCGGCCTTCGCGATCGTGTACACGATCCTGTCTCTTCCGATTGGTCGCTACGCGGACACGACAGGCGTACGACGCACGATCGTGTCGGTGAGCCTGTTCATCTGGAGCTGCTTTACGATCGCTACGGCCTTCGTGTCCAGCTATTCGCAGCTCTTCGCCATGCGAATGGGCGTAGGGGTGGGCGAATCGGGGGCGACGGCACCGAGTGTCTCCATGCTTTCCGACTATTTGCCTCCGGCCCGACGGGCACGCGGCGTGTCGGTGATCTCGATCGGAGCGGTGACGGGAATGGGCCTGGGTATGGTCCTCGGCGGTTGGGTCAGCGAGGAGTATGGATGGCGCGGTGCATTCATCGCGGCGGGCGTGCCCGGAATCGCACTGGCAATTCTCTTCCGACTGACGATCCGAGAGCCGAAACGGGGGTTGAGCGAAGGGCGACAGGCGGCGGGTGGGACCGATTTCTGGCCGTCTCTTCGGATGCTCCTCAGTCAACGCACCTATCTCGTGATCCTGGTCGCGAATGGATTCGCGCTCTTCGCGGCGATGGGCCGGAACCTCTGGGAACCGAGCTTTCTGGTGCGGACCTACGGGATGGGCGAGTTCCATGCCGGCACCTGGTACTTTCTGACGAGCCCCGTGCCTTCGATGGTCGGAATCTTTCTCGGAGGCTATCTGGCCGATCGCTTGGGCCGGCGCGACAATCGCTGGTATCTGTGGATTCCCGCCTGTGGGCAGGCCATCAGCGTTCCGATTCTCGTCGCATTCCTGCTGTGGCCCGAGTCCGCGCACTTCATGTTGCCATCGTTTCTTGCGGGCACCGCATTCGAAGCGATTCCGGTCGCGCTCGTCTGGAGCATCTTCGGCTCCGTCTTCGGATCGTTCTTCACGGCGCCCTTCATGTCGACGATCCAGGGCGTCGCACCGCTGCGCATGCGCGCCTTCGCGGCCGCGATTTCGACGCTGATCAGCACGCTCGTCGGACTCGCAGCGGGCCCCCTGCTCGTGGGCATGCTCGCGGACAGCTTCGGCGCGCGCTTCGGGGACGACGCGCTTCGCTATTCCCTGCTCGTGCCGACCTGTGCTCCACTCCTCTCCAGCCTCGTCTGCGTGATCGGTGCGCGGCGAGTCGCTGGGGATCTCGTCCGGGCGCGGGCCGCCGACGATTGATCTCCTATCACCGTCACTCGCCTCCGGCGCCGATGGTGAGGGAGGGCCAGAGCTTTCTCGCCGTGCCGCTCAGGCAGGCCTCCTGCTCGACTGCGTCGAGTTTTCCGAACGCCTCTCGGGCGAGCGAGACCAGCGCAGGGTAACTCCGATCATGGGTCTGGCAGAAATCAGAGCCCCACATCAGTCGCTCTGCCCCAAACGCATCGACGAGGCGGCGTACCAGGGGATGGGCGCTGCCCTCTGCCGTGATTGCGTCGTCGAGTACGTGGGTCGACACCTTCAGGTGGAGATTCGAGTGTTTAGCGAGGGCGAGGAGTTTCGCGCCAGAATCGGTGGCCGCCAGCGCGAACGCACAATGGTCGAGGGAAACCGGAATGTCCGGAAATCGCGTGAGAACCCGATCCAACTCGCCCAGCTGGTGGGGCAGGATCGTGACGATGACGTGTGCACCGAGTTCCGTTGCGCGATTCCAGATGGGGAACGTGCGTTCGTCGATGAGCCACGAGGGACCCTCACGCGATAAGGCAAAGAGCCGAATGCCGGTCATTCCCCGCTCGCCAATCCAATGAGCGAGCGTATCGAGGGCATCCGAGGCCTCTACGTCGATGCAACACGCGGCTGCGAAGCGACGGGGATTTTCCGCTGCCGAATCCGCCGCATAACGGTTGTCGTAGGTGTACGCGCCGACCCCCTGGACCAGAATCGCCTGATCGACGCCGCTTTCGTCCATTGCCTCGGCGAGGTCCCGTGCGCTCGCCGGGGCGTCGAGATACCACGTCCCGGAGAGCTCGCGGGGCGTGAGTGGATAGCGTTCGTGATCGGATGACACGACGTGGGTGTGGGTGTCGACGAGGCCGGGTTCGCTCACGAGTTTCTTCGGTCGACCGTGCTCAGAGCTCGGTGCTGGCTTCGCCGAGCCGGATCGTCAGGAATTCCATCCCATCGGGGCCACAGGTGAAGCCGTAGCGATTTCGGGAGGGAATGATGACCGTGTCGTCGGCCCCCGCCTTGCCGAAGTCGTCGTCGAAGACACATCCTCCCTTGAGCACGATCAACATCTCGTCGTGGTTGTGCCGATGGGGTGGGACGCGGAAGCCGGCGGGAAGCTGAGACCGGTTCATGAAGAATCCCGCTTCCCCGGTCACGATCTTCTTGCGACGAGCCCCGACCTTCTTGGCCTCCTCGACGAGTTCACGCGGCGGTGCGGTACCCGGTGCCGCGGATTCGAGGGGCTTGTCCCAATCGATTCTCTGATAGTCGAATATCTTGGCTGGAGCTGGTGTCTGTTTTTCATCGGGCATGAGCAGAACCTCCGTGCGCGCAAGGCACGCGCAGTGGAATCAGTACGGGTCGATCAATTGCGGGTGTCTTCGAGCCAGTCGGGCATGTCGATCGGCGGGTTGGGCAATCGCTTTGCTCCCTTCTCGGCGAGGAGTTTGTCGAAACCTTCGGTATCCGCCGCGAACGACCGTGGGTCGCCCATCATGACTTCGAAGAGTTCGACGCCATCGGGGCCGGCAACGAAAGGCCCGAAGGCGGCTCCCTTTTCGAGGGTGATATGCATCCCCGGCGTGCACTCGACATCGCCGCAAGTCATCGAACCGCTCATCACGTAGACCACGTGCTCGCTGTTGTGGCCGTGCTTGTGGATCATCATCCCCGGATCCCATCTGGCGAAGAGTGAAAGGCACTTGTCGCTGAACTCGAGCCACTTCTCTCGCACGACGACCCGTCCCGTGGGCAGCTCGATCGCGCGGACCTCCTGCCATTTTTCGTCGTCGAGATGTCGAAATTTCACGTCGGGCATCGTCTCTCTCCTTTTTCTGGTCACACACCCGCTCGGCCCCATGGCGAGCGACGCGACGCTAGACGGGCTTCTCGCCCGCGATGGTGACGCGGTTCATGATGCGCCGCGTGTGATAGTCCGGAACCGCAAAATGCTGCGCCGAGCGATTGTCCCAGAATGCGACGGAATTCGTGTCCCACCTGAAGCGACACTGAAACTCCGGCGAGCGCACGTGGTCGGTCAGCATCGGAAGCAATGCTTCGTTCTCCCGCTCGCTGAGGCCGACGATATGGGTCGTCGAATTTCGATTGACGTAGAGACTCTTCCGGCCGCTGCGGGGATGGGTGCGAGCGACAGGGTGCTCGACCGGTGGCCAGTTGGCCTGGACCTCAGCGAGATCGACCGTCGCGTGGCCCGCTGCGATTCCCTTCTGCAACGGTTTGGTGATGTCGTGAACGGCGGTCAGACCATCGATCAGCTCCTGGATGGCCGGGGAGAGCGCCTCGTAGGCAGCCACCGTGTTGGCAAAGCAGGTATCACCACCGAACTCGGGGATCTGGATTGCTCGCAACACGGACCCCATCGGGGGTTCCGCCATGAAGGAATTGTCACTGTGCCAGGCGTCCGCACCTTCGTCCTTCGGATGTGTCTGGTCGAGCACGATCAATTCCGGATTCGTGCCGTATTTCGGCGCGAAGGGCGGGATACTGATTGGGCCGAATTGCCTTGC
>JAPYTP010000213.1 GCA_029941885.1 Myxococcota bacterium
ATGCTGATCACGCCCCGACCCGGCGGATCGGCAGGCCTCTAGCCGGATCGGAATCGATGGCAACCGGCTTCGGAATCGAAATCCTCGCGAAGGACGGACTCGCACGGCGCGGGCGTCTCTCGACGCGGAGCGGCATCGTCGAGACCCCGACGTTCATGCCCGTCGCGACCTTCGGCGCCGTGCGCGGAATCAGCGCCGCCGAACTGGCCGAGGCCGGCGCGCAGATCCTGCTCTCGAACACCTACCACCTGCACGAGCGACCGGGTGAGGAAACCGTCGAGGCCCTCGGCGGACTGCACGGATTCACGGGCTGGTCCGGCCCCTGGCTCACCGACAGCGGCGGGTTTCAGGTCACCTCACTCTCCGACCGCGCCAAGATCGACGAGGACGGAGTCACCTTCACATCACCGCTGGACGGACAGCGCCGGACCCTGACGCCCGAAAGCGCCATCCGGATTCAGGAGAGCCTCGGTTCGGATATCGCGATGGTTCTCGACGAGTGCATCCCGATCGCCGATGACGGCGACGGACGAACCGATACAGCCGCCATGGAGCGTGCCATGGAGCGTACGCTGCGCTGGGCCGCGCGCGCCCAGAAGGCTCGCCAGAGAGCCTCCCAGGCGGTCTTCGCGATCGTTCAGGGAGGCGCCTCTGAACGGCTGCGCCGCCAGAGCGCGGATGCGACAGCGGAGCTCGGCTTCGAGGGCTACGCGCACGGCGGACTCGGGTTGGGCGAAACACGCGAAGAGCGCCGCGCGGCCATCGCGACCGCGAACCAGTCTCTCCCCGTGGATCGCCCGCGCTATCTGATGGGACTCGGGCGCCCGGTCGATCTCCTCGACGGGGTCGCCGCGGGCATCGACCTGTTCGACTGCGTGGTTCCCACGCGAAACGGTCGACACGGACTGGTCTTTACGTCGCAGGGCACCCTCAGTCTGCGGAATGCGACCTTCGCACGAGACGACCAGCCGATCGATCTCCAGTGCGGATGCCCCGCCTGCCGCAACCACAGTCGGGGCTACCTGCGCCATCTGATCAAGATCGGGGAATCCCTCGGCCCACGGCTCGCGGCGCTTCACAACCTCACGTACTACTTGAATCTTCTAGCCAGAGCGCAGAAGGCGATCGAGGCGGGTGCGCTCGCTGCGCTGCAGCGTGAGATCGAGGAAATCAGCGAGCGCAGGGTGTGACCGTCCGCCCAGACGAACACACCGGCGCGCCGCATCGACGCTCGGGCGGACCCGAACGACGCGTGTACGAAGTCCGATGGCCCGGGGGCGATCCCAACCGGATAGCGGAGGGCCCGGACCCGGGTCCCTAAGCGGTGGTTCTCGGAAGTCCGTGCAGCGCCACTGCGAGGCCGGCTCGCGTGGGCATTTCCGAGCCCAACGCAGCGGGAACGATCTCGAGATGCTCGGCCTGATGAGTCCAGAGCATCGACGCGAGCCGTTCGCGGAGGGGTTCGAAACACAGGGCCTCCCCCGCCGCGACAGCGATCGTCCCGAGGATGATCCGCTCGGGTTCGAACAGCATCGCGATCGGGACGATCCCGCGCGCGAGATAGTCCAGCCAGCGCGCGAATTCCTCTCGCGCCCAGGCATCCCCCTTCCTCGCCGCCGTCACCAGATGTTCCGGGGTCACCGCGCGACGACACCCGCCCGCCAACTCGACGACCGCACCCTTCGCGACACCCTCCCGGCGCAGACGATCTTGCCAGGCCTTGCCCCCGACGTAGGCCTCCAGACAACCCGACAGACCACACGCGCACGGGACACCGGGGGATTCGAGGGGGATATGACCGACCTCACCTGCACTGCCGAAAGCGCCGCGAACGAGTCGACCATCGCTGATGACGCCGCCGCCGACGCCCGTCGACATCGTCAGGTAGACGAGATTCGAAACGCCCCGACCCGCGCCGAAGGACGCTTCGGCGAGCGCCGCCGCGTTCGCGTCGTTTTCGATTCGCACCTCGACGCCGAACGCCGCTTCGAGGAAGGAACCGATCGGAACATCACTCCAATTCGTCAGATTGGGAGGATTCCGCAGAATCCCGCGGCTCGGATCCAACGGGCCCGGCACCGAGGCGCCGACTCGCTCGAGGGCCTCGCCCTCTCCGATCCCCGCCTCCGCGAGAAGCGCGCGGGCGTCCTGCACCAGGGCCTCGAGGTCGACTCGCCAGTCGCCCGAGAGACGCATCGGACGCCGGACGGACTTGATCGGTTTCCCGGCCCGATCCCCGATCGCAAGCACGAGCTTCGTCCCGCCGATATCGATCCCCAGCAACGCCATGGCCGCCCTTCCGCGCCCGCTGAGTTCGTCGGGGACGCGGACCTCACCCTCGGGGGGCAGACACTATCACAATCGCACTGAAGAACTCCGGTCTGCAAACCGATCAGAATGGCATTCACGCTCGGGGATCTGCGGCGAATGCTGCGTGTTCCCAGTCACGATCCGGGAGGCATCACCCATGTCGTCGATCCAACGCAACATCGATTCTTGCCCAGGCGCGCATCGGAACACCATGCGATCTCTGGTCCTCACGCTAGCGACCGCGCTCGTCCTCGGTTCTCTCGGGTGCGCCTTCGGAGAGATTCGCCTCGGGGATCCCTTCGACCGCGCCTATACCCTCGAGCAGGCACAGCATCGTTACACGACGCTCGTCCGCTTCTCGGATTTCGCTCGGGCCCGCAACTTCGTCGCCGAGGAGGAACGCGTCGAGTTCATGCGGCGCATGAAATCCCTCGATGATGCCCGCTTCACGGAATACGAATCCGATGCCGTCGAACTCGATGCGAAGAAGGAGATCGCCACCATCCTCGTGACCTACACGATCTACACCCCGTCCCGGCCCTACGCGATCGAAGTCGCCGAGACACAGGTCTGGAAACGCGACGGTCTCAGCAACGACTGGCGCGTGCATTCGAGCTTCGAAGGCCTCCAGAAACTGGCCGCCAACTAACGCGACTGGAGTTCCCCGCGATCATGGAAAACACATCGAGAATCCTGCTCGTCGACGACGTTCCCATGTTTCAGGAACTCGGACAGGTCTTCCTGTCGAGGAGCGGTCCGGTCGACCTCGCCGACACGGCCTCCTCGGCCTTCCAGGCGGCGGATGAGCGGCGGCCGACGATCGTCATCGCCGACATGCATCTGCCCGACATGAGCGGGGCCGAACTCTGCCGCCGATTCAAGACACACCCGACCTGGGGGGCACCGCGGGTCGTACTCCTCGCCAGGCCCGACGCACCCGAGGACCATGCCGACGCGGTTCGAGGGGGAGCCGATGACGTTCTCTTCAAACCCCTCGAGCGCGACAACCTGATCGCCTGCGTCCGTCGGCTCACCGAGTTCGATATGCCGAGAGGTCTGCCCCGAGCCCGGATCGATCAGCCCATCGGGATCACCGCCCGCGGCCGACAATTCTCCGGGAATCTGCGAAACGTGAGTCGCGGCGGGGTTTGCCTCGATGCACCCGTCGCGGTCACCCATTCCGAAGAGGTCGGCCTCCAGTTCAGCCTCGGTCGCGAGGACAGCGTCGTCGCACCGACCGCACAGGTCGTCTGGTCGAGACCGAGCCGGCAGGGGCCCGGCCAGATCGGACTTCGCTTCCTCGAGATCGATGCGCAGACGATCGAGAAGCTCGATCGCTACATCAGCGACCACTACCCGCGAACCCAGAGCACGCGCGCTTGATCGGAGACTTCATGTCGATCCGCAGACGCCTCCATCACCCGTTTCTCTTCTCGCTCACCACCGCAGCCGCGCTGGCGTGCTTTGTTGCCGCGCTCGGCGTGAGCCTCTCGCTCGCTGCCACGAGTGCGTCGGCCCAGACGGCCGAAGAAATCCAGGCGCAGCGAGACAGATGGCAGGGGCAGTACCGGGACTTGCTGCGCGACCGCCTGCGTCTCACCGCCAACATCGCCAAATCGAGAAAGAACTACTCCCAGGCCCAGCGGCGAAACTACCCACGCGGCGGTGCCCGTCAGCAATTTCTCGTCGACGTGGAGAATGCCGAGAAGGCGCTCGCCGCCACGGAGGAAGCGATTCTCGAGATTTTCGTCGCCGCTCGCGGCGAGGGGGTCCCACCGGGTTGGCTCTACGAGGTCGAGGACGAAACGATCGAGTGGGTACAACCTGCGGCACCGGGATCCGACTCGGACGACGAAGAGGACCGCGCGGGACGCAACCCGATCTACTTCGACGACTACGAAGAATCGTAGGACGGTGTCTCCGCACGCGCGTCAGCACCGCCGGCCGTGGGTCGACTTCTAGAGGGCGGGAAGAGCGCGGTTAGAACGCGATTCGGGGCATCTCGCCTCGGGGCGATGAGGGCAGGCGACGTCCCGTAGAAGATCGAGCCTCCACGGGACGTGCCTTTCGATCTAGAGATCGAAGTCGCTCTCGGAAGTCGCCTTCAGCGGTCGCTGTCGACGTTCTCCCTTGATCACTGTCACGATCTGGTCGCCCTTCTTTACGAACGTCCAGTGCCTCGTGGCCAGGCTGTCGTCGGATTGCATCCGCTTGCTCTCGATCGTCGTCGGCTGAGAATCGACCGAAGTCGACCCGTCGACCGGGACCCAGAGATTGCTCGCGGATCGTCCACCCGAACTGCCGCCACCGGTGACGGGGATCGTGTATCCGATTCCCGTTCCCCGCGACGCCATTGCACCCACGACCGCACCCTGTGGTGCGACCGCTGTCATCTCGCGAAGCTCGGTCTGCCGCGCGCGGATACGATCCGCGTAGGGCTTTCCTTTTTTCGAAGAAACTTCGGTGAAGCGCTCATAACGAGTCAGCTTTCCCATCGGTCGCTTCTTGGCTTCGGCTCGATGCTTCGCCGGAATCCGCTTGGGATCATCCGTGAACGCGTGCGTACCGTCTTCGGTTACCCACTTGTACACGTTGCCGGCGAAGGCGGGCCCGGCCAAACCGGCGACCAGGAACGCTCCCAAGAGGAACTTCCCAAATCGCAACCCAGTTTTGACCTTCAGCATGAGCAATGCCTCCATACAAAGATCGTGGGAGGCGGCCCCCGGATGTGGCTCGTTTTCGCCTGGCCTGCGTCGAAATTGCTCACGACCTGCCAGGGAAATCCGTGATTCACACCCGCGGGCTCTCCGGGAGCCCAAGTCGACGCCGGCGGACGGCTGAGCTTTGATTCGGATCATGAACGACTCTCCGGCAAAGACCCCCACCGAGGCCACCCAGCCCTCTCCCCTGCTCGACTCCCTGCTCACGAGAGCCAGAGCGCTCGCCCCCATCGTAGAAGCGGAGGCCCAGGCCTCGGAGGACGCCGCCACCCTCACGCCCAAATGTGTCGCAGCGCTGCGCGAATCCGGACTCCTCACGAGTTTCCTTCCCGAAGAGCTCGAGGGCGACCAGCTCGATCCGATCGATGCGCTCGCGCTGGTCGAGGAGATCGCCCGCCAGGACGGATCCACCGGATGGTGTTTCGGCATGAACGGCTTCGTCACGGGCATCTGCTCCGCCGCCCTTCCCGACGCGGGCATCGATCGCATCTATTCGAAGAATCCCTCCAGCGTCCTGATGGCCGGCGGATTCCCGCCCCAAGGACGCGCGGATCGCGAGGGCGACCACTGGCGGGTGAGTGGACATTTCAGGTTCGGAAGCGGCATTCGGCACGCCGATTGGATCGTCTGTACGGTGCTCGAGTTCGATGGCGACGCCCCGAGCATGGACGGTGCGATCCCGCGCATGCGAACCTTCGTCGTCCCCCCTGACGAGGTTCGCGTTAGCGACAACTGGGACGTTTCGGGTCTCCAGGGCACGGGCAGTTGCGACTATCATCTCGATAGTCAACTCCTGCCCGACGAAATGAGCTTCGTGTCGAGTGCCATGACGGCCCGCCGCGGAACGGGGTTGTACGGAATTCCGCTCGTCACCCTCGCGGGCGCGCCGCATGTCGGATTCGCCCTCGGCGTCGGCAAGCGCGCCATCGAAGAGGTCGGCACCCATGCGGGCTGGCGCCAACGCATGGCGAGTCCGTCACCGCTGGCGCAACGCGGCGCATTCCAGCAGGGCTTCGCCCGCGCCCGCACCCAACTGCTGGGGGCCCGGGCACTCGTGATGGAATCTTTTGCGGCCGTTGCGACCGCGCATCGCTCCGCATCCGGACTCACCGCCGAAGAACGCGCGACGGCCTACGCGGCAACGGTCCACGCGTACGAATCCTCCCTCGAGGCGACGCAGTTCGCTTTCCGCACGGCCGGCGCCGGCGCGATCTTCCGGGACAATCGGCTTCAGCGATGCATGCGTGATATCCAGGCCGGATCGCAACATATCCTGGCGAGCGAAGAAGGCTGGGATCGCATCGGGCGCTATTGGCTGGGACTCGAGGAGCCCTTCCTGTTCTAGCCGAAAGGCGACATCCGGTCCCGATTGACAAAATCGCGAGGGCCCATACTATCCGGCTCCCAGATTGTTGCGGGGTAGAGCAGCCAGGTAGCTCGTCGGGCTCATAACCCGGAGGTCGGGGGTTCGAATCCCTCCCCCGCTACCAAACAGAAACGCCCGGAGGCTTTGGCTTCCGGGCGTTTTCTCTTCGCGCTTCGGCTCGAGTTCATCGCAAATCCGCTCGCAGGCCATGCCATCGCCGCTTTAATACCACCTTGGCGCTTACTCGCCATGCCTGCGCCTCCATCCGCGCAGTCACTCTCGAAGCGGATGCGGAACCCCCTCGAAGATCGTGCCCCAGATCGGGATGTCGGCGAGATCCGCCGCATCTATTTGATAGGGGTCGTCTTCGAGAACCGTGAAGTCGGCGAGCTTGCCGGCACGAATGGAGCCGATCTCGTCCTCCATGCCGAGGCTGCGCGCGGCCTCGATCGTGATGGCGCGTAGGGCCAGATTCCGCTCCAGTTTCTGATGGGCACCCCAAACCTGGCCGTCACTGGCGATGCGGTTGACCGCCACCCATGCGAGTCGGAGCGGTTCGGCGGGCGCCATGGGGAAGTCCGAGTGAAAGGAGATCGGGACGCCTGCACGAGAGAGTGCGCCGAGAGGAGAGATATCCGCTGCGCGTTCAGGGCCGAGCCCGAAGTCAGCGTAGATCGGTGGAAGCTCGTAGGCGTAGTAGGCGTTGTTTGAGACTTCCACCGATAGCTCTCGCACGCGAGCGTGCTGATCTGCTCGGGCATAGCCATAGTGCTCGAGCACGACCCGGGGCGGAGGGAGGTGCGCCCGGAGATGGGCCGCTCGTTGCGCCTCGATTTGATCGAGAACAAGGTCGAGGCCGGCGTCCCCGTTCACGTGGATGTGGATGTCGAATCCCGCTCGCGAGAACGCGTCCAGTAGCTCGCGTTGACGCTCGGGCTCCAACATCCACGCCCCGTGGTGACCGTCCAAATAGGGCTCACTCATCTGCATCAGCTGACTGAAGATGGCGCCGTCCGAATAGTATTTCGCGTGCTTTACGATCCGGACGCGATCGCTAGATCGATCCAGCAGCGCTTCGGCGGCCGACACGGCGTCCGCGACCGTGTCCTCCTTCATCGCCAGGAATAACGCATTCGGGACGAGCACGAAACGAAACGGTGCTTCATGGCGCCACATGCTGAAGTGCAGCGACGCCCACTCCGCCCATGTGCTCATCTGAGGAAAGCCCTGTTCGCCGACGGTCGTCAACCCGCCGCGATGAATGACCTCGATCATCATGCGAAGCCCATCCAGATAAGGGGCGGGTGAGGCGATCTTCTCCATCATCGGCCGGCCAAGGCTGAGCATGCCGGTCTCCCACAGATGTCCCGTGTCCCAGTCGGCGTGAGGGTGGGCATCGAACTCCGACTCCCTCATTCCAAGATCTGAAAGGGCGCGCGAGTTGAAGAACATCTCGTGCACCGAACGTTGCCAGATCATGATCGGACGTTGCTTCGAGACTGCGTCGAGGTCGCTCTTGGTGAGCGTGCCATGGTGCGGCGCGTGGTAGCCCCA
>JAPYTP010000214.1 GCA_029941885.1 Myxococcota bacterium
GTTTACGCCATCCGCGATCCGGCAGCTCACCACTTTCAAAACTTCTGCCCAAAGCTCGTAATCCCATGACGATCCGAAGAAACGCCGGGAATCGAGGTCAAAGCATGATAGCTTTCGAAAATGGTGGATGCGAAAACTGAAAGCAACTCTCGGCACGCTCTGGCCGGTACCGTGGGCAATATCCTGGAGTGGTATGACTTCGCGGTCTACGGCTTCCTGGCCCCGACTATCGGTCCGCTCTTTTTTCCCGAAGACGACACCATGGCAGGCCTGATCAAGACCTACGGAATTTTCGCCGCAGGCTATCTGATGCGTCCGGTCGGCGGGATCGTCTTCGGTTATGTGGGTGATCGCACGGGCCGAAAGAAGGCGCTCCAATTATCGATCGCCATGATGGCCGTCCCGACCGTATTGGTGGGTCTGCTGCCGGTCTACGCGCAGATCGGCCCGATGGCGGCACTGCTGCTGATCGTACTTCGCCTACTTCAGGGCATTTCTGTCGGTGGCGAACTGATCGGCTCCATGTCCTACCTGGTAGAAACGGCACCCCCCGGCCGTCGGGGGTTGAACGGCAGCTGGTCGGTATGCGGTGGAGTGGCGGGAATCCTCCTGGGCTCCCTCATGGCCACCCTGCTCAACAATCTGCTCAGCCCCTCCGCAATGAATGACTGGGGCTGGAGAGTGCCCTTCCTCTCGGGGGTCGTGATCTTTGCCATCGGCAGCTGGCTACGCCGTAGCCTGGTGGAATCTCCCGATTTCACGGCGGCCAGCGCCGCGGGAAGGATCTCTAAAAATCCGCTCGCCAGCGTGCTGCGTGAGATGCCACTACGCGTTCTGCAGATGTCCAGCAGCATTCTCCTTTTCGCGACCAGCTTCTACGTGCTTTTCGTATGGATGCCCACCTACCTGACCGACATCGTCTCGCCAGCTGTGGATCACGCCCTGCTGGTGAACACCCTGGCGATGTGCCTGCTGCTGGTTTTCATTCCGATATCAGGCCATCTCTCGGATTCCATGGGTCGCAAGAAAGTCATGCTCACGGCCAGCGCCGCCCTCGGGCTGCTCGTCTATCCACTTTTCGTCATCCTCGACCAGGGCGGGATGCTGGTGGCCCTGGGGATCCAGACAATTTTCGCCGTGTTGGTGGGATCCATTCAGGGGCCCCTGCCCGCATTCCTGGTGGAGAGCTTCCCCCTGCAGAGTCGCTATACGGCCATCGGTCTGAGTTATAATATTACCCTGGCGATCTTCGGTGGCACCGCACCACTCCTGTGTACCTGGTTGATCCGGGAAACGGGGAATTTGGCGTCTCCGGCCCTCTATCTGGCCGTCCTCGCAGCCATCAGCATCCTCAGCATGGCGCTCTTCAAGCCCGAGGAAAAACGCGTCCCCTAGAGCGTCAGCATGCTTCTCGGCGGCCACCGGGCGCGGATCCCCGAAAAAATTGAGCAGAGGGTCGGCCATGACACGGGTCAAGTTGTTCTTGACCACGATGCGGAACATCGTTCGGCCGTCCCTCTACATCCGAAAAAGGGGAAGTTTTTTCGGTGATGGGATGGTTCAAGGACATCTTGTAGCCACCGACATACCAGTGGTGCTGGGAAAGCCCGGGAACGGACCCAGTAGCCTCCTCGAGGACGGGGGACGATCGCCGAGAGGCCGAGTTCGCCCCGGAACAGGGCCGTCGCAAATCCCGTCACTGTTTCGAGGATAGCGCCTGGAGGAATGCGACCAGATCCTCTATTTCGCGTCCGTTCAGCATCAGCGGCTGGATCAGGTTGCTCGCGTGTTCGAGCGGTAGGGCCTTTTCCCTTTCCGAATAGAACAGGACGACCTCGCGCAGCGTGGCAAAACGGCCGTCGTGCATATAGGGCGCCGTCTGCGCGAGCTCCCGTAAGGTAGGTGTCTTGAACTGGGCTAGCTGCGGCCCAGTCAGTTTTAGGAAACCGACAGGCGCGACCCCCTTCCGCCTGTCGGAAAAGGGACCGTTCTGGTTGAAGGGGTCACTCAATAGGCGGTTGACAGCGCCGTAACGCCCCGGGTCCACGCGACCGTGGAGATTGACCGCAAGGCCGAGATCATGGAATTCTCCATCGCTAAGATTAGGCCCGCTATGGCAGAACACACATTTCCCCCGACCGATGAAGATCTTCAAGCCCCTAATTTCGGATTCGGTGAGGTCCTGGGACTGCTCGCCGACCCGGAGTCGCTCGACGAATTGGTCGAAGCGGGCGGGTGAGCTGACGAGGGTTCGCTCGAACGCGGCAATAGCCTTGCCTACATTCGAGAATGCCCGATTGATTGCGAATCTTGAACGCGCCGGAATCTTCCACCATGCAGTGTTCAAGGGGTTCTGAGAATCCTCGGGGACCGGCCGGGCTGCGGGGGGTAGCGAGCGGAGTTCTTCGACGCGAAGGTCTGCTGGACCGAACACGTTTTCGTATCCTGCTCGCAAATCGGACGCTGAGACGATGCGTCTTACGAGGCTGAGTCTGTCCAGGCCCATCTCGCTCGGGCTCTCGATGGGTCGCAGGGCCTGGCTCCACGCGCTGTCTGCACCTCCATCCCAATGGAACCAACGGTTGAAGCAATTGTTCCAGAGGGTCGGAACGTTTCGCGGGAATTCATTCTCTTCATTGGAGACCATCTGAGCATTGGCCCAGCCGTGCTCTTGCCGATGGCAGGTCGCACAACTCTGATTCTTGTTTAGAGACAGTCGAGGATCGAAGAAGAGCTTTCGACCGAAAACTACGGCGCGGTCGTCGTTCGAAAAGCGATTGCTCTGGTCGACAGGTGGCTCAGGCCGGGGAGAGAGACTGAGGATCCTGCGGCGCTCCTGTTCATCGAATATCGGCTCGTCGCAGGTAGCTGGACTGGGGAGGGCCAAGGCCATGCCTGAGAGCAGGACGCCTACGACACAATGCCTCCGCATCCTACTCTCAGGGCTCCATGTCGACGTCGAAAACAACCCGCTCCATCAGTCCGTTGGCCATCACGCCTATGCGCAACTGCCACAGCCCTTCCATGTGAAGGAGTAAGCCCTCGATCCATCCGCTGCCGCCCTCGCGGTAGCGGATCTTCGGATCGAGGCTGCCGCCATGCTGATGAGCCGGCATCCAGGTGCCAACCGTGATTCGAACGTTCTCGATGAGTTTGTTCGGGACTGCTCCATCGAAGACCCTGAATTCGAGGCTGAAGATCTCGTTGAGCGGAATCGGCTCGGCCGATCGGATTTCGACTAGATAGGTTCCTCCGCTGGTTCGCGCTCGGCGAACATCCCGGGTTGTTTCTCGGCCCAGTACTTCCTGGTTCTTCGCTATCGCGGGCATCGAGACGACTATCCCGAGGAAGAGAAGGGAGATCAGGCGCTGCTGAAAGCTCATTCCTTGTAGTCGACGCATCGAACGATTTTCACCCCCCGATCCCAGAGCTCGCGGGCCGACCTATGCCGACCGCAACTGATTCCGCGAAAAGATCCACCATACGATGGCCCACAACAAGAGCAAGAAGACCAGCAGCCCTCCGGTGGAAAAACTCGGCACCCCAGAAACGGGATCTCCAAGCAGTGGAATGCTGGTGCCCATCAACTGCATTTGACACTGCTTGATGTCCGCACCGAACGGGACCTCGACGGCAATCGAATAAGAACCATCGTTGTTATCGGTGAAGGAATCGCAGCTGCACTCTCCAGTGCAACTCTGATTGATCCGGCGACCGGGGCCGATGGAATTACCAAGCGCATCGCTGGGGCTCAGGTCGACCTGGTAGACCCTCTGGCTTTGGCCCGGGGTTGGTTGGTGAATGACGATATTGGAGTCGTTCGGACTGATCTTGACGTCGATGAATAGGGACTGCTTGAGCTCGCGACGCGCCGTGCACGTTCCGACCGGGTAATCGAATACGTAGTGGAGCGTGTACATGCCGTCGACAGCAGCGCTGATCGGCAGGTTGGCCATAAATGTGCCGTTATGTGCATGCAGGTCCCCGTTTTCACCTCGATCGTTCAGCCCATAGACGGCCTTGGTGGTGGGAACGGTTGTCACACCGAGCTGCTGTTCGAGCGACTCGATCGGATCCTCCCTGACGCCAGTGGAGTTGGAGGTCGTCTGACTCACGAGAGACCCAAAACCCTGCAGAGGGCGCTCGACTTCGACGCTCATGATGCCGTCCGGGTAGCCCCCTGCTCGTTGATAGGAGGGCAGTATCCGGACGCCGGCCTGCAACGCATCGCCCGTTCTGAGCTTCGACTTCGGGACAAACGGAGTGAGTTTCGTGAGGCCCTTCACGAGCACGTTGGCGTGCCAGTTGATGGCATTTCCGCCCTGAATCACGGTACCGACGATGGCGGCGGTTTGGGAATCGAAATGAGCGTCGGCCGTTGTATCGCCGTCACCACTGCCGAGCAGGGCGTACGAAAAGATCGGACGGCTGCTGTTGCCGAGAAGCGCCTGAATATCGAGGAAGTCCGCGTCGCCCGTGATCGCAGTCATGTTCACATTGCTCGGGTCGACGGAGGCGCCTGCACAGGCCAGGATTGCGCTCGCCGAGGAGACTCGGCGGGTTTCGGTCACGATGGCCTTCTGCCCCTGGCAGAGGTTCGCCGCGAGCAAAGAGTCATAGGGTTGGGCCACGCCGCTAAGTGGTTGACTGGCGTAGATGACCAGATCCCAAGGGCCTGACTGGAGTTGACTGAGTAGGTCCGCGGGCTGGTTGACCGAGGTCACAGCGCCCAGGGTGTAGGCCAACTCTTTGCTCACCGCCTGCTGGTACACGGAGGTTCCCAGGGTCAGGTCTTCGTAATAGAGCACTCTCTCGCAAGTCGAGACGCCCGGATTTCGGACCGGGCAAATCCGCTGGATCTGGCGGCGGATGATTTCGACGCCTTGGGCAGAGTCGACGAAGCTGTCCGAAGTGAATCCGTTCACGAAGGCTCGTTGTGGCCGGACGAGTTGCATCGTCCAGGTACCCTGCGACTGTCCTTCGTAGGGTAAAGGCACACGTTTGAAAGCCCAGAGTTCCTCGTTGGATGTTTCACCGGATCCCGCTGACGGAACCCAAGGCGTTCCATCTGGCGCATTAACAAGGAGATTGAGGCGGTTTGCTTCCGCGAGTGGCGAAGCGAAGGGGGGTTGGACCTTCCATCCGCTCGTAAAGATGATCCGGCTCTCGTCACATGACTCGTACGGAATGAAGGGCGTAGCGGCTTCCGAAGCTCCCAACAGACCGTTGGGGTCCAGGGCGACGAATTCGTCTGTCAGCTGCGCATAGCATTTGACGAAGAAATCCTTTAGATCCGTACCGGTGGCATCAGTGTCGTTCATGTAGATGCCACCCTGTCGTTCGGCGAGGATGGTCAGTAGATCGCCATTGATCGACGCTGCGTTGCCGAGCCCCACCGCACAGAGTTGGGCGGTGTCCAACTTGCTGTAGTCGATCACGGTTCCGCCGCCGCCGAAAGCGCAGCCCGGCTCGAGACACGGCGAGGTGTTCTCGCGGCCGTCGGTGAGCAGCAGCATGGCCTTGCGCTGATTCTCGCCGGGGCCCGCAATGAAGCCCTGACAGTCGCCGCCGGCGCAAAGTTGGGCGACGGCGCCCTCGATGCCACTGCCAATCGAGGTTCCCCCCCCCGAACTGATGGCGGTCAACGTCGTGTCGAAGGGCCCGCCGAGATCGCGAAGGGTCGCATCGACATCCGTCAACGCCATGTTCATGGCTGCATTAGACGCATTCGAAGAATAGGAGACGATCCCGAGACGGTTCGTTCCGCCGTCGGAGCGCCCTTCTTCGAGCAGATCGGCGAACATGTCCACCGCTTCTTTCGCGTTGTCGAGGCGTGTGCCCACCCCTGTACCGGAAGCGCTGCCCATGCTACCGGACCGGTCGATGACGAGTGTTACGTCAACGGCCTTATCATCCTGCCATGCGCGGACCACGTCATCGAGCGCTTTGTGGAGGCGCCAGAACATTGCATCCCGCGTCGAGCAACTCGGGTTGCCAGCGTCTGCCACATAACCGCTGCCGTCCGCGAAGGCGACGGCACTGTGCATATCGCCGTGAAAGTAGGCGTCCAGCAGGGTAGAGATCTCGTCGATCGATGTGAACTGATCGAGGGACGTGTAGGGGAAGGTCACGCCGCCCGCGCTGCAGCCACTTGTCGCAGAGCAGCTTGTGGGTCCTCCAGGCACTCCACCTACCGTCAGGAAGAGGCACTGGCTGAAGGCCGTGCAATTATCACAGGCCACGTCATTTGGGCGATTGAGACCGATCCCGCAATCATAAGGATGATCGCCAAAGGAGAGCCCGCCCCCAAAATGTCCGTAGGGCATGTTCATACCCGGGCACCATTCGAGGGAATCGATCTTCGGCCATGTTGGCTCTCGGTATTCGTTGAAATCTCTCTCGAGCTGCCGGTGGAAGGCGGACCAGCGCTGTCCACGACCGGGGGGCGGCGGTGAAATATTGGTGCCTACGTTTCCGAGGCACTCGTGCCATTTGTTGTGCATGGCGCCGATGGTCTGGGTCGCGGAGGGGGCGGCAGTCGATACGCAGCAGTCACTCGGGTCGAGATCGGTGTTGCAGGCGGGGCTCCAGCTACAGGACGTGGTCATGTCTCCTTGCTGAACGCACTGCAGGGGTACCAGGGCGGTCGCTGTGTCGGTGTACGCCCAGCAGACTTCGGCGTCTGCGCTTTGCGGCAGGAGCAACCAGAGCAGCACGAGGAGAAGCGTCCGCAGCGCGGCAAAGAGGCGGCCCCGCGCATTTTCGATCTTTACCTGAGGCATAACGTTGACTCCTAGTCCCGGTCTCAGCCACCATACATTCTGGTAAGAACGGGTTCAAGAGGTTTCCCCGACCGCAGCGGCCACCCATATCGGATGCGGGGGCCGTTTCAATGTCTGGCGATAGGGGTTTCGAGCTGGATTTTGCCACCGCCGATACTGGACATGCTGCGTGTGCCCCTCCGAATGGAAGTGTTCCTCGGGAGCTCGTTGCTTGATGGCGCGCTTAGGCCGAACAGTTGTTAGTGTGGGTCGTGTGCGAGTCTGCGGTCCCACCCGCGTCCGAGTGCGTCGCGAGCGTGAGCGTATTCCCGCCCACCCCAGGAGAGCGCGAAGGAGCCCCAGCCGGGCGTTGTTTCCAGATCGGCACGGATGGTGCGAGTTAGCTCCGTCCGGGCCCACTTGTAAGAATACCTAGCATCGGCGGTGGTGAAAGCGCAGCTTGAAATATCCGTGCGCAGCGCGTTTGACCTATGCATCCCATCGCCGAGCCGCCCAGCCCAGAGCGATGAGGCCGATCCAGAGGCCCTCGAGACCCGGCTCGGGCAGACCGATCCAGGAGCCCGTACGGCCTCGATCGTACGCCATCGGCATGTTCGAGCGTGTCGTCGTGAGCACGTAGTCGGACCCCTCTCGAAAGAGGAGCGCCCGCTCCGGCCAGACGATCTGGGCGGATCGCTCCAATAGTTGTCGCCCGTCGCGCAGATGCGCCTGCTTCGGTGTGGGCTGTGTGCGTCGCGGATCACGGTCTCGCCGACGCTCGATTCGAGGGTGTATCCGCGCCCCCCGAAGTCGAGCGTCTGGAGCGAGGGATCCCAGAGGGGGTCGGACGTCGGCGTCGGTTCGTCGAGAAACCGGGGCGAGCGGGGGAAGGCGTGGGGCCCCCGAAAGGGGCCACCTATCCCCACCGGGGCTTAGTTGTCAGAATGCGTAGTATCGGCGGTGCGGAAAACGCAGCTTGTTTTGCCTATTCCCTCAGTCGATCTTCCTCGTGACCATAGGCCGAAGTCGCGCGGATTCATTCTCCGGTCGAGTCAACTCGTGGGAAGAGTCGGCCCTGAAAATTTCGCGAAGTGATCTTGGCTTGTTTTTGCGGGAGGGGGATGGGGCGTCGGCGCGTCTTCGACGATGGTGGTAGAGGGG
>JAPYTP010000215.1 GCA_029941885.1 Myxococcota bacterium
TTCTACGTGCGCCACGACCGCTATCACGCGCTCCTCGAGTCGCTCTCGGGGCGTTCTATTGCGGCTCAACGGATGCCCGGCTGGTTGCTGCGGATCTTCGGTCGTTTCGGCGACCTCGCCCAGCACCTCGGTCGGCCCGTTCAGCTGACCTACGAGGCGGCGGAGGTTCTGACGCGCAGCGTGGCGATCGACGACCGGGAAGCGTGTAGAATCCTGGGACGCGACCCGATCGGCGCCGAGGATTCCTTTCGGGATCTGATCGCCTGGATGGTCGCGGCCGGGCACCTCGATGCATCGGCAGCGGGGCGAGCGGCCAGGACGGATTCGGGCGCGGCGGAATGAGCCCGAAGCCGGTGTCTGGTTATGTACGAGCGCGAGAACGCGTCTCCGAGCGAACGAAGGAGTAGAAGCATGGGTCAGTCGATGCCCATTAACCCGGTGAGTGGGGCAAAGTCCGAGATGGGGCATTTCGAGGAGTTCCTCCACAACCCCGCACATTTCCTGCTGCGCGCCTATCACTAATGTGGCGAGCTGGGTGAAATCGATCTCGGGGGCATGCGTAATATCCTGATGGTCGGGCCCGACGCGCACGAAGCGGTTTTTCGCGCTTCGGATGACCAGCTCTCGGCGGCGGCCCCGTATAGATACAGGGTCCCGGTCTTCGCGAGGGAATTCAGTACGGCGCGCCACTCGAGCTCGAACGTCAGCAGGTCAAGATGCAAGCGAATGCGCTGCGTGCATCGAAAATGCGTGGCTACGCCGGGGTGATCGCAAAGGAAGTCGAAGATTGGATCGAGGACTGGAGCGACGAAGGGGAGATCGACGTCGTGGACGAGCTTCAGGCGCTCCTGCTCCGGACGTCGACGCATTGCCTCATGGGCACCGATTTTCGCAATAAATTGACGGAGGAGTTCGGATCGCTCTACCACGACCTCGAGAGTGCCGTCTCCGCCGACGCGATCCTCGATCCCTACGCTGCGGGGGAAGCCTTCGAGAAGCGAGATCGTGCGCGCGCGCCTGCAGGAAATCGTGATGGAGGTGATCGAAGAGCGCCGTGCGGGGGGGGGGCTGTCGGCGGTGACGGGCAATATTTCGACATGCTCGACACGTTCATGAACGCGGAGTATGTCGACGGCTCGAAGCTTCCGGACGAGCAGATTCCGGGCATGGTCGTCTGGATCATGTTCGGCGGATTTCACACGAGTTCGAATACGGCGGCCTGGACTCTCGTCGAACTCGCTCGCAATGAAGAGTTCGTGGGCGATATCGTCTCGGAGGTCAACGCCATCTACGGGGGAACACGTGATCTCGAGTACGCCTCGTTGCGCGAGATCCCGCTGTTGGAGCGATTCGTCGTCGAAGTGCTGCATCTCCACCCGCCGCTCTGCACGCTCATGCGACAGGTGATGCAGGAATTCGAGTACAAGGGCAATACGATTCCGGTCGGCGACACCGTCCTGATCTCCCCCTTCGTGTCGCATCGCGTTCCGGAGTATTTCCCCGATCCGGAGCGCTTCGATCCGACGCGCGTTCCCTCGGATAATGTCTTTGCGTACATCCCCTTCAGCGGGGGTGCTCGAAAATGCGTCGGGAACGCCTTCGCCCTGCTGCAGCTGAAGTCGATCTTCTGCGCGCTTCTGTCCCGGTACGACTTCGAGATCGTGGGAGAGCCCGAGGCGATCGTCGATTCCATGCCGTCGCTGATCCTGCGACCGAGTGATCCCTGCCGGGTGAAGTACCGGCGGCGGGTTTGAGGAGCATTGATCCTTGAAGATCAAGATCGATCCCGCGCTCTGCCAGGGACACGGAGTCTGTCAGGATGAAGCACCCGAAGTGTTTCGGGTCGTCGAAAATCCCGGCGCATATGATCATGTCGAGTTGGTCGTCGAGTCACCGGAAGAGGGGCTTCGACCCGGAGTCGAGCGGGCTGTTCGCTATTACCCCAACCGGGTGTTGTCCATCGAGGGCTGAAGGGTTTCGGCCGCCGTCACGACGGCGCATTTGTCGGGTGTGCCGTCCGAGGAGTCAGCACCCTTTGCGGTTGCCTTCGTATTGGCCTGCCTGGGTCACCCGGTCTTCTACCTCATCGACCAATGGCAGCTTCGCTCGCTTTCTATTTCGCCGGCCTCGGCTGCATTGTCGCGCTATTCGTCGTGGCTGGCTGAGCTGCCTCGTCGTCCCCTGGATGGTGGTCGGCTCGATCGGTGTCATTCACGCTGTATTTTCGCCGGCGGTTCGGATGATACGGCGCTACCCAATAGCCTGGACCGTCAGTCGCCAGGATGCCGCATCTCGGCCGACCGAAAAGAATTCGGGTCGGAACGGGGGTCGGATGTCGGGAAGGCTGTCGATCCTTCTCCGCGGGAGCCCCAGCGATGATCCTCGATGTCTTTTCCGAATTGCAGTGTGCCGACTCGAGCGGTGACGGGTTCGAGCAGCAGTTGTATCTGGACGCGATCGAGCAGGCGAAGCTCGCCGACAAGGCAGGATTCGGGATCTGGTGGGCGGTGGAACACCACGGCTTTCCGCCCTTCAGCTATTCGTCGGCGCCGGAGATGATGCTCACTGCCATCTCCCAGCACACGGAACGTCTGCGCCTTGGACACTCCGGCGTGTTGGGACCCTTTGCCATCAATCACCCGATGCGGATCGCCGAGCGGGGCGCCTTTCTCGACAACCTGAGCGGCGGTCGTCTCGAACTCGGGATCGCACGGTCGGTCCCCAACGAGTGGGAAACCTTCGGTGCAGATCCCGACCAGACCCGAGCCGAAGTGGCGGAGGCGCTGCGGATGATCCCACAGATGTGGTCGCGGGACGTATTCGAGTGGAAGAGCGAGCGGATTACCATTCCGCCGCGGCAGGTCGTTCCCAAACCCGTACAGCGCCCGCATCCGCCGCTCTGGGTCACGGCCGCGACGCCCGAAGGATTCGAAGGGGCGGGTCGATTCGGCGTGGGGGTGTTGGCAACGGTGATGCTCCAGCCCGTCGAGCAGCTCGAGGTGCTATTCGACGCCTATCGCCGCGGGCAGGAGGATGCGGACCCGGTGGGCGAGTTCATCAACGATCAGCGCGCCGTATTCGCCTTCTTCCATTGTGCCGAGACCCGCGAGCAGGCGATCGATAGCCGGGCGAGCGAGGCGGCGCTCTGGTTCATGAATGCCCAGCCCAGGCTTTTTGGCGTGCCTCGGGAACTGTGGGTCGAGACCGTGCGCGACCGGACCCCGCTCTGGGACCACAGCGAGGATCGAATCGTGGCCGGAGCTGACCAGGCCGGCGGAGACCTGAACGACCCCCATCCGATCGTTCGGCTCATGAACCGGCAATGGGCTAATCAGGAGATCGATCCCGTCGAGGCCTACGAGGCCCTCGAGCCCATCGACTCCGTGATCATCGGGGATGCCGAGACCTGTCTTCGCAAGCTCGACCGCTACCAGGAAGCCGGCGTCGATCGTCTGATGTGCCTGATGCAGATGGGCAATATCTCCCAGGAGATGGTGGCCCGCAGCATCCGCACCGCGGGCGAACTGGTCATCCCCAAGCTCCGCTGACCCCCCGACGACGAGGCACCTGCCGCCCCGTCCCTTCTGTCCGTCGCCTCAATCCTGGCTGGCTTCCGCCTCGTCCTTCTCTTCGAGAGCCTGGAACCCTCGAGCGAGGTTGCGGAAATGGTTGCGATCGCGTTCGTCCGCCTTGCGCCCGACACGAGTCACCGTGTCCACGTCCGCCGCTTCTGCTCGCAGTACGCCGACACGACACTCTTCCTTGTCGCGATATTTGAAGGGGTCGAATTGATAGTGACGCATCGCGTTCTCGTGCGTGATGCGATTGATATCCGAATCCGACAGCTCGGAGAGAAGTGGCGCCAACTCCTCGGGTGAGTTGGGCCAGTTGGTGTCGCTGTGCGGGTAGTCGCATTCCCAGCACAGATTTTCGAGATTGAAGTGATCTCGGAGCTCGATTCCGATCGGGTCGGAGATGAAACAGCACAGGACATGCTTGAGAAAGACATCCGAGGGGCCCATGCCGTCGGGGAACTCGTGCTTCGTCCAACCGCTATGCCGATTCTGGACGTGTTCCGCGCGCCACAGGAAATAGGGGATCCACCCGACGTCGCCTTCGGTCAGGGAAAAACGCAAGTCGGGAAAGCGCCACCAGACATCGTTCCATATGAGATCGCCCAACGTGTAGATGGCCATCGCCGAGGACAGATTCATCGGAACCGAGGGGGGGGCATCGGTCGACGTCGAGGCACTCTGGGACGACGAGCCGATATGACAACACAGGATCGTTCCGACGTCACAGCAGGCCGCGAACAGGGCATCCCACTCACCCGAGTGGATCGATGGCATCCCGAGTGCTTCGGGATTCTCCGAAAAAGTGACCGCATGACAGCCCTTCGTGCCGAGTCGGTGAACTTCTTCCGCGGCACGCGCGGGGTCGAACAGCGGAAGGATGCCGCACGGGATGAAGCGTCCGGGATGGGCACCACACCATGCGTCGACATGCCAGTCATTGTAGGCCTGGATCATCGCGACATTCATATCGGGGTCCGGCCCCTGATTCAGCACCTGGCCGGCGAAACCCGTGAAGTTCGGGAAATTGAGTCCTGCCAGAATCCCCCCCGCTGACATGTCACGCACACGTTCGTCGACATCCCAACAACCCTTGCGCATCTCGTCGTAGCGGTGGGCATCGGTATTGAAATACTCGCGCGGTTTTCCAGCGGCCGCGTTCAGACCGAGATTGCGTCCGGGCTTTCCCATATACCACCACTGCTCGCGGCCCGACTCGTTCTCTACGACCTTCGGTGCATCGGCCTGGTACTTCGCCGGCAATCTGCCTTCGAATACGTCTCTGGGTTCACAGATGTGATCGTCGACGCTTACGAGGATCAGGTCTTCGGGATTCATCGGGGCACCTCGGATTGTGGTTCAGTCGGCGGATTCGCCGCCGCATCCGGATTCAAACAGAAAAGCCCTCCCCGATCCACTGCAGTGGGTGGGGAGGGCTCTTGGGTCGATTCCGTCTGCCGGGGCAGTGGAGCGAAGACCTAGGGCACGGGGACGAAGTCCTCGACGATGTCGATCCAACCCGGGCGGTTGTGCACGAAATCATCCGTCCATTCATGGAGCGGAACGCCGTTGGCGGTGCCGACATAGAAGAGCGGCGTAGCGAGCGCGGTATGGCTGTCGTCGCCACTTCGGATGAAGGTCTTGTACGTGTCCGGGAACGTGGCATTCACGTCCCCGTGCACGCTCGTGATCAGGGCCCGATATATCTCCTGGTTCGGAATCGCGAGGAAGAACCGATTCGTCGAGTCGCCATCGGTACTGTAGAAGGACTCCGCCAGACCGCTGTCGCGTCCGAGTCGCCATTTGATCAACTCGGTGGGCTGGGCATAGGGAGAGCATTCCGTGCAGCTTTCCGGATAGAACTGCGAGATCTGCCAGTCCGCTTCCCGGGCCGCGATGGCTTCGAGAACCGGTGGGATCGGGAAGATGTTGGTGGCGACCGGACCGGCGTCGTTGAAGACCTTGATCCTGGGAAAGTTGCCGAACACGAAGCGTGCGAGGCTCGGGGCGAGGGCGGCGGCGCCGACGCCACCGGCGCTCGAGCCAGAGAGGAAGAGCTTTCTGGGCAATCCGAATTCCGCCCGGGCCAGATCGAGGGTGGCCGTCAGATTTCGCAGACCCCGGTGAAACCGCACGGGTCCGAAGGGGAAGTTCCCATCGACGACGTCGTTGTCGCCGGCCCAGACGGATCCGTCGCAATAACTCGCGGCCACGATCGAGTACTCGGATAGCGGGTTGTCGATCACCTCGGTACCGGTGTCGAAGGAGGAGGCAAAGATCCCGACATCCGGGGGAGCGTCCTCATCGGCGAGCACTGAGCAGAAATAGAAATCCTGCCAACAAGCGCCTCCGCCGTCGAGGAAGATGAGGGTCTTGCGCGGGTGCGTGCCAGGACGGGTGAAGACGGTGAGCGGGGTGCCGGCGATGCAGATGGGACCGTTCCCGCCGTCTGGATCGAAGGTGTGTTTCGTCCAGCCATTTCCCGCGTCCTCCGAGGTCGCAGGGGTGAACTCTCCGACGTATTTATTGACGCCGGCCGCTTCGAGTTCCAATCTGGCAATGGGATCGAGTCCGGGACAACGGGCGTGGAATGCGATCGTGGAGAAAGCGAGTAGGAGAAGAGAACTTCGAACCAGGAAACGAGTGCGTCGGTTCATCGTGCCTCCACAGCCGAGCCGAGCCCGACTGGTACGGGTTGCGACCTCCATTATCGAGTAGCGGAGGCCGTCTGCATACCCGAATCGCTTTGGGAAGGGGAATCAGAGCGAGACTGTCGGTCGCGATTGCGACACATTTCTGCTTCGTGTCGCGAATGGGTATTTCCCGACGCACGAGCGAGGTCGGTGGCGGCGCGGGCGAAGGGCTCGCGCGTCCCTCGTCTTTTGCTAGTCGAGCAGCGCCGAGTTCACCCCCTTCAGGAGGTGTGCGCGAAGTGGGTAGGTATTCGAGATCAGGAGTTGGGTCATGAATACGACCGTGATTTCCTCCTCCGGATCGACCCAGAAGAAAGTACTCGCTGCTCCGCCCCACCCGAAGGTGTCCTGCGAGACAGGGAGCCCTGTCAGCGCCGGATCGGTGATCACGCTGCCGCTGAGTCCGAAGCCGACCCCCAGGCCGCCGTTTGCGTAGACCTCTCCCGCCAAGTAGCGCAGCGGTCGAACCCCAAAATCGATGGGGGAGAGATGGTTGGACATCATGAGTTCGACCGTGCGTGGGCTCAGCACGCGCCGGCCCTCGAGCTGACCTCCGTTCGAGAGCATCTGCGCGAAGCGCATGTAGTCCGAGGCGCTCGCGACGAGTCCGCCGCCGCCGCCGGGCATCGCGGGCGGTACGAGGTAGCTGCTGGTGCGAGGCGGATCGATGAGTTTCATTCCGCCCTCGGGGGCTGCTCCGTAGAGTGCAGGAAAGCGGTCGACCTTGTCGCCAGGCACGTAGAATGCGGTGTCTGTCATCCCGAGCGGAGCGAACAGGTGTTCCTCGAGGAATTCGGGGAAGGGCTGTCCGGAGCTGACCTCGATCAGTCGGCCGAGGACATCCATGTTGATGCCGTAGTACCAGCCGCTTCCGGGTTGAGCAATCAGGGGGAGTCGTGCGAGGCGTTCCACCATGTCTTCGAGGGTCGCCTCCTCGTCGACTCCAGCGTTACCGAGGCTCGTCGTGACGGGAAGCGGGCGGATTCCGGGGGTGAGACTGGCGTCCACGTACTGTTGGCCGAGGGGGGGCGGGGCGATGAAGTGGTAGCTGATCCCGGAGGTGTGTCGGAGCAGATCGAGGATCGTAATCTCGCGCTCGGCCGGGACGATCCGAGTGTCGCCGTTCTCGTCCCACTCCATCACGCCCATCTCGTCGAAGGCGGGAAAATATTTCGAGATCGGATCGTTCAGAAGAAAGCTCCCGCGTTCATAGGCGATCATCGTCGCCACGCCGGTGATGACTTTCGACATCGAATAGATCCGGTAGATCGTGTCTGGACGCAGCGCGCGCTCGGCCTCGATATCCATCTGCCCATAGACGCTCTCGTGGATCAGCTTGCCGCGGCGTGAGATCAGGAGCTGATAGCCCGGGATCTGGCTGCGATCGACATAGCCCTCGAGAACCCGGTCGAGCCGCCCGAGCGCTTCGCTCGACAGTCCGACGGACTCCGGGGAGTCGGGTGAGTCGGGTGAAGTCGCGACACCGTTCGAGGTCGTCCGAGGCCAACCCCCGCACGCGGTCGCGAGAAGCGTGGCGGCGAGGAGCAAGAGCGCCAGGCGCTTCCGGCTCGAGGATGGGGAGCTTTTCGAGGGGATGGATTGGGTCATGGGATTGCTCTGATCGTCCTTCAT
>JAPYTP010000216.1 GCA_029941885.1 Myxococcota bacterium
GATGGCGACGGGAACCGTTCCCTTCAAGGAAGGGAATATTCCGTATCACCACGTACATACCGCGCCGCCGAGGATCCAGGATCTGCGAGCGGATCTGCCCTCCGGTCTGTCGCTCATCGTCGAGCGCTGTCTCGAGAAAGATCCGGCCAATCGATATCAGTCGGCGCGCGAGATCCTGGCCGAGGTCCGCGACAGTCTGGCGAACTCCGCCGAAATGGACCGCACCGTTCCCTGACTCGTGTGGTCGCGGCCTGCGATGACCGTCTCGAACGCCCACGCTACCCTGCGTTCCATCCTTCTAATCGAAGACCCCCGGTTCTTCTCGAAGTGAGATCGGCTCCGTCCGAACGTCCTTCGCTTGGATTCAGGCATTTCGACCGGGCATCCAGTGGAGACGCGGTGAAACAATCGACGATCGCGCGGCCCGTTGAGTGGAGCGGACTCGGTCTCCACTCGGGCGTTCCGGTTCGGGTCGTATTGGACCCGGCCCCCCTGGATTCGGGCATCGTCTTCGTTCGTCCGGGCGAGGCCGGGGCGGCCGACATCGAAATCCCGGCTTCCCATCGTTCCCTCCATTCGAGCTCCCGGGCGACGACACTGGCGGCGAAAAGCGATCCGTCGGGCAAGGGCGATCCGCGCGAGGCTCAGATCTCGACGGTCGAGCACCTGCTCGCAACCCTCTACGCCCTGGAAATAGACAATGTCCGAATCCACGTAGATGGGCCGGAGTTGCCCGCGATGGACGGGAGCGCGTTGCCCGTATTGGATGCGCTGACCGTGGCCGGTCGGGAACGGCTTCCTGCGGAACGACCGGTGATCACGCTGTCCGATCCGATCGAGATTCGGGACGGGGAACGTTTCATCCGCGCGGCGCCTTCGCACCGACTGCAGATCACCTACGCGATCGATTTCGACCATCCTCGCATCGGCCGCCAGGAGCTTGCGCTATTGGATTTCGATGAGGGTTGCTTTGCGCGCGAACTCGCAGGAGCCCGCACCTTCGGATTTCTCCACGAGTTCGAAGCGCTCCGAGCCGAGGGTCTCGCGCAGGGGGGCAGCCTCGAGAACACGGTGGTGTTGGATGAGGAGAAGATTCTCAATCAGGAGGGGCTCCGCTTCCACGACGAGTTCGTCCGTCACAAGGTCGTCGATCTGGTCGGAGATCTCGCCCTTTTGGGAGCGCCGCTTCGCGCCCACGTCTCGGTCGAGAAAGGCGGTCATTCGCTTCATCATCGTCTGGTTCGCGCCGTCGCGAAAGCGGCGGCGATCTAGCGCAGGTTCGTCCGTCTAGGCGGAATAGTCTTCGAGCTCTCGGGCCAGGCTCGCAGTGAGCGTCGGGTCGGCGAACTGAAGTCCGACACCCGGTGTGCGCAGACTTCCATCCGATTCTTCTCGGGCGGCGTGATACCAGGTGACACGCGATTCGAGTTCGTGAAGTTCTGCTCCACCGGGAATTCGGAACCGAACCTTGACGATGTCGCCCCGACTCATGCGCAGGTCCGTCTCCAAGAACATCCCGCCTGCGCCGAGGGTGGTGGCGTAGTCGCAACGGATCCCGCCCTGCGCCTGGTAGTCGACGAGCATGCGGACCGTCATGCGGCGGTGCTTTCGCGTGTTCTTGGGGGTACGTCGGGACATGATTCCTTCGCCTCTTTCTTGGATCAGCTTCTCTCGAGTCGTTCACAAAGCAGCGTGGTGATACGTGTCAGCAAGCGCCGCGTGGGCTCGGAGGTCGAGGCCAATGTCCCGATCTCTGCACTATCGAAGGCGGGTTGTTCGGGTGTCGATCCGTCGAGCATGAGCATCGCGCGAAGCACGCATCGGAGATCGCCTCCATTGCGATCGATGGCATGGGCCGCCGCCATGGCTCGCAGTTCGTCACCCCATGCCAGGTGATCCATCGCCTCGATTTCGCTGAGTGTCGTTTCCTCGATGACTCTTCGGATCTTTCGGCGCGCCCAGCGCCCGAGGGCTTCTTCGAGGGCGGCGCGGTAGTGCGATTCCTGTCCGTTGCCGCCCGGGTCGAGGAAGAGCGCGGCCAGCGTCGAGAAGAAGGTTCGGCGCTGCTCGGGCTCGAGTCGGGAGAGCCCCGGCGCGGAAAGCTCGTCCTCGATGGATGTGATCTGTCGAATCGCGTCGGCGATTTTTGTGTCGTCGCATTGCGGAAGATCCGAACCGGTACCCGCGAGCACGCCGGTGAGTTCGACACTGACCTGATGAGACAGCCGGCGGAGTCGTTCTCCGTCGGGCCGCGCCATCGGTGGACCGGGGTGGATCGGGAATTGGAGGGCGGAGGGTGCGGCCGCCTCTTCTTGAGGAGACGCCAATCCGAGCGCGTGAAGCACCGCCAGAGCGCCGCCCTCGATCTCGAATTGGCCCCGCTGCCTGGCCAGTTGGCCGATTGCACGAAGCGAGTTGGCGGTCGTCGGGGAGGCTTCGAGAATTTTCCGATGCAGTGCGAGGGCTTCGCGCCATCGATCCGGTGCATGCAGGAGCAGGCTCGCCAGCGAAGTTCGGGCGACCCCCATCTCGGGCTGGAGCGCGAGCGCGGACTCGTAGGACGACACCGCTCGATCGAAGTCCTCGAGCGGGCCCGACAGCAGTCGGCCGCGCTCGAGATGCACATGGGCGAGGCTCGGACTCTCCGGATCCGGATGGGCCTCGAGGAAACGCGCGAGCACGCTGTCCGCTTCGGCCCAGTCGCCCGCCAGGCGTGCAAGGCGAGACTCGCAGAGAACCGCGTCGCTCGCTCGAGGATCCCAGCGGGAGGCTTCCGCATAGCGCTCCCGGGCTTCGTCGCTCTGTCCCGCGATCTCCGCCAGCCGCGCCGCCCGTAAGGAAATCTGGGCGGACAGGGAACTCGGTTCGATTGCGTCGAGTGCGCGGACACACAGCGTTCGAACGTCGGAGTCGGGACCGCTCTCCCCGATCAGTTCGCACAACAGGACCCACGCCGCCGCGAGTCGGGGATCCGCCTCGGTTGCGCGTTCGAGCTGGCCGATCGCCCGGCTCCGATCCTCGAGCGCGAGCGCGTGTTCTGCGGCGCGCAGACTGGCCCGCGCTCGCGTCTCCGGCGAATGCGATGCCTGCGACCAACGTTCGAGCGCATCGAGCGCCTCGTCGGGCCGGGCCGCTCGTTCGTGGACACGCACCACGCCTTCGTGGGCCTCCTCGAGGGAGCCATCCTCGTCGATGGCCTCCTCGTAGCGAGCCCACGCCGCGTCGAGATGATTCTCGGTTTCGAGGCCGCGAGCGATGATCGCTAGCTGGCGCGCGCGATCGGAATTCTCGCCTTCGAGATCGATTCGCCGTTCGAAGTGGGTCCGAGCCGCAAGGAAGTCGCCATCCTCGTAGTGGACGAGGCCGATCCCTTCCAGGGCCTCGATCTGGTTCGAGTCGATCTCGAGTGCGTTTTCGTAGAGGGTCCGACTCGCGTCGCGATGGCCCAATCGCCGGGCGGCACGGCCGCCCAGCACCGCGACTTCGAGGGCCGCCGCGTCCTCGAGAGGCTGGGCGCGTGCGAGTTCGAGTGAGCGTTCCGCCTCGCGCTGGGTCTCGCTCGGGCGATCGAGCTCGTGGGAGACGCGGGTGAGGGCGACGTGGGCGGCCAGCGCGGCGGGGTCGAGTCCGATCGCTCGCAGCAGCAGTCGATGAGATCGGTCGATGTCGAGTTTCGAGAGGCACGCGGCGGCTTCGGTGCAGTAACGCGCAGCTTCGCCCGGGGGCGAATGATCCGCCGCGCGCTCGAAGGCCGCAGCGGATTTCTCGGGCTCCTCGGCGTCCCGCTCGAGACTCGCGAGCAGGGCCCAGGCCGCGCCCGATTCGGGCGCAATGGCAGTCGCCCGCTCACATCGGGCCAGCGCCGTTGTGGAATCCTGTCGCGAGACGAGTGCACGGGCGAGTTGGAGATGGTCCGAGACCTCGGCTCCGGAATCGTCGCGGTCACACCAGCGCCCCAGCGTCTCGCAGAACGATTGGGTGTCGTCGGTCGATTCGAACAAGCGTGCGAGACGGAGCTCGTCGCTGGCGCCGAGGCGTTCGATCTTCTCGGCAGCGCGGTACGCCTCGATCGCTTCATCGGGCCGGTTGCGGTCCTCGCTCGATCGTGTTGCGAGTCGCAGCCAGATCTCTCGCTGGCGTGAGCGGGTTTCGGACGCTTCGGCGAGGATCTCGAGTTCGCGGTGATAGAGCGCGACTGAATCGGACGCGTCGGCGAGCGATTCCGTAACGAGGATCAAGGATCGCAGCGCTTCGAGATCGTTGGCATCGAGATCGAGCGCGAGCCGGTAGCCGCGCGTGGCGCCTTCTCCGTCGGAGAGTCGTTGCCAGTAGACATCTCCGAGCCGTCGCGCCAATGCCGCCCGCTCGCCGCGATGGAGGGCGTCCTCGAGCCCGTACTCCGCTTCGATGGCGTCCGCGAGTCCTTGCCAGTCCCTCAACCGTTCGCTGCAGCGGCGTCGCCCGCGCAGCGCGTCGAGTCGGAGCCCGTGATCGACTTCGGCTTCGCAATAGGCCTCTCGGGCTCCCGCGAGATCCAGCAGGACCTCTTCTCGGAGCCGCGCGAGTTCGAGCCAGGCGACGGGGTCTCCCGCGCCGCTCTCGATGTGGGCTGTCAGTTCCGTCGCGAGTTCGGGCAGTTTCCCGGTGCGACGGAGCAGCGAGCGGAAACGCTTGCCGAGTGGACTGTCGACTTCGTTCCCCTCACTGCAGAGCGCGCGAAGATGCCCGAGGGCACGTTCGCTATCGCCCAACAGGGTGTCATACGTTCGCGCGAGTTCCTCGTGCAGGTAGCGTTTGAACTCGATCCGCGTGTTTTCGTCGAGGGTTGCGTCGCTCGTGACGACTTCGAGTTCGCGCTCGGCGACGCCGACCCATTGATCGTGTCGACCACACGCGCGCAGTACCGCGTCGAGGGCACCGAGGGCAGCCATCTCGTCCGGCGGATCGTTTCGTCGGGCTTCGACGTTGGCGACGAGATGCGGAATCGCTCGTTCCGGCTTCGAGAGCCTCGCACTGTAGAGTGCGGCGACGGTTCGGCGAAGTTCGAAGCAGTCGCCGCCCCCGAGGAGCTCGATTCGCGCTTCCAGGATCTCGGCGCGTTCCGGGGATCGGCCCATGAGGTCGTAGAGCCGATCGAGTTCCGCGAGGATTCCCCCCTTGTCGTCGCTCAGTTCGAGCGCTTCCCGATAGGCGTGGATCGCGCGTCCCGGCGAGTGCAGCTCGCGTTCGAGAAGGCGCGCTCGCTGGAGATAAAGCGTGCGGCGTTCTCCGTCGTCGCTGCGGCGGTCGAGTTCGTCGTCGAGTGCGCGCAGGGTGGCCTCGAAACGACCGGCTTGCCGATGCACCTCGGCCAGCCGCGCGTAGAGTTCGGGATCGTCGGGCCGCTCCTCTCGCAGACGGGCGAGCCAGGGGAGCGATGCATCGGGGCTGATCTGCGTCCAGGCGAGCTCGGCGGCTTCTTCGAAGAGTTCGTAGCGGCATGTGCCGTCCGATTCCATTGCTTCGACGAAGAGACAGTCGAGGACCGCCGGCCAACGCTGGAGGCGCTCGAGTTGCGTGCGCAGCGCGGTGCGAGCGCTCACTCGACCCCGGTCGATGGCAAGCGACTCTCGGAAGCTCAGAACGGCTTGATCCGGGCGGTCGAGTTCGTTCGCGAGAAGATGGGCGCGGCGTTCCAGGATTGTCGCGCGTTCGGCATCCGGCAGCGGAGTTTCGAGGGATCGGTCGAGGAGCGAGAGGAGGTGCTCGTGGTCCTGGCTACGTTCGGCGAGATCGATGGCGCGGTCGAACGCGTCACGGTGCTGCGGATGGGAGTCGAGGATCGACTCGAGATGTCTGAGTGCCTCGGTGGGGTCGTTGCGTCCCTCTGCATGCAGGCGCGCGAGCCGAAGGCGCAGGTCGATCATCTCGTCTTCGCGTGCGTAGGGCAGACGCTTCTCAAGCAACTCGGTGAGCGGCTCGATCTCGCCTACGCGCTCGTAGAGATCGATCAACGCCGACTCGATCTCGCGATCATTCGGCGATTCGGCGAGTGCCGCTCGGTAGGCGATCGCGGCCTCGTCGAGGCGGCCGAGCGCGTTCTCACTCGCACCGAGTCGAATCCGCCAGGCCAGGTCCGCCGGCCGACCGTCCGACCTCTCGAGGACGGCCTGCGCCAGCTTGCTCATCGCTTCGTGCGCTTCGGTCCGCAGGTAGAGATCGGCGAGGGGGTCGGCGACCTGGGGGACCGGGCCGAGGGTTTCCAGCGCACGCGCGAAAAAGAGCTGGGCACGGGGGTCGTCCTCGAGCGGACCGGCGCAGAGGCCACCGAGCCGCAGTCGAAGCTCCGCCGCTTCGGGCCCGTCCGATTCTCCGACACTCGCAAGGCGGGCTTCGAGGATGCGGACCGTTTCGTCGTAGCGGCCCTCGTTCGCGAAACGCATCGCGAGGACTTCCGCGGCTTCGGAATGGCTCGGGTCGAGTTCGAGGACCCGCTCGTAGTGTTCGTAGGCCTCGCCGACCTCGTGCCCCTCCGGCCGACGGTCCTGGTCGAGGCAGAGTCGCGCGGCCCCCACCCTCAGCGTAAATTCGCGCTCCGCGGACGGCTCGCAATCGAGTTCCGCTGCGACCACACGCAGCCAGTCCCTGGGGCGATCGAGCTCCTGGGCATAAATCTGTTCGAGCTGTTGCCAGACGCGGGTCCGGTCGATCCCGAGCTGGGCGATGATCTCGAGTTGTTCGGCGCAGCCGGCGATGTCGCTCAGTCGATCTCGACAGAGTGTCGCGAGCTGTTCGCGAATCGTCGCCTGTTCCTCTTCGGGCAGTGATTCCGCTCGTGTCTTCAGTCGGTCTCGCAGTCGTTCCCATTGTGAGGTGGACTCGAGTAGGGTTTCGAGGCGACGATCGGCCGTGTTCGCCGCGTCCGACTCCCGGTGGTCCGCAACGATTTTCTCGTAGAGGTCACAAGCCTGATGAGGCTCGCCCAGAGTCTCTTCCATCAGGAGGGCGCATTCGAGCTGGAAGGCTGCTCGGCGTTCTTCGTCCGCTTCCCATTCCGCGCGTCGCGCGAGAAGTCCGCACAGGCCGGCAGCGTCGTCCCCGCTCCGCAGGGCGCGCTCGAGCAGGTCGAGGATCTCGTCACTCTCGGGATGGCGCTCGTGGAGCGACGAGAAGATCTCAGCTGCTTCCTCGCAGTGGCCGAGAGCGTCGAGCAGGATCGTCGCTCGCCGGACATCGAGTTCGAAGGCTTCGGGGGTATCGTCTCCGACCCGCTGGCGCTGGGTCGCAAGCAGATGAGCGAGCTCCGCATAACGACCCACAGATTCGAGGAGCGCCTCGAGTTTTCGTGGTGCTTCGGCGGGTCCGTCGGGTAGATCGGCGAGTCGCCAGCGTACGACGATGGCCGTGTCGAGGTCTCCGAGCGCATCCTGCAGCGTTGCTGCGAGTTCTTCCAGGGGATCTGCCTGCTCGCTCATCGGGAGGACATCCACAAGCAGACGAAGCGCGCGGACGAGGTCCTGCGGTCGATCGAGTCGACGATAGACGTCGCAGAGTGAGATCAGAATTTCCTGCGAATCTGCGTCGGACTCCAGGGCGAGTTCGAGGGCGGTGCTCGCGTCGAGATCCTGGCCCAACTCGAGGTGGAGCTCCGCCTGACGCTCGAGGGTGGTGCTCCGCTCACGGCCCGTCTGGAGTCGCGCGAGCGCACGTCGCGATTCGATCTCCGCAGCGGGTCGTTCCAGGTGCGATTCGAAATCGGCTCGGAGTTCGAAGGCTTCCCCTTCTTCGACGGCGAGGTCGCTCCAGCGCGTTGCCCAGTGTAGGGCTTCCTCGGTTTCCGAGCGCGCAACGAGAATCGGGATCACGCTGCGTGCGAGTTCGCCCATCTGCTGCGGGTCACCACATCCCTTCGCTT
>JAPYTP010000217.1 GCA_029941885.1 Myxococcota bacterium
TATCCTCTCCTCGACTCGGAACGAACTCGGGGATCGGGATTTTAACGGGGCTTTTCAGTTCCGCCGATCAGTAGCCGAATGACAAATCGCTCGGAATCACGGACGAAGGGTCCAACGCGGGCGAAGTCCAGCTTGGTGAAGGCCAGGACGACGTGCTAGCAACAGGCGTCCGTACACACCTCAGGCGTGTCTTGAAACATCGACCGCGGGCTCGAAGCGAGGGCTACTTTGTCCACAGGCAGCCAAGCGGGGATCTCCGAGAGGACCGACAGGACGGCTAGGGCGATCGTGCTGCTGATCGTCGGCCTGGTTCTTGTCGCCATCCCCCTGAAGATTTTGGACTACGGGTACTTTCCGCCGGACGACGTGCGCCGCCACGCGGCCAAGGTGGTTTCCGGCAAGGCCTGGGAAGAGGTCCTCGTTCTCAAGAGTGACATCGGAATGCACTCGCATACGGGCTGGCATTCCCTTCTCTCGGTGGTGCAGAGCGCGGCCTCCCTGAACGTCGAAGAGCTGATGGTATTCTCCATCGTCGGGCTCTTCCTGTTGTACGCGTTCACACCCGCCTTGATGGCCCGATTTCCAGAAGCCTGGCTTCTGGTCTTGAGCATCCTTTCCGTGGCAGACCCACGCTTGTTGAAGCGGCTCCTGCAGGGAAGGCCGTACATCGTAACCATGATCGTCATTCTCCTGATCGCTTTCACCTGGAAGCGGCTCGCCCAGTACAAACCCGACAACAAGATTCATGCCGCGCTGGTGCTTGCCATCGCGGTCTCCGTGTGGATGCACGGCAGCTGGTACCTCTTCGGCTTGCCCTTCGCGAGCTTTGTCTTGGCGGGTGAGCTGCGTGCCGCCAGAAGATTCGGCTACTGCGCCCTTGTCGGGATACTGCTAGGCGCCGCTCTTACCGGGAGCCCTGTTGCCCTGTTGGAACAGGTCATTGTGCACGCGCTACGGATCTTTGGGGAAGGCGAGGGGCACAGCTTTCTGGTCGAGGAATTCAGGCCCTTTGACGGCGATCGATACATGTTGATCGCCGTGCTGGGATTCGTCGCCTGGCGGTACATGCGGGGCGCCTGGGACATCAAGAGTGTCAAGAACCCCGTTTTCATCCTGGGAGTCATGGGGTGGATCTTCGCCTTCTACTCCAAGCGCTTCTGGTTCGATCTGGGCGTTCCTGCGCTCTCCGTTTGGATGATTGCCGAGCTGGGGGACGCCTTCGCCGATCTCAAGCAGAGGCAAAAGCTCGCTTCAGGCTCACGGATTGGAATGGCGCTGGTTTTCGGAACGGTCCTGTTCCTGTCTTTCACGAACGATCTGGATCGTCGATGGACGAAGGCCACCTCGCGGAGCTACCTCGATTTCGACGAACCAAAACTGAAAGAATTCGTCGGCGAGGGTGGCGGCATCATCTACAACTCGCACATGGATGTCTTCTACGACACGTTCAGGAAGAACCCCCACGCACCTTGGAGGTACATGGTGGGGTTCGAGGCGGCCATGATGCCGGATGAAGACGTCAAGGTGTATCGCTACCTCAGAGCGAGCAACCGGTCAGAGAAGGGCTTCCGACGCTGGGCCAAGAAGATGACACCGGAAGACCTGATGATCATTCGCAAGAAAGGCGGGTCTTCTTCAACGAAACCCGGAATCAAGGAGCTGAAGTGGATGTATGCCCGAGGAGGCTACTGGATCGGGAAGCTCTAGTTCGACGAGTTCGCCCCCTGCCGCCAGTCCCTGGAGTCAGGGGGCGGCGATGGGGACGAGCACGCTGTAGCGGGTATCGCTGTCCACACTGCGGTAGTACTTCTTGATGGCAGCCTGTACGGGTGTCGGCAAGCGATTGATCCCCTCATAGCGCCACTTGCGACCCGTCAGCACTACCATGGCCACCCGGCCCTGCCGCAGGGGCTCGACCAGAGCGTCCGCGTCGAGCAGGTCCTGCTTGATCATCATCGACGCCACCAGCGGATGAATCATCGCCGGATCGTCGAGCAACACGTTGAGGCCCGGATCGTCGCTGAGGCAGAGCCACTCGTAGCGCTCCTGCGCCCCCTCCTCGAGTGCGAGCTCTTTGACCTGCTCGACGATCGTCTGGCGGTCTTTGTGGAACTTCATGGTTTCGGAAAGCGCGATGTCCCTGCGCGGCCTGCCGTACTTTGCGATGTAGCTCATCTCCGGGAACAATTTCGGCGCCGCCTGCACGCTGAGAACCAGAATTAGACCTACCGCGACCGTGTGGGGACTTCCTCTACGGCCGGGCTCCCCGGCCTTGATGGCATCGGCCAACCAGCTGACCGTGAGCAGGAGACCGAACAAGAAGGCTTCGAGGAAGTAATACGAGTTGGATCCCAGACGGGACGCCGTGAGACAAGCCACCAGAAAGTTCGCGGCCCAGAACACAGTGACAACGGCTCGTTCCCGAGCCGGCTCCGGCTCGCTCAGCCCGACGCGGTGCAGCAAGAACACCGGCATGAACAAGGGCAGCCACATGACTGGCACATTGAGGCAGTCGAACACCAACTTGAAGGAGTACCCAACGCCCGACGCGTTGCGCATGGCCGCGAGAAAGGCTCCGTCACTGAGTGCGTTGGTCACAGAGATAGACGTAGCCATCAGTGCGGCGCCCGCGACGGCACAAAGCGCCGCGTCCCGGGTGCGCTTCTGCACGAGGAGTGCCCCTACCACAATCGGCAGCAGCACTGCGCCAGTCGCCTTGACGAAGAAGGCCAGCACGGGCGCGATTGTCACGACAGCGAGTGCCCAGCGTCGACCGGGCCGCGTTGCCACCAGGTAGCACGACAGGACGGACAGCATCAGCAACCAATTGTCGGGTCGATAGGAGAAGCTGTGCTGGGTGGCCCGACGCGCAGCGAAGAACACGAGCACGAGTGGAATCAACCACCAAAGACGAATGTTCCAGCGGCGAAATAACAGGGCGCACAGAACGAGTACGACGACGGTGCAGAGCAGCGAGATTCCTCGACCGATGTAATACAGATCAATCGTCGACGCGTCGCTGAGCCGGCCGGCCAAGCCCACGCTGGCGTGGACCAGAGCCCCGTGGAACGACGAGTAGAAGGGAGCCTCATCGCCCGACAGGAAGAGGCTCTGGCCGTGTTGAAAGCGCTGGGCGAAATAGACCTTGCCCGCTTCTCCAACCGTATTGGGCCCGGGGGCGGTGAGCGCGATCCATCCGAGCTGAAGTCTCGTTGCGGCCAGCGAACCGACCAGCAGAAAGAAGATGAGGCCAACCGCCAAGATGGGGAGGCGTTCCTTCCAGGCCGAGCGCGGCTCCCGGGAGGCCTCTTGCAAAACGAGGTCTATCGGGTCGCTGCTCTTCTTCCCGGCCTTCCCGTGTTCGGCCTTCTTGCGGCCAGCCCGGCCAGCCTTCTTCTTCCGCTGGGTCATCGACCCATCGTTCCGATCAGCCACGGAAAGCAAGTCTCCACTCGCACGTCGTCGGAGAACTCGCGCAGCAATGCCTCCAGCGATCGAGGGTTGAACTGCTGCACGTGCTCGGGATGGTTGCCAAAGCGAGAGAGGTGCTTGCCTCGCAGCAAATTGCCGATCCTGAAGTACGGCTCCCACGGAACGGATACGATCGCCGACTGGTGAGTCCAGCTGAGGATTCGGCGGAGGGGATCCCTCGGCTCGTCGAAGTGTTCGAGCGCCTCAAGGCAGATGGCAAGATCGGCCCAGTCGTGGTCCGGTGTGCGCGCGACAATATCGTCCGCCTCGAATCGCAAGCTCGGATTGATTCGCCGGGCTTCCGCGATGGCCTGAGGGTTGAGGTCGAGTCCGAGATACTCGAATTGGACGGGCAACCGATCCAGTTCCATCGCGATGAGCCCTTCGCCACAGCAGAGGTCGACAACGCGCTTTGGGGCGAGGGCTTCGACCTTGGCGCAGATGCGACGGACGAACCGGCGGATGACGGCGAGCATGAGCGGATTCCCAGTCTGATACTTCTGGTAGTTGCTCGTTGCGGGTTTTGCCGCGGGGTCGAAGCTGGGTTTGCTTGATTCAGTTTCCGTTGACATGGTTGGATCGTTCCGCGTGTTGTGGTCGAGTGATCCCGTCGGCCACCGGGGCCGGGGAAACGTACCGTACGCCCAGCTACCGAGTACGGGCGACCAGGATGAGGCTTGCACCCGTAGGGAGCGATTGGCCGCGTCGAATTCGAGCCACCTCAAAAGCGAGCAGTTGGCGCACGGCTCGGGCGCTGAGCTTTGAAGACGGCGTGTGTTCCCGCTCGCGACGACGGTCCGAATACGAGGCCCGCCCAAGGCGACTGGGGAGGGCCCGAAAGAGCAGGATGGGGAGAGGCAGGAACCAGAAGTAGGGGCTCAGATACTCCACATCGAACCCGGCCCTCGCGACGAGATCCTCGAGTCCAGCGCGAGAGTAGCGCCTCCTGTGACCAACCTGGACGTCGTTGACGGACCACAGGATGGGGTGCGCGGGAACGGTTACGTACAACCGGCCCCCTGGCCGGAGGAGCTTCCGCAGACCTGTGAGGAAAGTCGCGTCGTCTTGGATGTGCTCGAGTACGTCGAACGTGCCCACGGCGGGAAGAGAGCCCGGTTCGAAGCCCGCGTCCCCGTAGGAGGAACAGATGACGTTGCGCAAGCCGCGCGCTTTGGCGAGCCGCGCCGCGTGCGGGTCGGGCTCAACCAGCACCGACTCGACCCCGAACTCAGCCATCGCTTGGCTGAGAAAGCCCGTTCCACCGCCAATGTCAAAGACGGCTCCTGGAGGCGGGAGCTGCCGCATCAATGCCTTCAAACAGGCACTTCGATGCTGGTACCAGAAGGACGTCTCTTCAACCCTTTCGATCACGTCAGCGAGTGAGCCGGTCCACTGTGTCGGCTCGGCGCCAGTGGCCACCCACACGCCGTCGTCACGCTGCTCCAGGTTGCTCGCGATCGAACGAAGATCCGCTCTGTCGATCATCAAAGACGCCTCTCGCGAAGACCCGCTGCCGACACGAGCGTGAAGAAGAGAACGTCGCCGACGACCGTCGTGGCCCTGAACAAGAGTGCCGCCAAGAGAGCATCGGGCCTCTGGAGTAGCGGTGTGAGGGACAACGCGATCACAGCCTCCCTGACGCCGATGCCCGCAGGCGCTCCCGGTGTGATGTATCCGGCGATCCAGCCCGTCGCGACGCTCATCAGAATGATACCCGAGCGAGTCAGGTCGAGTTCGGGCATGGAGGCCCCGATGACATTCGCGACGAGAACGAGCAACACCGCGCCGGTCACGATGAAGAACAGCAGATAGCCCGCAAGAATGATCAGAAGCCGCCTGCGCGCTGCGGTGTGTATCGCCGACTCGGAGGCATAACGCCGAGACAGCCACCGAACCAGATGGTCGCCCGAGAGACCAAATCCAACGCCACCCAGTATCAAGAGACCCGCGGAAAGCGCTACCGCGGGTTGCCCCGCCATTCCGGCCAGCATGAAACCGGCGATCGCCAGAGCACCAGAGGACACGACGAGGCCCAGGATCTCGTAGGCGGTAGCCAAAACCAGCGCGCCGTGGCTGAGCCCGATTTCTCGACCCATTATGTGTCGTCCGGCGATCTGGAGGACGTTGCCCGGCAGGTACTTGGCGAGTTGGCTCTTCGCGTAGATCGAATGGCAGACCATGCCGACGGGAGGCACGTCTCCAAAGCCCTCTAGCAATGCGCGCCAGTTCGTCGAAAGTACCAGGCAGGCTCCCGCGTAGGCGACGCAACATGCCGCGAGCCAGGCGAGGTCGTCGCCAGCCGGCCGCCACGCGCCCATCTGAGCGCGATGCTGCCAGAGTTGGTGGCCCACGAAGTAGAGAGACACGGCGACCAGGATCGCTCCGGCCGTCGGGATCACTCTTCGCCGCAGCCCGAGGTTCGCGATGACGACGCACCCATCGCGAGAGCCGTCACGATCGCGGCGGGACGGTGCGCACTTCGCAGCCAACTCGAGCCAGGATGCGGCGTGCTGTCTGCTGGCGGATTTCGTGGGAATCCGAATCGGTAGGGCCCACTCGGTCTTCTTGGCGTTCCTACGCGGGGCCATCGAACTCACCCCGAGTTCCATCCTGTGGCTCGAGCAGTCGACGCCAGCCCGACGCCCGGCTGCCCTGGGAGTCTCGTGCCGGGTCGTCGTCGCCCAGCTGCAGTCGGCAGTCTTGTTTCTGGGCAACGATGTCTCCGATCGAGCGATCGGGCGAGTGCCGGGTGACCAGCTCCGCGAGTACTCCCAGCGAGATCAGCTGCACCGCGAGAATGGTCGACAGGATTCCCACAAAGAAGAGCGGTCGGCTGCCTATCGGTCCGGCTCCGGCGAACCACAAGATTGCGAGATAGCCCAGAATGCCAGCGCCCAATGCACCCGCCGCGAGGCCCAACCCGCCGAAGAGGTGGCTCGGACGATGTAGGTAGCGCGTCGTTGCGAGTACGGTGAGCAGATCCACGAGCCCCCGTACGTATCGCTCCCAGCCGTACTTGGACTGTCCGTGTTCCCGGGCCTGATGATGAATGCCGATTTCGCCGATGCGGAATCCGGCGTCGTGTGCGAGGACGGGGATGTAGCGGTGCAGTTCGCCATAGAGGCGCACGCTCTCCAGCACCTCCTTTCGGTATGCCTTGAAGCCGCAGTTGAAGTCGTGCAGGGGGATGCCGGTGGCCCGAGAGGTCACCCAATTGAACAAGCGCGAGGGCAGAGTCTTGGAGAGCGGATCCTGGCGGTTCTGCTTCCACCCGGATACCAGATCGAAGCCGGCGTCTAGCTTGGCGAGGAATCGGGGGATCTCCTTCGGATCGTCTTGCATGTCCCCGTCCATCGTGATGATCACGTCGCCGCGGCTCTCTCTGAACCCTGAGACGAGTGCGAAGGCCTTGCCGTAGTTGCGGCGCAGGCGAATCGAGACGCAGTGCATGGGGTGCTTGCGAGCGAGTTCTTGCATGCAGGCCCAGGTGGAATCCCTGCTGCCGTCGTCAATGTAGATGACCTCGAAGTCCGAGATACCGATATCGCCAAGCACTTGCTGTATCTCGTAGAAGAGCTGTTCGATCGTCTCTTCTTCCTCCTTGACGGGCACGACAAAGCTCAGCTTGGGCCGAGTTGCAGACGCGGGTTGAGTCATCTCTTCTCCCCCCGTTTCCGGGTGTCGGTTCAGTGCTGGGCGTGCGCGGGGCGCGTTCGAGGGTGCCGGGTTGCGACCCCTCGACGCTGTCAGCGGGCGTGGAAGGCGTCTCCCAGGGCGCGCGCCGTTGGAGCAGGCTGGGCATGCCACCCCCTCACGCGACTCAGCATACCCTGTGGATCTGATCTGTGCTCGGGGGCCTCTGGCAGCGGAAACGATCCACTCTTGGGAGGAGCGGGACGCTCAGAACTCCGGACCCCAGGAGTCTGTGCGGCGAAGCCGCGCACTGCGTAGTTGCGCATCCTCGCCCAGAGCCGTCGGTAGCGATCTACCCTGTCGGGAGAGCTTCTAGGCGTATTCGCGTCTGGACGTATTGACGTCCTGAGCGGCTTGACCGGCTTACGTGTTCTTCTTGCTGTCCGGGATCACCCCGCCCGTAGACCCGGGCGAGGCCCTCGCACAGAGCGCCGAGCGCGGCGATCGAGGTTTCGCCGAACCCGTCCGGACCGTTGTCGCCGTAGAGCAGGTTCACGACACGGTCCCCGATACCAATCGGCATGATGACGGCTTCGCGGATGTCCCGGCGCCCCAAGGCTTTCAGGATTCTTCCGTCGACGCCGTCGGCCTGAGAGTGGAGTGTCTGTAGAGGTGCTGGGGGTTCTGCCCTGATTTCGCGGACACATCCAAAAAGGCCGTGGAC
>JAPYTP010000218.1 GCA_029941885.1 Myxococcota bacterium
GAGCACTCGTAGCAGGTTCTCCCCGAGCACCTTGCGTACGGTGTCGGGGGAGTGGCCCCGCGACAGTAGACCCGTCGTGAGCGACGGGAGCCGACTGATCTCTTCCATCCCAACGGGCATGCTCGCCACGCCGTCCCAGTCGCCGCCGATCCCGACGTGATCCGGGCCGGCGACCTCGATTGCGTGATCAAAATGGTCGAACAAGACCTCGAGCGGGGACTGGGGAGCCGGGTGAGCCCTGAAATGAGCCGCCATCAGCTCACCCCGCTTCTTCGAATCGTCTCCCGCGCGTCGCGGGATCTTCCCGAGCGTGGCGCGATGCTTCGCGAAATAGGCACGGGTCGCGTCCCGTGCCGACTCGTCAATATAGGCGGGATAGAAGTTGATCATGATGATCCCCCCGTTCTTTGCGAGCGCGCGCAGCATGTCGTCGGTCATGTTGCGGGGGTGGTCCGCGAGCGCGCGAGTCGAGGAATGGGACGCGATCAGAGGCGCTTGGGTCGTCTCGATCGCATCGAAGAAGGTCGCGTCCGAAACGTGCGAGATGTCGACGAGCATACCCAGTCGATTCATCTCGAGGACGATCTTGCGACCAAAGTCGGTGAGCCCACCGTGCACCGGTGCGGGAGTCTCGGTCGTGCCCGAGGAGTCCGCCCAGTTCGTGTGAAAGGAATGGGTCAGTGTCATGTAACGGACACCGAGTCGGTAGAAGCTGCGCAGGGCGGGGAGGCTGTCCTCGATGATATGACCTCCCTCCACGCCCATCAGGCTCACGAGCTTTCCCTCGGCGACGGCCTCGCGGATTTCGCGAACCGTGCCCGCGATCGCGACGTCCTCGGGATAGCGGGCCGCCATCTCATGAACCGCATCGATCCTCTCGAGTGCCTCGCGAATCGCGCTCCCGGGTACTTCGCGTTTGCCCATGTAGATGGACCAGAACTGCACGTCGAGTCCGCCCTCACGGATTCGCGGTAGGTCCATATGCCCGTCGCTCGCCTCGTGGCGCAGGGAGAAGTCCCAGTCAGGGTCCTCGAATCGAGGTGTCGTGTCGGAGTGTCCATCGATCACAATGGAGTCGAAATGGAGGTCGCGCCCGCTTTCGCCCGCGGCTGCACTGGCGCTGGGAAGGGCGACGAGAAGGGCGACGAGAAGGGCGAAGGGGGAGAAGAGGGCGATCTGCCTCGCGGACCGTCCGAGGTCGAGAGACAGCATTCGCGAGAGGGTTCGATGGGTCGTCATTTCGGGAGCGTAGATGAAATCGGGCAGGGCATCATCGAAAAGGCCATCGACGAAATCGTGGGGTTGTGCACCTGTTCGCGTCGAGGATCACGATCTTGGGCAAGTCCAGGCTCCTCGAATCGACTGCTAGGCGGGTTGTTCGCCTCCGATCGTGCAGCGTCGCAGCGCGCGCGCGCTGCCTCGATGGTCAGCGGATCCGGAATGCTGCGTCGATCGTTCGTCCCAGACCGCGACGGCGCCCTTCGTCCAATGGAAACGGCATTGAATGCTGACGTCGCTGACGCGACTCGCGAGGAAATCGAGCAGGTAGCGGCTCTCGTCCTTGCCGAGACCCTCGATCCGCGACAGATAGGATTGATCGACGAAGAGCGATTGTCGTCCGGTGTCGGGATGGGTCCTCACGATCGGGTGCGTCGATCCCTTGCCAACGGCCTCCATCACCTTGTCCGCGGAATCCGACGGCAGGTGACGCCGGACATAATCTACGAAGCCGCCGTCCGTTGCGTGGAAGCCTTGGAGGCCGCCGATGAAGTGTTTCATGCCGTCCGAGAGTTTCTGGTAGGCCAGCTGCATATTCGCCCAGAGCGTATCGCCGCCCGCATCCGGCGTCTGTTCACAGCGAAGGATGGCGGTGCTGGGAGGTCGCTGCATGTACGTTACGTCGGTGTGCCACCCGGCGCGATCGGGTTCGCTGTCTTCCGTGTCCACGATGTCGTGCAGTACGCTCGGGTCGCCCAGGGCACCGCGGATCGGATGGACTTCGGGTTCGCCGAAACAGCGGGCCAGAGCGAGTTGGCCCTCGTCATCGATGTGCTGGTCGCGGAAAAAGAGCACGAGGTGCTCGCCTAGCGCCGCTCGCAGCTCGTCCTGCGTCGTTTCCGCGAGGGGTGAGTTGAGGTCGATCCGGTCGATCTCCGCTCCGAGGGCGGCGGTCACGGGGGTGACCCGGAAGGTGGAGTAGGCAGTCGTCGGGGTCATGGTTTCTCTTTTCTCCTTCGGTGACCGGGGTCGTGTGGCGCCGGATTCGTCTAAGGCGTGATCGGAGCGCCTGATCGGAGCGCGGATTCGTCGGCGGAATCGCCACCTCGCGCGAGCCGCGAGCGTGGGATGTCTTCGGGCTGCCAGCCCTCCAGCAGGGACTGGCCGTCGAGGTGATGGACGGGCGTCCGAGTCTCGACCAGGAACTCGAGACTCCGCGTGATTCGGCCCGTTCCGTCAGCGAGGCCCCCCGTGCACAGGGCGAGGGCCGCGGCGGCCATGGTCTCGAGCGGTTCGACGTGTTCCTCGGGGAGCTGATAGTACTGCTCGGCTGCGGCCGTTCGTACGCCCGCCTGGGGTGATAGCGCGTTGACGGCGATCCCAGCCGGGTAGAGTTCCTCGGCGAGCGCAGCGGTCGCTCGCTCGAGGGCGGATTTCGTCGCGACGTAGAGGAGGGGCCCCGAGGTACCGGTCGAGGGATGTCGCCGGGGCAGCTCGGCCGTCGCCGACGAGATGTTGAGGATCCAGCCCCCCCCCCGCTCACGCATTCCCGGGACGACGGCCTGGGCCAGGGCGAGCGGTGCATGAAGATTGACTTCGACGGCGATTCCGAATCGCTTGGCGGACATCGATTCGAGGGGGTGGTAGAAATTGGCGGCGGCATTGTTGATCAGGATGTCGACCCCGCCGAGCGACTGCGCGACCGCCGCCACGAGATCGTGCCGACTGACTCCCGGATCCGCGAGATCCGCGCCAAAGGCCTCCGCAACGCCTCCGCGCTTTCGAATCGTCTCGACCGTCTCGAGGAGCGAGCCTTCGATCGCTGAATCCTCTGGGCGAATCGAGCGCGCGGTGACGGCGACCTTCGCCCCTTCAGCCGCGAGTCGCGTAGCGATCGCGGCTCCAATTCCTCGGCTGGCGCCGGTGACGAGCGCGGTCTTGCCGACACATGCGTTCATGATGCACTCCCGGTGGAGATCAGGCCGGCCAACAACAAGCCGATCGTCGCGCGCTCGAGCGAGGCTTCGAGCGCGAGTTCCGGTCGTATCCCCAGTGCGCGCTCGAGCACCGCAAAGAGGATCATTTCGAGGCTCGCCGTCGCCGACTCCTCATCCAGATCGCTTCGGAACTCACCGCTCGTGATGCCGGCGCGCAAGATCGCGCGGGTGCTCTCCGCCGAGACATCCCGGCATCGACGCAAGCCCTCGAGGTGGCCCCGCATCACGATCTGTGGGTCCTGCTGGAGGATCGCTCGGAAGATGGGGCGTTGCCGGACGAAGTCGATGGCGGACTCGAACTTGTTCTCGAGCGCGCCGCCCGCGCTGACACCCTCCGGATCCGGCTGGTCGCTGAGTGCGCCCCGGTTCAGGGAGAGCCAATCCGAGAAGGTCGTCTCGAGGACCGAGTCGATCAGTCCGTCCTTGTCCCCGAAATACTTGTAGACCAGCGGGCGAGAGACACCGGCCGCATGGGCGACGTCGATGATGGTGGTGCCCTGAAAGCCCTTCTGCGAGAAACACCGGCTGGCCGCGTCGAGAATCCGCGCAGACCGGCGATTGGGGGTCCGGCTGGCCGGGGCGGGCGAGGAGAGAATTTCGGGGGAATCAGTCACAGCCGAGATATTTACATAATTTGTAATATATGTAAATATCGGTCGAAATCCTCTTCATCTGATCCGAGGCCCACAGCATGCGCGGAGAACAGGTAGGGACCGAACTCTCGCGGATCGTGAAGCTTGGCTACGGGGTCGGCGGGCTGGGCGATGCCATCGTCCATTTCTCCTTCGAGACCCTGGTCTTCTTCTTCTACACCCAGGTCCTGGGCATGACCGGGACCCTGGCGGGATTCGCGGTCTTCGTCGCCCTCGTCTTCGATGCGCTGAGTGATCCCCTGGTGGGGTCCCTCTCGGACTCGACACGCAGTCGCCTCGGGCGGCGACACCCCTTCATGTTCGCGGGCCCCCTCCCTCTGGCCCTCTGCTTCTATCTGCTCTTCGTTCCGCCCGAAGGCCTCGGCGAGGCCGGGCTCTTCTTCTGGCTGACCGGATTCTCGGTGCTCGCACGAACGTGTCTGACGCTTTTCAGCGTTCCCTACATGAGCCTCGGTGCGGAGCTCAGCCAGGACTACGTGGGTCGGACGTGGATCGTGGCGACGCGAATGAGTTTCGGCGCCATCGGATGGATCGGAGCGGCCGGGGTCGCGTTCTTCGGCTTCTTTCGGTCGACCGAGGCGTTCCCGATCGGGCACATGAACCCCGAGCCCTACGCGCTCTATGGATTCAGCCTCGCGTGCGTGATCGTCCTCGTGCAGATGGCCTCGGCAGCGGGGACGCTCGGGACCGCACGGGGGATTGCTCTCGTGGGCGAGCCCGAACCCTTCCGGCCAGCGCGTGTCTTCGCCGAACTCCGCGCTGCGTTCCGTCAGCAGTCGTTTCGCTGGTTCGCGATCGCCGGCGTGATCGCCGCCGGGGCGCTCGGGGTCCGGCAGACCCTGGTTCTCCACATGAATACGTACTTCTGGGACCTTTCGAGTGAGGAAACCGGAACCATCATGGTCATCACCCTGTTCGGCCTGCTCGCCGGCTTTCCATTCTGGGCGTGGCTCTCCCGTCGAATCGAGAAGCGACGGGTCTTTCAGGCAGGGCTCATTACGCTCGGCGTCTGCGTCGCCGTTCCTCCGCTGCTTCGAGCGCTCGATGCGTTTCCGCAGAACGAATCGAAGCTGTTGCTGGTTCCGGCGGTGGCTTTCTTCTCGCTCCTCTCGGCTCTCGGTGGGACGGGCGCGCAGCTCGCCCAGGGCTCGATGGCGGCGGATATCGCGGATGAGAGTGCGCTCTCGACGGGGCTGCGCCAGGAAGGCGTGTTCTTCGGCTCGCTCAACGTACTCGTGAAATGTTCGTCCGGACTCGGACATCAGCTGGCAGGAATACTCCTGGATGTGATCGGATTGTCGGCCGGCGCTTCGCCCGGAGGAGTGCCCGACGAAGTCGTGGCCAACCTCGGATGGGGATACGGCGTCGGCGTCCTCGCGATCGCGGGATTCGCGGTGGTCGCGATCGGTCGCTACCGACTCGACAAGGGACGCGTCGCAGAGATTCAGGAAGTGCTCGCCGGGCGAGTCCCGGCCCAAACGCGGCGTTGAACCGATCCGATCGATCGGGGTGTTTCGGATCGGATTCGGGAGCGCCCGTGAAAGACCGAATCAGCGGGTATCGTGGGAGAGTCGTGACCTCGATCATTTCCTACGACGACTGGAACGATCTGATCGAGGCCATCTACGACGCCCCCCTCTTGCCGGAGGGATGGGCGCGACTTCGAAGCCTCCTCATGCATCGGTTCCGGACGGTTGAACTCGGCCTGCACGTTCGCCGCTCTCCGGACACGCGGATCTCCCGCGCTGGGGTGATGGGCGGGGATCCGAGAGAGCCGTGGGACGCCTACGAAACCTATTACAGCTCGATCGATCCGATTACGCTCGCCATGCCAACGGGGATCGAGATGGGCGAGATCTTCCGCGTGTGCGACTTGATTCCCCACTCGGAATTCGTGAAGACGGAGTTCTACTCGGACCGGGCCGTCCTCTGGTCGCGTCGGTTTTCCCGGTTGGCCGAGAGTTGTCGAAGGATCAATGGGGTTCAGCGGCGGAGGGGGCCGTCTTCGTTACGGACCCGGATCTGGATCCGCTGTCGCCGGCGTCGGTATTCGGCGAGAGCTACGGCTTGACCCCCGCCGAGAACAAGCTCGTCGAATTATTGGCCTCCCGGTCGAGTCTCGCCGACGCGTCCGCCCAGCTGGACAAGAGTGTCGGCACGGCCGTCACTACCTTTCATGAGCAAGGCTATCTCGAGACCGGGCGGACCATGATCCAGAGCTTCGACGATCACTGGCCCCAAGATATCCAGCTTCACGTCTTCGCCGAGGACTTCAAACCGGATGCGCCGAGCGAGCGCATCATCGTTCATGATCTCCTCGCCGAGTGCCCGGAGCTCCTGGCCTTCAAGGAGCGACACAAGGATAATCCCCTCGCGCACGGCAAGTAGCTGCGGACTCGATGGGAGTTTCGACTCGTCCTCAACCGAAAGAAGTTCGGACTCCGGCGCAGACCCTGGGGCGAGGGATTCAATTGGAACGCAGTGCGCTTCAGCCACAAAGCATTCAGCGTGATGCGGGCTGCCGAAATCTGCCAGAGGAGTGCGCTCTTCTGGCTCGACGCAGATTCTCTTTTCTTCGCCGACGTCCCGCACAGCGAGATCGACGAGCTCCTGCCCCCAGGAGCCGTGGTCAGCTATCTCGCCCGAAAGAAGGTGACCGAAACCGGTTTCGTCGGATACAACCTGGATCACGCCGAGATCGCCGGCTTCCTCGCGCAATACAAATCTTTCCACACCGAGGACACCTTCACCAAGGAGAAGGAGTTCACCGACAGTTTTCTCTTCGACGTGATTCGGAAGCGCTTCGAGCGACGCGGCGCGATGACCCACGATATTGCCGAGGGCATCGGGTACAAGACGCACCACGTGCTCATCAATAGCCGGCTGGGCCAGTTCATGGACCACATGAAGGGCGGGCGGAAGTCGAGCGGACGAAGCGACCTCTCCGACCTCATCGTCGAACGCAGCGAGCCCTATTGGGCCGAACATTAGGCCTCCCGCGGCCCCGACGCGTGGTCGTAATTCCTGATCGTACACACGCTGCACACCTTGCTCGGCATGGACGTGGGTGAGGCGGTTAGGTCGATCGCATTCGATTTGCTGGCTGGATAGTCCTAGGCGGCAGGCTCGGTCGACTTCGCACGCGCGGATCAATACTTCCAACAAGTGCGATTGCCGGAAGCCGCCCAGGGCGATACTCCCGATGACATCTGATAAACCGGATCTGATGCACACGCATTCCCGGACCACGATCCTAGCCGCACGGTTGGCGAAGTTGCCGTTGAATCAGATTCGCGTCGGCGTAGGATTGAGTTAGTTCAATATTGACGAGGAATCTCCCCGATTCGATATGCCGTTCTTTCTCTTGCTTTGATGGTTCTCCTACCCCTGTCCGCGACCGCACAGGATGCCTGCACCGCAGACTTCGGTGTCCATATAGGATCTCCAGCTTGTCCCTACCAGTGGGTTGGCGCGACGACCGTGCTGTATGACGGGACCGGGAACGGACTGGGCTTCATCGGAATGACTTCTGGGTGTCGCGCTGAATTCGGGGGCGGCGCTCGCATGTGCACGTCCCAAGAGATACTCCAGAGCGGCAACCCATCGAAGACTTCGACGTTGACCATAACGCCGGCGTTGCCGGAGCCAGCTCCATGGGGTGCCTGTGGGTTAGCTTCAAGGATGGTCGCGGTCGCGGGAAATACCACGAACAGGGCAAGCGATGCTACGAAGGGAACGGCTAAGCGCATGAGAGTGGACCACCTTTCGGTCAAGTCCCCTTCCCAAGCCATTCATCTTAAAGCGTTCGCCTCTATCCCGCTTCGTCCAAGTCGCGGATTTGGCGCGGCTAGGGCGACGATCACCATAGAATCAGTCGAAGAATCAGGTGGTGGTCGTCATGAGGTCGTTCCGGGAACGGGCCCAGTCGCCTCGTCGAGGTCTAC
>JAPYTP010000219.1 GCA_029941885.1 Myxococcota bacterium
GGCGTAGAGGAACATCACCGGCTGACCCGCGCGCAGCTTTTCGCCGTGGAACTCGACGTCTCGAATGACGGTCCGACCGAGCATCTGGAGCGGCAGTTCGTAGCGGCCGATCTCGTCGATGGCGTTCGGGATGAGCGAGGGATCTTCGATCAGCAGCTTCCGCTGATCCCTCTCGATATCGAGACGAACCACTCCCCCGGCAAAGACCTTGGGGAAGGTCTCCACGCCACCGATCAACAGCGTCGTCATGTACGCCGCGATCTCCTCGTCGCTCGGGCGCCGGTCGGTGAGCTCGACTCTCAGATGGCGGTTGAGCATGTCATCAGCGTCGTTCGGCTTCCGCCGACGCTCCTGGATCATTTCCAGGAAATAGGCATCGAGCTGACCGAACGCCGCGACGCTGGATTCGGGAAGGCCGACAGTCTCCGGCTCTCTCTCGAAGATCCGGTTCACGGTATCCTCGAGCATCGGCGCATCGCTCTCCGGCAAGTCGAGGACCGCGCACGTCACCCGCGTCGCGACGGGCTGAGAAAGATCGTTGAGTGCGTCCCCCTCGCCGCGCTCCGCGATCCGGGAGATCTGATCCCGTACGATGCGGCGGTAGGTGGGTTCGAGCGTCGCCACTTGCTGTTTCGTGAAGGGTGCTTTGATCTCCGAGCGCAGGCGCGTGTGGTCCGGCGGATCCGTGTGCATCATGCTCGGGTTGACCGGCAACTGCCGTGTGAGGAGGTGGCCAGTAGACGCACCGGCGGCCGCCACCGAATACGACTTCATGTCGAGCGACGCCTTCCAGATATCTTCGAAGCGCGAGAGCGCCCAGGCGTCGTACTCCTCGATGTAGTAGGCGGGCTTCTCGGCGCGGAGGCGCTTGTAGATCGCGTAGGGGTCGCGCAGAGCCTCTTCGGAATAGGGGTCATAGTGGAGGTCGCTCATCTAATTCCTTTCCGGCGCCCATTCGCACTCAGGACAGACGCTGATCCACCGGAGGGTCGATGTAGCGATCGAGGATTTCGTGCATCCGTCCGATGCGCGCCTCCGCGGGCATCAGTCGAAGCGTACCCACACCGGGCTGCCGGAGACCCTTCTGGGCCCGAGTGAGAATGTCGATGTCCTGGGGAAGAACGGTGCCCAGGGACGAAACATCATCGAGGCTCAGGAGACTCACCTCTGGACGCGGATGACGTACGGGGGCATCCGCAGCGCGAAGATCGAAGTTCCACATATCGATGTAGCTCTCGTGGGGTGTCGGGCCCGGCCGTGCGCGGATCAGCCCGTACCAGCCCGCAAAGACGTTGAAAACGGAGTTCGGGAAGATGTGATAGTGGAAATCGTCGATGATGTGGTTGTCGTCGAGCTTTTCATAACGATCACTCAGCGTCGCCAGATGCTCGCGAATTCTCGAAACGAGCACGTCACGCAGCGTCTGGCCCTCCGGGACGGGCGGAGCCGGGCCCGGATCTTCCGTGGAAGCGAAGGTCAATCCGAGCCGATGACCCAGATTGCGAATGAACTCTTCCCAGAGTTCCTGATCGCTCACGCTTCCATCCCGGCGAGGGCTGGGCACTCCGTAGGGCTGCATGAACATCGTGTGCTTGTCGTAGAGGGTGATCGGCGTGTTGACGTCGTCTGCGATCGCGAGCATTTGCGGGTGGACCGCATGCAGGTGGTAGGTCTCGATGAAGGCGTCGACGACGACCTTCCAATTGCACGGAACGGCCAGGGTCAGAAAATCGGAGCAGCCGAATTGCTCCATACCGACCCAGGCGAGTTCTTCGGGAAGCACTTCCAGAAACTCCGCGAGTGGTTCGCAATCCGGATCCGGATTGACGAAGACGAAACCGGCCCACGAATCCACTGCGACCGGGATCAGACTCATCGGCCCCGGACGACCCGCCAACACTTCATTCGGCTCCGTTCCGCGGAGATGGCCCCTCAAGTCGTAGCGCCAGTGATGGTAGGGGCACTGCACTTCGCGGAGCCCGCAGCCCGAGCCCCTGACGAGCGATGTTCCCCGATGCGGGCAGACGTTCTTGAAGGCGCGCAACACGCCTTCCTCGTCCCGCAGGACGAACATCGACAGCGGGCCGATCTCGTATTCCCAGTAGTCGCCCGGCTCCGGAACGCAGTCCTCGGTACACGCGATCTGCCAGACCCGCGTCCAGAGACGCTCGGACTCGAGATCCTCCCAGTCGCTTGACGTGTATCGCGATGCCGGAATCCGGCGCGCGACCTTCTGGTCGGGTGGGGAAGTCGTCGCTTCAGCGTTCGCGCTCATCTCAATCTCCCGGGCGGGTGATCCAGTCGATTCCCTTTGCGTCGGAGACTTCGACCTCGTGGCTCACGACCATGGTGGGGGAATTCGCCGTGTCCATGAAGACGTCGAGGTCGGCCTGGTGAGCCTTCCCGTCCGGTGTCTCGTACCAGGCGATCACCGATTCCAGACTCGCCCGGTCCGGCCAATGATTCTCGGCCATCCCCACATACTCCGAGCCTTCGTCGAACAACATCAGCCGGTTCAGCGAAATCTCGGGATGATCCTTCAAGTCCTTGGTTTGCGTGTGCTGATGCCAGCGCGCGTAAAAGCTGTCCCGCGTATAACCGGGCAGCATCTTGACGAAAGTGAATGTCGTAAGCATCGAATCCTCCTGTCCGTGCGTCACGCACCCGCCTGAATCGAGATCCGGGCCCGAGCGGGTGCGCCTGAAAGAGTCGACAAAAACTTTATCTCATGATAAAACTCACGCAACTCGCAATCATCGGAGCGCTAGCACATGGGGGGAACCGCGAAGAAAGCACGGCGAAAGGCGTCGTCGGGGCCCAGGCGTCCGCAGAAAAGGGGCGAGCACAACCGGCAGCGCATCCTCGCTGCCGCCGAGCGCCTCTTTGCCGAACGAGGGTATTCGGACACGAGCATCGATGCCGTCGCCGACGCGGTCGACATGCATCAGCCTGGCATCTACTACTATTTCCCGAGCAAGCAGGCGCTCTACGACGAGGTCGTTCGCGAGGCGATCATGTCCCTCGACGACCGAATCAAGGAACTCCTCGTTTCGTCCGATCCGCCCGAAGAGCGGTTGCTCGCGAGCGTCACCGCCTGGGTCGACCTGCTCGCGGAGCGCCCAACCCTCGCTCATCTGATTCTCCACGAGTCCGCCAAGCCCGCGTCGAGTCAGATCGCCCGCATCCTCCCGGAGATGGGAGCACGCGTTCAATCCATGGTCGACCGAGCCTTTCGCGAGCTCGGGATCGAAGCGACGGCGAACGATATCTTTCACTACGCCAGCGTCACGACGGGCGCCGCCCTGTTCTTCGTCGCGGCAATGCAACCCCTGATGCCCGAACGCCAGGAACCCGAGGTCAAGCGCTCGATGGAACGGCACAAGCACCTCTTACTCTCCAGCACGCGGGACCTGATCCGAACGATGCGCGAGGAAAGTGTTTGCTCGAAGAAAGTGCGCGAGGCGTGAGCCAGAGGCCACCGCCAAGGAAGAATATGGCCGGGTCGATATCGCCGTAGACTGCAGCGGCTGCGGCGTGGCGGGAAGCCTGATCGCGGAGATCACCGCCGACACTATCCAGCCGACCCTGGAGGTCAGCTTCATTGGCGCTCTCTTGTTCATCAAGCACGCTGCAGTGGCAATGGATCGGGGTGGCTCGATGATCACCATCTCATCTCTGACCGCACGCATTCCGGGCCCCACTCTGGCCGTCTATTCGGGGGCACGCGCGGGAATCGACCATGCGATCAAAGTGGCTGCGATGGAATATCAGGAAAAGCACATTCGCTTCAACTCCATCGCGGCCAGCATCATTCAGACCGACATGACCGAACCTCCGGTTTCGTAAACGGCCAGGTCATCGATCTCTCGGGTGGCCAGCAGATGGGCCATTTGCCGCTCTAGATACGGCGCGTGGGCGATATCGATTGGGATTTTGGTCTGCCGACCTGTTCTAGTGAGCCGGGTCGCCAACGGATGCCGCATATGCATCCTCGACCAGCCTCTCTACATCGTCGCCGGTGAGCGACTCGAGAAAAGCCACGAGTTCATCGACTTCGATGTGAGAGAGTGTCAGTCGACGAATGCGCGAATCCAGACCCTCGTTGGGTACGCCCCCTTGGCCGTAGTACTCGACCACGTCCCGGAGCGTCGCCAGCGAGCCATCGTGCATGTACGGCGCGGAAAGGGCGACATTTCGCAGGCTGGGTGTTCGGTAGCGCCAGCTATCCGCGGGATCACCCGTGATCTCGTATCGACCTAGATCATTCTGCTGGGGCCCACTCACCTGGGCAACGATGGTACGCGGTACATCGAGGTGAATCCCGGGAGCTGCCTGAACCCGCAGATTCCCGCCGCGTCCGCTATCCGTGCCCCGCTCGATCGCGGCGCGGTAGCCCACACCCGTGTTGTGAAAGGCGTCGTCGGTCAAGAGCGCGTGCTCCGCTGAGAATGTGTGGCAACTCGAACAGCCCGCTCGACCGGAGAAAAGAGAAAACCCACGCGTCGCTACAGTCGACAAGGCCTCTGGCTCGCCCCCGTAGAGAAAACGGTCGAATGCCGAGTCCCCCAGTACAAGCGTGCGCTCATAACTCGCCAGCGCCATTCCCAGAGTCGACATCGTCAGGCCACGTCCCGGGAAGGCCTGCTCGAATGCGTGGGCATAGCCATTGATGTCACGCAGCTTGGCGAGCACCGCACCAATCGAGGGATTGCCCATCTCGTTGCGCGCCAGCAAGGGGCTCCAGACCTGGTGCTCGAGGCGAGTCTCGCGCCCGTCGTGAAAGAGATGGCGCAGGTAGGCGGTGTTGTAGATGGTCGGGGCATTGCGTCGCACGCTCCGGCCTTCGATACCGACGGCGGTCGCCATCTCGTTGCTCGCGAACCCCTGCTCGGGGATGTGGCACATCGCGCACGACAGCGTGTCATTGTGCGAGAGACGACGCTCGAAGAAGAGACGCCTACCAAGAGCGATCTTCTCGATTGTGAGCGGATTTTCATCCGGCACCGGAACAGCGGGAAGTCCGAGTGGTGGCTTGCTCATCCGATCGAGGAGTTCGACGGGCCGCCCGACTCGGGCCGCCAGCGCGAGCGACCGTGTCGCATAGCCCAGTCTGTCATAGCCACTACGGTCATCTCCGGACCTACGCGCCGCTGCCTCGTCGATCCGTGGTGCCTCCTGAGCCGATGATGCGGGGGTCGCGATTGCCCCGGATTCGAGCAGGAGGGTCTTCACGTCGGCCACGAGTGCGTTGGGGTCGAGCAACGAGGCGCTGTACACCTGCCGAATGGCCCGCTTTTGGTCAATCAGGAATACGCGTAGCAAGTGAGCGAACTGGCCGGTTGCCTCACCCGCATCATCGAGCTCTCGCACTCGCGTCTGGCGATAGGCCGACAGAAGAGGGGCCAACGCCGATTCGGATTCGGCCGTGAGAAAGTGCCAATCGAGTCCCTCCTGGCGGAACTTCTTCGCATAGGCTCTCATCAGCTCTGGAGTGTCATGCTCAGGATCGAAGGAGAGAGAGAGGAGTCGCACTCGTGAAGACACACCAGGGTCTTGGGAGAGAAGGCTCCCAACAGAGTGCAGCACCGCCGTCGCCAAGGGACAACCGTCTGCGTCGCTGCATCGGGTGTAGACAAAACTGAGAAGGACGGCCTCCGCCCCGAAGAGTTCGTGCAATCGTGCGGGCTCCCCATCGCTAGTCAGAACCTCTCCATCCGCAGCAACACCGAGCGGCGGGAGCGAATATGTACCCGGAACGGGGGTTGCGAAGTCAGCGGATCGAACGGCCGACGGGGGCAGTACGTGTTCCTCGCCCCCGTGCGCCAGGGCGCCTCCAGCCGCCCAGGCGATCAGCGCGATCGCAAAGGCGCACGACTGGGCTGCGCAAGAAGTCACGCTAGTCGCGCTGAGCGATCGCTTCATCCGCAGGTGAAGCGCGAAGTCCGTAGAGGCTATAGGCACCGAAGCGCATCTGATGCGGCCTCCCCAGCTTCTCCTTCATGAAGTCGATCTCGAAGCCGGGCACGAGCTGCTTGCCATCCCAGGCGAATGCCTTCAGGTACTGCTCGTTGTCCTCGCGTTTCTTGTCCCAATTCGCCAGTAGCGAAGACGTGAAATAAACGCGCTTCCCGTCCCAGCTCTGCGAGGCCATGTTGACCTGCTTTCCGATCTGCCTCTCGTAGATCTGCTTGGGTGCGAAGGGATCGCTGATATCGAATAGACGCGCCTTGCCATCCATGAACGTGTTCACCCAGAGCAGCCGATCATCGGACGAGATCGACATGTCCACGGGTAACGGCACCTGCGTAGGATCGCCGATATCGGCCACGTCCGTCGCATGCCAGTCTCCCTGGTCGTCCGCATGGATCAGCCACAGCTTCGAGGTGAGCGCCGAACTCGTAAAACAGTAGTCGTGGTTCGCACCCCACGCGCAGCGGATCTCGAGCGGTGCCCCCGGGACGTCCAGGATCTTCTTGGGCTTGCGAGATTGCAGGTTCCAGATGACGACCGTGTTGCCGAAATGTTTCATGGCCTCGGGATCGCTCAGCATCTTGCCGAAATCCATCATGTAGTTGTTCCAGCCCGTGAAGGAAGAGGTCACCAGGACATTCTTGCGCGGTAGCGCGCGGACGTCGTAGCCGTAGCCGTCAGCCATGTTCCCGGTTTTGACAGCACCCTGCAGATCTCCGTCCGTAGGCATCCAGTGCGTCGATACGTAATCGCCGTCGTTCGAGTACTCGACGAGGGCAGTCCGACCGCCATGGTCGCCGTTGTTCGAGAGGCCGCTGATCAGCATGCGACCAGGAAGCGCGTAATGCGTGTGGGGGCCCACCACACCTCCACTCTTCGAGACGAAGTCGTCGATGGTCTTTCGCAGCTGTGGCTTGGCCGGATCGCTGTGAACGTCGAATACGAAGATCTTGTTGGTGTCGAGCCCGCCGGCCCAGAGATAGAGACGGTCGTCAGTGAGCCCCGAGTGATGGGCTTCGTTGCGACCGCCCACAGATAGCGAGTGCAGGACCTTTCCGTAGGTCTTCGAGCCCGGGCGCACATCGACGGTGACGAGTTTGTCCTGCTGGTCGCCGACGCCCTCGACACCCAACGTCCAGACATAGACGAAATCCTCCTGACCCGTGATCTTGGCCATATAGGGGGACATGCAGGTTTCGTCCGCCGTACTCGGTGCGGCGAGGAAAAAAACAGAAAGGGAGATGGAAAGGGACAGGGCGAGGATCGTATTTCTCATGAATCTGCCTCCTGCGATGGACGCCGCCAGTTTACAGCCGCATTCCCGACTTGGAACGATGGCCCGTCGAGATTACTCGTGTCGCCAGTTCTTCTCCAGGGTCGGAATCGAGCGTTCATCACTCGAGCCACCTGCGCCCCTCGGTCGCGTGAATCACGGTTCGGCCGATTTCTGGCATCTCACGGGATCTCAGCGTGGGAGCACAGATCAGGCGACCTGCCCTCCGTCGATCGTGAAGGCTGATCCGGTCACGAAGCGCGTCTCCGGTGAGGCGAGATAGGCAACCATCGCCGCGATCTCTTCGGGCTGCCCGATCGTTTCCATCCGCGGCGAGATGTGCGAGAAGAGACCCGCATCGGCACCTTTCGGAAGCTCGAAATTCGCGACCAGCGGTGTCGCGACGCCCCCGGGACAGATGCAGTTGACGCGCGGACCTGTCTTGGCATGTTCGATCGCGAGAGATTTCGTGAGCATGACCACGCCGCCCTTGGAGGCACAGTAGGCCGCGGCATAGGGCACGGCTTGGATACCTGCCGCCGATGCGAGATTGACGATCGCACAGTGC
>JAPYTP010000220.1:0-1897 GCA_029941885.1 Myxococcota bacterium
CCATGGGGTTCATGCCCGCGACGACGAGCTTGCTGCCCTCACGAAAGATCGCCTGGGCGAGCACCGTGGCCGTCGTGGTTCCGTCACCCGCGATGTCGGAGGTCTTCGAGGCGACTTCCTTCACCATCTGGGCGCCCATGTTCTCGAACTTGTCCTCGAATTCGATCTCCTTGGCGACGGTGACGCCGTCCTTGGTGATCGTCGGCGAGCCGAAGCTCTTGTCGATGATGACGTTGCGGCCCTTCGGGCCGAGTGTCACGCGAACCGCGTTCGCGAGTCCGTCGACGCCCTTGAGGATCTTTCCTCGAGCATCTTGATCGAAAATGACTTCTTTGGCCATTCTTCGTTTCTCCTTGGTCTACCTGAATGCAGGTAGGGAATGATTCACAGGTTCTCGTGCCGTGGCCGTGAGCGGCCTTCCATCGGCACAGGAAGAGAAAAGGCTATTCGTAGATCGCGAGGACATCGTCCTCACGGATGATGATGTGCTCGTCGCCATCGACGTTCACGTCGGTGCCTGCATACTTGCTGAAGAGGATGCGGTCGCCGGCGGCTACGCCGGGTGCAGCCACTTCACCGCTGTCGAGGGTCTTGCCGGGGCCAACGGCCACGACCCGTCCCTCTTGGGGCTTTTCCTTTGCGGAATCGGGGATGATGATGCCCCCCGAACTGGTCTCTTCCTCTTCCACGCGCTGGACGAGGATTCGGTCCTGGAGCGGACGGATCTTCATGTGTCGCCTCTCTTGTTCGCGGCCGCGGCGATCGCAACGGTCGCGCTCCGGCTTCGCCGGAGAGCAGGGGGCTTCTCGATGGAGTCATCAGCTGATGGAGTCATCAACCGAATGGAGGCCATCGAAAAGGCCGGGTTTTGAACGGATCCGAAGCCGCTGCCGTGTACAGCACGGGAGCGTTCTCGAATTCAGTCAGACTCAGGATGTGGTGGCCGGGCGGAGGACCGTCCGACTTTTGGCAGTCGGGGTCGCCGAGTGCCAATTGCGAAGCAAGCTAAGCGCTCCCCGGGGCGCGTCAACCAGAGCTGTGAAAAAAATTGCGGCCCGGGGCACTCGAAATCATCTTCCGGTTGACTTTCGCTTCGGTTTCGTCACGATATCAGGCGAAAATACACCGAAGACTCCCGGCTGGATAGCCACGAGGGAAGCACGAAACAAGGCAGGAACAGGACTCCTGGAGGAAACGCGCCCCATGACTCGATCCCATCTCAGCGACTCGAACGCCCGGGGTTCATCTCGCTCTGCGGCGTTGACGCGCCGCCAGCGAGAAATCTTCGACTACATTTCACGCTTCGTTGAGGACCAGGGCTACTCGCCGAGCCTCGAGGAGATCGCCGCGGCGTTCGGTCTCTCCTCCGTCGCGACTGTTCACAAACACGTCAAACACCTCGTGGACAAGGGCTACCTGCGCAAGGCCTGGAACCGCTCCCGCTCGGTCGAGCCTGTTCCGGAGCTAGAGACCGTCGAAAGCATTCACCTTCCGATCCTGGGGACGGTCGCGGCGGGCCGTCCGATCGAAGCGATCGAGCCGGATGCGGCTAGCGCCGAGCAGTTGGCGGTGCCGGCGGAGATGATCCCGGGTTCGAAGGACCATTTCGTCCTGCGGGTGCGGGGGGATTCGATGATCGAGGATCAGATCTGCGATGGGGACCTGGTCGTCATCGAGAGTCGCCCGGAGGCGCGCAACGGCGAGACCGTCGTAGCGCTGGTGGGCGGAGCCGAGGCGACGCTCAAGCGGTTCTACAAGAACGGCGAACAGATCAGGCTGGTTCCGGCCAACCAGACGATGGCCCCCATGGAGTATCATGTCTCGGAGGTCGAGGTGCGTGGCATCGTTCGGGGACTGATCCGCCAGTATTGAATCGAGCCGCCCTGAATCGAGCTCC
>JAPYTP010000220.1:1997-7763 GCA_029941885.1 Myxococcota bacterium
CTGAATAGGGCTCCGCTGAATAGGGCTCCGGCGGTAAAAAGTCTTGATTCCCCCCTTTGGGTAATCCAAAGGGACCCCGGATCGTGCCTCTGACGCACGCTGTTTTGCGGGCTAGGCTCCTCTGAACCCCGTGCAACCTCCGATCGACATCCCTGCCGAAGACCGATGGGGTGAGAGACCCGCATATTTGGCGATGTCGCCGTCTTTCCTTCGTTGCGGCGAAGTCGGTTCGTGACCAATGAGTGGAGACCGTGATGAGTCTGACTGGCGACCCGCCGGATCCGATCGAGAACTACGTCGAGGGGATCCTCAAGGAACTGGGTGAGAATCCGGCGAGGAACGGGCTCGAGAAGACGCCGTATCGTGTGGCCAAGGCGATGCGCTTCTTCACGCAGGGGTACGAACAGGACCCCTCGGAAGTACTGACCGCTGCGCTCTTCGACGTCGATTACGACGAGATGGTGCTGGTCAAGGACATTGATTTCTACAGCCAGTGCGAGCACCACATGATTCCCTTCTTCGGCCGCATCCACGTCGGTTATATCCCGAACGGCAAGGTCGTCGGATTGTCGAAGATTCCCCGCACCGTCGAAATCTTTGCCCGACGCCTGCAGGTGCAGGAGCGCCTGACGATGAATATCGCCCAGACCCTCGAAGCCGTATTGCAACCCAAGGGAGTCGGCGTCGTCGTCGAGGCGAAGCATCTCTGCATGATGATGCGCGGCGTCCAGAAGCAGAACAGCTTCGCCATTACGAGTTCGCTTCGGGGCAGCTTCGAATCGGACCCGAAGACCCGCGCCGAGTTCATGGAACTCATCCGCCACCAGAAGGAATCTTTCGCGTAGCGGCAGTCCAGACGTCCCCTGGAATGCCCCGAACTCGAACTCGGGGCTCAGCTGCTCCCGAGAGCCCGTTCGGCGTTGATGAGCAGTCGACCCGACCGCTCGAGGTCCCGTCGATAGTCGCCGAGCCACGCGTCGAGGATCCGGTTCTGCTTCTCGACCAGAGCCCGCTGGCGGCGTTCGGTCCGCTCGGCAATGACGGTTTGCTCATCCGCGAGGTTGCGTTCGAGGACCTGGATCAGCACGCGGCGGCCGCCCAGATCGAAGATCTCCGGGCTGCTCTGGCCGGCTTCCAGGGTGAACGCAGTGGAGAGGAGGTCCTCCGCCGCGCCGAGGCCAGGGACGAATCCGTCCGGGCGGCGTTTCAGGCCGGGCGGACGTTCGAGAGTCAGGCCGGCCAACCGAGCGGCCTCTTCTAGGTTGCCGCCATCCTCGACAGTCGTTGCGAGCTCTTGCGAACGGAAGTCCGCCAGCTCTCGAGCGCGATCGAGGGTCGCCCCCTCTCTCGCCAATTCGATCCGCGCTGATTCAAAGGTCGCGTCGACGGCGGCCTGCTTCTCGTCCACCTGGACGATGTGGAAGCCGTATCGAGATCGTACGACCTCGGACAGGCCACCCGCCTCGAGCGCGAAGGCGGCCTCGTCCAGCGCCGCATCGTTGTCCCCCCGTGCGAAGAAGCCCAGATCCCCGCCCGAGTCCGAGGTACTCGTATCCTCGGACATTTCCGCGGCGACGGTGGCGAAGTCATCACCCCCTGCGATTCGCGCTCGCGCCGACTCTGCTCGTGTTCGGGCCTCCGCCTCCTCTTCCGGTGCGGCATCCGCCGCTACGAGTGTCATCACGTGACGGGCATGGACTCGTTCGGGGGTGGACAGGGCCTCGAAACGCTCATTGAAGGCGGACCGAAGATCGTCCTCGCGAGCCGTAGCGTAGGCCTCGAGATCCGCGTCGGAGATGCTGTCAGCGGTGCGCAACACGGTTCCGTCGAGCGCGACGTAGGCGATCCGGACTTCGTCGAGCTCGTAGCGGGTCTGCAGATCGATCTCAGCGTCGGAGACCGTGGTCTGTGCCGCGAGCACCCGAATCAGTTTTTGTCCGAGTAGCGACCGGGTGAACGTGCGAATGAACGCGCGTTGGGTCCCGTATTCGCGCTCGGCAAAGTTATTGAAGGCCTCTGGGCTGAAACGACCATCGGGATCGATGAAGGTCGGAAATGTCTGCACGACGCGTCGGACTTCATCCGTCGTCACATGGAGTCCCATCTCTTCAGCGGCTGCGGCGAGGACGACGGAGTTGATCATCGTGCCGAGCGCCTGGGAATCCAGGTAGCGGTCGGCGCCGATCTGGTCGTACGCCTCGCCGAGCTGCTGTCGAAGCCGCGCTTCGGTGTTTTGCTTCTCACGGGCGAAGTCGCGGCTCGTGAGCTTGAGGTCATCGAGTTGAACGATCGTGTCACCCGTGGGGGAGGTGGGTCCAAAGCCGCTGCCACCCGAGCCAAAGAAGAAGATGAAGACGAGACCGATCACGCTCACGAAGATGAGCGTGAGCCAACGTTGACCCTTGCGGAACGATTCGAGCAATGGAGACCTCATTGATCCCTGGTTGGATCGCGGTGGGTTCGCGGAGCGAAGCGGCGGAGCGCGATGAGCTTACGAGATCCAGACCTTTTCGGGCAACCGCCTGGCTCGCGCGAGGTCCTTCGATTTTCGGGAAAAGTTCATCGCGTCCGGTCCCGATCGGAACGGGACAACGCGGCAAGATCCGCACGCGTCGGCACTTTCGCATTGATCAGCCTGCGGCCCGCTGTTATTTTCCCGGAGCCCCCTGACGCAAAACGTGTCGGATTTTCAGGTATTTAGCGATCCGAGCTGCTCGAATCGGCTGCCAGTACCCGGTATCTGAAGAGTTTTTCTGAATGGAATCGAAGACCCCCCGAGAACGCCTCCGGCGCGCTCCGAAGGTCCCCGAGCCCGCATGAGACGACGGACGAGCCCCGTCGAATTGTCCTCGAAGGAGTCGGAAATTGATCATCGACACGATCCTTGGCTGGTTCTCCAGCGACCTCGCGATCGATCTCGGCACGGCGAACACCCTCGTCTACGTGAAGGGGCGGGGAATCGTCCTGTCCGAACCGAGCGTCGTCGCCATTTCCCGGGACGGACGTGGACCGGATCGGGTGCGTGCTGTCGGGAAAGCCGCAAAGGACATGTTAGGCCGCACTCCAGGCCACATCGTCGCGATTCGCCCGCTCAGAGAGGGTGTGATCGCAGATTTCGACATTACCGAAGCCATGCTTCGCTATTTCATTCGCCGCGTTCACGATCGGCGAAGGATGGTTCGTCCACGAATCGTGATCGCGGTTCCATCCGGGATTACCGAAGTCGAGAAACGAGCGGTTCGGGAGAGCGCGATGCTCGCTGGAGCGCGCGAGGTCTACCTGATCGAAGAGCCGATGGCCGCGGCGATCGGTGCGGGGCTACCGGTGACCGAGCCCTCGGGCAACATGATCATCGATATCGGCGGCGGGACGACGGAGGTCGCCGTGATTTCGCTGTCCGGCGTTGTCTACTCCAACTCGGTTCGAGTCGGTGGAGACAAGATGGACGAGGCCATCATCAATTACGTGAAGCGCAAGTACAACCTGCTGATCGGGGAGCGATCGGCGGAGTACATCAAGATTCGTATTGGGACGGCCTATCCCACCGACGAGATTGACTCGATCGAAGTGAAGGGACGGGACCTCGTGCTCGGCGTGCCCAAGACGCTCGAGATCAAGAGCGAAGAGGTTCGGGAAGCGTTGGCCGAGCCGGTCAATGCGATCGTCGAGGCCGTGAAGATGGCGCTCGAAAAGACCCCGCCGGAACTCTCCGCTGATATTGTGGACAAGGGCATCGTGCTGGTGGGAGGAGGCTCGTGTCTCAAGAATATGGACGTCTTGCTGCGGGAGACCACTGGGCTTCCGGTGATGCTCGCCGAAGACCCTCTGACCGCCGTGGCGATCGGGACGGGTCGCTGCCTCGACGAACTCAAGCTCCTCAAGGAGGTCACGATCCGATCGTCGGTCTCCCGATGAGCTCCTCGATACGGTCATTTTGCCCGATGTGAGTGAATGACCGCGGCGAGAACATCCGAAGCGCCCGCGTCCGCCGGCGAGGTCGGCCAATCGCGACGGCTCTGGCAGGACCCGCCGATCACGGTGCAATCGGCTCAAACAGTCTCAATCCCCCCGAGACCGGACGAACTGCAGATTTCGAACGCAAGGGCGGCCAGAGTGCCGTAGATTCGAGACCCTCGGACCGAAGCCCTCCAGGTCGTACGTCTGTGCGTCGAGGACGGCCGCGGGAGAAGGTCTCGAAGATGCGGCGCCCAGGCCGTTCGAGGACAGATATCGATGGGGGAATTATTGAGACGGGCGGGGGTGCCGCTCGTCGTCGCGATCTTGCTGCTCCTTACGACCGTTTCCATGGTCATGGATCGACGTGCGACCGCGGAAGGTGGACGCGAGCTGCCCTGGTGGCAGGCGGTCGTACTCGAAGTGACGGCGCCGATCGAGCGGATCGTCTCCGCGCCCTTCTCCGGCGTCAAGCGCTTCTACGAGAACTACGTCGATCTGATTGGCGTGCGAGCCGAGAATCGCCGAATTCTCCGACGCGTCGCCGAGGTCGAATCGGAGAACCTGCAGTTTCGGGAAGCGCTGGTCGCGAGTGGCTATCTCGGCCGCGTGGCATCGATGCGCGACGAGGTCGAGATTCCGATGCATCCCGCTGAGGTCGTCGGCCTCGACGTCGCGCCCTGGTTTCGCTCAGTGTTGATCGATCGGGGAGCCAAGCACGGTATCGAGCCCGGACATCCGGTGATCACCCACGAGGGGGTCGTCGGCGTCGTGACTGCGACTTCGGGCCATGCAGCCAAGACGATGCTCTTGCTCGATCGGCAGAGTGCGGTCGATGCATTGGTCCAGCGCAGTCGCGCGCGGGGTGTGTTGCGCGGTTCCGGCCGGGAGCGCCTTGAATTCGAGTTCGTCGTGCGGGGGGCGGATGTCGTTGCTGGAGATGAGGTCGTGACGTCGGGGCTCGGCGGCATCTATCCAAAGGGATTGCGGCTCGGGCGGGTCTCCGAGCTGCGCGAGTCGGAAGGTCGTCTCACCCGAATTGCAGTGGTCGAGCCCGCGGTCGATCTGGGTCAACTCGAGCAGGTCTTCGTGATGCTGCGCCGTGGCCCCCAGATGGATCTGCTCTATCGGCCGAATCGAGCCGAGAACGATCTCTCGGGGCCCGCCTCGGTCGGAGCAGCGCCACCGGACGAGAACACGGACAGTCACGCGATCGAGAAAGCGCGATGAAGGCGGCGATCGCGGTGCTGTTGCTCGGGCTCGGGGCCTTGATCGTGCAAGGCGCCGTCGCGCGGACGATCTCGCCACCCTGGTGCCCCGACCTCGCCTGGCTGGTCGTCGTCGGAATCGGACTGCGCTGGCCGAGCTTCCTGCCCGGCGTTCTATTGGCCGTCGTTCTCGGCTATTCGATGGATCTGGTATCGGGTTCGCTGATGGGGCAGCACGCGCTCTTGCGGCTCGTTTCCTATCTGGCAGCCGCGTTGGCAGCACGACAGCTGGATCTCTCCGGTGGACTGCCGGTCGCGATCTTCGTGGTGGCCATGACGGTCTTCTACGGTCTTGCAACGGTGACGATGCTGTCCTTCTTCGTCGGGGCGCCCTGGCTCGGTCTGGACGTGCTGGGTGTGGCCTTCGCACATGCGATCGTCAACCTGATTGCCGCGGGGCCCGTGATCTCGCTTGTCGAGCGGGTCGTCGCGCGCTTCTCGGACGACGAGGTGGGCCGCCGCCCCCCGATGCCCATCAGTTTCGATCGAAGGAGCATCGGATGAACGATCCCTTCGGCGACACCCGGCTTCCCCACTCGGGAGA
>JAPYTP010000221.1 GCA_029941885.1 Myxococcota bacterium
GCTGGGTCCCGTACATGATCGAACGCATGGATCACGAACACCACAAATACTACGACAAGATCGAGGACCACCGTCTCAGCATGCTGCCGAGCGAGATCTTTCGTCGACAGGTCTTCGTCACGTACGAAGACGAGACGATCGGCGTCAAGTTGATTCCCGAGATCGGTGTCGGCAACGTCATGTGGGCCTCGGATTATCCCCACGGAGACAGTACCTGGCCCAACTCTCGCCAGGCGCTTGCCGACTCGCCCCTGGCTTCGCTGGGCGACGACGTCTTGAAGAGAGTCGTCTGCGAAAACGCGGCGGCCGTCTACGGAGTCGGCTGAAGAAGACTTCCCTTTCGCCGAGCCGCCGTTGCCCGTGGACGAGGTCGGTGAGTTACGCATAGGATTAAGGAGACCGGAGCATGGTCCAGTTAATGAAGGGTGTTCGTGTTCTCGAAGTGGCGGAGCACACGTTCGTGCCCGCGGCATCCGCGGTGTTGGCGGATTGGGGGGCCGACATCATCAAGGTCGAGCACGCCGAACGAGGCGATGCCATGCGCGGTCTCGGCCGGACGGGCGTCCTCGATCTGTCGAAGGGTGTGCATGTCATCCTGGAACACTCCAATCGGGGTAAGCGGTCGATCGGCATCGACATCGCCAATCCGGAGGGCCTGAAGGTCCTGCTCGAGATCGCGAAGACCGTCGATGTCTTCCTGACGAACAAGCTTCCCGCCACCCTTGCCAAGCTGGGCATCGACGTTGCAGATCTGCGAGCCGTGAATCCGAAGATCATCTACGTGCGAGGCACGGCCTTTGGTCCGAAGGGCCCGGACGCGAACCGCGGCGGCTATGACATGACGGCTTTCTGGTGTCGTTCGGGAACGGGGGGAGCTCTCACTTCTCCCGAGTTGGGGGTCGCTCCCCAGGCCGGACCCGCCTACGGCGATTCGCTGGGTGGCATGACGATCGCCGGTGGCATCGCCGCCGCGCTCTTCCAGCGCGAGCGAACCGGCGAAGGGGCGGTGGTCGACGTCTCGCTGCTCGGGATGGGCATGTGGGCGATGAGTTCGGCGATCGCGTTGTCCCTCCAGACGGGGCATCCCTGGAATACGTTTGCCATGCAGTCCGGGGGAGGAAATCCGCTCACAGGGACCTATCGGACCAAGGATGATCGCCACATCTGCTTCGTGATGCTCCAGGCCTTCCAGTACTGGGAGGATTTCTGTGCGCATATCGACCGAGAGGATCTCGTCGGCGACTCGCGTTTCGATTCCCACGAATCGCTCACAGCGAATGGGGCGGTTGCGCGCGAGATCATCGGACAGGAAATGGCGAAACGAAGCCTCGATGAGTGGATCGAGCGGCTGCAGACGTTGAAGGGACAGTGGACTCCGGTCCAGAACACGCTCGAAGTTGCGGCGGATACCCAGGCTCGCGCCAACGGCTACATGCAATCCGCAAGGACGGCAGAGGGGAGGTCGTTCGAACTCGTGGCTTCCCCAGTGCAGTTCGACGAGCAGCCGACGACGACCGCACGCTCGCCCGAGTTCAATGAGCACGGAGACGAGATCCTTAAGGAGATCGATATCGATATGGATCGAATCATGGAGCTCAAGCTGTGCGGCGCGATTGCTTGAACCCGCATCCGGGACCGCCCCCACTCGGGATGTTCTGCAAGCGCTTCGATCTATCCGTCCCTCTCGTGTAAGAGACCGTCTCGATTCGAGAGGCGCGCCGTATGCGGACTCTTGATATTATGAACCGATCGGTTCATAATGGCCGCGACTCACCCGAGGAGCGTGATGGCCCGCCCCATCGAATTCGACCGTGACGAAGCACTCGAGGTCGCCCTCAGACTCTTCTGGCAGAAGGGCTACGCGGCGACGTCGCTCAATCAGCTTTTGGAGGCCCTGCAGATCGGCCGTTCGAGCTTCTATGCCGCCTTTGGTGACAAGCGCACACTCTTCGTCGAAGTCCTTCATCTGTTTTCAGAGCGGACACGCCAGATGCTCCTCGCAGCCTGGGAGCGGACGGGCTCCCTCGCGGCCATTCGCGCTTTCTTCTACGGCACCTTGCTCGATGTTCCTCGCTACCGGGCGGGCCGTGGGTGCATGATGGTCAACACGATTCTCGAGTTGGCAGAGGTAGACGAGGATTTGAGCGCGCTTGCGGCGCGAGAGCTGGCACGGGTCGAAGACGTCTTCGAGGAATGTTTCGAGCATGCGCAGCGGGTGGGTGAGTTCTCGGTCGAGCGATCGGCGGCTGATCTCGCCGGCCACGTGATGCTCTTGAATCAGGGCTTGCGTGTCGCGAGCCGCACGCGCGTTTCGCGTATGGATCTGAAGAATCATGTCGATGTCGCACTGTCCTTGCTCGGACTGCCCGCCGAGGCTTGATTCTCAACCCGAAAAGGCCGGACGGGCCATCGAGGAAGTCATCGAATGATCGAAGCCGCATTTCCCTACGAGAAGAAGTTCCAGGAAGTCGAAGGCAAGAGGATTGCCTATGTCGATGTCGGTGAGGGAGACCCCATCGTGCTGCTGCACGGCAACCCCACCTCGTCCTATCTCTGGCGCAATGTGATTCCCGAGTTGAAAGGCTGCGGCCGGGTCATCGTGCCGGATCTGATCGGACAGGGGGACTCCGAGAAGTTGCCGGCGGAGGATGGCGCGGATCGTTATTCCTTCGGGGTTGCCTATGACTATCTGGCCGGACTCTTCGAGGAACTCGGCGTCACCGACAACGTCACTCTCGTCATTCACGATTGGGGAAGTGGTCTGGGCTTCCATTGGGCGAGGAATCATCCGACTGCGGTCAAGGGCATCGCCTACATGGAGGCGATCGTCCAGCCTATGACGTGGGATTCCTGGCCGGAGGGCGGGCGAGGCATCTTTCAGGGGTTCCGCTCCGAGAAGGGGGAGGACCTGATCTTGAACCGAAACCTGTTCGTCGAAGCGGTGCTCCCCTCGTCCGTTCTTCGCGACCTGACGGACGAGGAGATGAACCACTACCGAGCACCGTTTTCGACCCCCGAGGATCGACAGCCGACGCTGAACTGGCCGCGTCATATTCCGATCGAGGGCGAGCCGCAACACATGGTCGAGCTCGTGACGGCGTACGGGAATTGGATGGCGGGAAGTGACGTACCGAAGCTGTTCGTCAACGCCGAACCGGGATCGATCCTGGTCGGTCCCCAGCGTGAGTTCTGCCGGACCTGGCCCAACCAGACGGAAGTCACGGTTGCGGGTGCCCATTTTCTCCAGGAAGACTCGCCGGCCGAGATCGGTCAGGCGGTCGCGCGCTGGCTCGATATGCTCGGATGATCCGCGTATGGCTCCCGACGATAGAATAACGATCCCACCGCCGGCACAGATTCCATACACACAAGGAACACCTCCGCATGAATCTCCTCGATCTCTCCGACCCCGATAGTTTCAACACCGGCTTCCCGCACGAGATGTTCCGCTGGCTTCGGCGCGAGAAGCCGGTCGCCTGGCACGAGGGCGATATCCATGGGGGGCCCGGCTACTGGATCATCTCGAAATACGAGGACATCAAGCAGATCTCGCGCTCGCCCGAGATCTTCTCGTCGGCTTCTGGAACGAATATCGAAGACCGCGACATGCAGGGCGGATCGGGGGAGGGAGGGCTCGAAGCGCCTCTCCTGCTCGACATGGATCCACCCAACCATGTGCGGTTCCGGAAGCTCGTGAGTGGCGGCTTCACGCCCCGCGAGATCGCGGCACTCGAGAAACATTCGCAGGAGATCGTGAGCCGGATCCTCGATGACGTCGGGAAGAGGGGCAGCTGTGATTTCGTCACCGAAATCGCCGCGGAATTGCCCTTGCAGGTGATCGCCGAACTTCTGGGCTGCCCCGCTGAGGATCGAAACCGGATCTTCAACTGGAGCAACCGGATGGTGGGTGGCGAGGATCCTGAATACCAGGTCGAGGAGGGTGGCCAGATGGCCGCGGCCACCGAGATGTTCCTGTATGCCCATGGACTCGCCGAAGAGCGCCTCGAGAAGCCGAAGGACGATCTGATGTCCTCGATTCTGCACGGCGAGGTCGATGGCGAACGCATCACGATGCCGGAGTTCGACGCATTCTTCCTGATCCTCGCGTTGGCAGGGAACGAGACCACACGGAACCTGATCGCCCACGGAATGCTCCAGTTGATGAAGCATCCGGACGCGCGCCAGCGCCTGATCGACGAGCCCGAACTGATTCCCTCCGCCGTCGAGGAGATGCTTCGTTTCTGCTCGCCCGTGATGTATTTCCGTCGTACCGCTCTCGAGGATGCGGAAATTCGCGGCCAGATGATCCGCAAGGGCGAGAAGGTCACGCTCTGGTATCCCTCGGGCAATCGCGACGAGGAACACTTCGAACGACCCGACGAATTCGACATCACGCGCAAGCCCAATCACCACATGGCCTTCGGGATCGGCGAGCATTTCTGTCTTGGCACGCACCTCGCGCGCCAGGAGATTCGAGCGATGTTCGAAGGAGTCCTCACACGGCTGCCCGACATGGAGATTGACGGCGAGGTCAGCTACTTGCGCTCCCACCTGATCGACGGAGTCAAGCATATCCCCGTGCGCTTTACGGCGGAGTAGACAGCGAGATCGAGGGGTGGCCCCCGCCTTTCGATGCTGACGCGAGGACGAGAGGAGAGACCGATGAAGGCCTCGATTTCGATCGGGAGTGCCTACTACAACGGTGAGAACTGGGATGACCTCGTCGAGGTGGTCGAGGCTGCAGATCGTCTCGGCGTCGACTCCGCCTGGTCCGCAGAAGCATGGGGAATGGACTCCGTCGCAGCGCTTGGCTATCTCGCGTCACGCACGGATCGGATCCGCCTCGGGACGGGGATCATGCAGGTCAGCGCGCGCACGCCGGCGATGGCGGCGATGACCGCGCTCTCCCTCGCGAGACTCTCCGGAGGTCGATTCAGCCTCGGGCTCGGACTCAGTGGGCCGCAGGTCGTCGAAGGTCTGCACGGAGCGGAATTCGCGAAGCCCCTCGCGAGACTGCGGGAATACATCACCATCGTTCGCCAGGGCCTCTCAGGGGAACGGATCGTCTTCGAGGGCGAACACTTCCAGTTGCCTCGACCGGGGGGCGAAGGGAAGGCACTTCGACTTTCGATGCCGCCTCGGCCGGAGCTTCCGATCTATCTCGCATCCCTCGGCGAGAAATCCCTGGAGCTGACAGGAGAGGTCGCGAATGGTTGGCTTGGCACCTCGTTCATTCCCGAGCGTTCCGCGGTGCTGTTGGATCCGATTCGCAAGGGGGCGTCCCGCGCCGGCCGCTCGATCTCCGAGATCGACCTCCAGATCAACGCGGTCTTCGCGGTTTCGGAGGATGTGGAAGGTCTGCTGACCCGCGCGCGAGCCGGGATGGCTTTCACCTTGGGTGCGATGGGATCCCCCACGACCAATTTCTACAACGCCGCCTATTCACGGGCTGGCTATGCGGACGTGGCGCGTGAGGTGCAGCGACTGTGGGTCGAGGGCGATCGCACTGCGGCGACCGCGTTGGTGCCCGACGAGATGCTGCAGAGCGCCTTTCTGATCGGCACGGAAGACATGGTTCGTGCCCGTATCCGGGCCTTCCGAGACGCCGGGATCGATGTGCTCCGGCTGTCACCTGCGGGCAAGACCGCCAAGGAGCAGATCGCGAACCTCGAGTATTGCCTCGACTTGATTCGGTCCGAGACGGAGTGAAATCCGACTGAACGCCAGGTGGGCCGGATCGCGCGTCTTCGTCTACAACTCGGGTAGGGTCGGATCGAGTCGCCCGCTCATGCGGGTGGGGGTGCCCTGTAGAACTGTGCGCACCAGCGCCGGTACTCGGCGATCGGCCCATCTCCGTCGCAGAGTAGGGGCTTGCTGCGGTAGAGCTTGTTCTCCCAGATCGGGATGTCCTCGCCGATCTGTTGCTCGAGGTCCAGGCAGATCGCCCGTGCGAGCCCGGCTCCTACTTCGTCTCGTCGCTGGAGGAAGACGACACTGAATTCCGTCGACTCGGCGTCGATGGGCGTCATGAGATTCATGCTGATCGTCTCGCAGAGGCCGGTAAAATGGGTAAAGCCGAAACCCATTCCGGAGCTATTCACCTCGATCACGTTCTTCGCGCGGCCCTTCGACGTATCCAGGACGGTGTATTGAATCGCCTGTCGATGAGCACCGTTCTCACTGACATTCGATCGGGGCAGTTCCGCGGATCCATGAACGGTCGGAAAATGCGCACTGTCGACGCCATTCTCGCCCATCTCCTGAATCTGCGTCTTGATCTGCCACGTACGCCGAAAGGATTCGACCCAGTCGGGGGAGTTGATCTGATCGAGGGTGGGAATCTCGAAGTTCGGATCTGAACCCGTCGCGTCGTACCAGGCCCACACGAATCCGTTGCGTTCGAGCGTTGGGTAAACTCGTGCGCCTGCCGAGGGCGGGATGCGCTTCGCATAGGGGACCTCGACACATTGGCCCCGTCCGTCGAAGCGCCATCCGTGAAACGGGCATCGGAGAGTCTCCTCGACGACGATGCCGCCGATCCCGAGGTGTGCCCCCAGATGGGGACAATGGGCGTCGAGGACATGCGCAACACCGGACCGGGTCCGGAAGACGACCAGCTGACGACCGAGGTATTCGAGAGGCCGCACGTCGCCCGGCGCGAGGTCGCCGCTCGAGGCGACGGCGTACCAACTCGTCGGAATCGGATGGGGGAAATCGATGGACATCAAGACCTCTGCTGCCGATCCTAGACGAACCGAAATCCGACGGCGATCCACTGAGTACGAACGGGTGGCCGTCGCTCTCCGGATGGCTATTCGATGCTGATCTCACCGCGTTCGGTGGCAAGCAGGAGTCGAAGCCCGCTTTGCTTGCCCTCGGCCACTCTCCGCTCGATCCCGAGTCGAGCGAGGAAGGATTGCGCCTCGGTCGGCTCGGGGTGGATCGGTGTGACCTCGAGCAATTGGCAGCCTGTTGGCGCGCTCTCTGTCGGCCGGGGCGTTCTGCCCCAATCGATCAGAAACGGAATCGCCGACCCCAATGAATGGGATGGAAAGATCAGGTCCCAGGAAAGCGTCTCGCCGCCGGGCAGTTGGCGAGAGAGGGGAACTCGCGCGCTCGAAATTTCCTCGGCGGAGAGCTCCTCTGCAGTCCTTTGGGCATCGTCGCACGCATAACACCAACCCTGCGGTCGCGGCCCGTCGAGGCGACTGAGTTGCTCGCGAGTCGGCGTCTGCGCGCGCTGTTCCGGGTCCGGCGCCAACAATTCGAGGTAGAGATGCGGGCCGAGACCGACGAGGGCATTGTGGGTCCCGAGACCCCGGTGTGGCCCCCCGCGGATGGGCCGGACGCCGGTCAGTGAGGTCCACCAGTCCATGCCGTCTTCGAGGTCTGGAACGCCGATCAAGACGTGGTCGAGTTCAGTGATCACGGGATCTTTCCGGCATTGGGGTCTCGCCAAAACGAGGCGGCGCTCGCCCCTGCCGCGCGATACCCTACAGCGAGCCGAGGCGGTCGTACCACCGGACCGCCACGCTCATCCGCGCTCCCGGTCGTCGGGAGGCCCTCGCGCCGAAATGTCCGATCGGGCTTCTCGGGGTCCGTGAGTCCGCGGGGTGGGGTATGAAACCGAACGATCAGGATCCCCACACTCGGTCCTGAAGGCGAAGGTGATCAGGTTGACGGCACCCGCAAGGAAATCGGCCAGCAGCCCGCGCAAGAAGGCGGCGCCACGCAAGAAGAGCGCTGCGAAGAAG
>JAPYTP010000222.1 GCA_029941885.1 Myxococcota bacterium
CCCCACTTGAGGTCGGTGAGCTGTCGCGTACTGACGAAGTAGACCTCCGCCTTGAACGGCGAATCGAAACCGTGCATCCAGCCCATCAGGGTCGAAAGGAGCGGAAGGTTCTTCGTTTCGAGGCTGTAATGCCCGGGCCCGAAGACATCCGCAATCCGGCCCTGATGTACGAAGACGGCGGATTGACCGGGGCGAACGATCAGCTGGGCGCCCCATTTGATCTGATTGCGATAGCGCGGAAATCGCCAGACCAGCGTGTGCTGACTGTCGTCGATCCATTCGATGATGTCGATCAACTCGGCCCGAAGTTTGTCGAAGAGTGCCATTTTCATACCTCGTTCGTGGATGGAGCGATGCGCGTCCGATTCCGGACGGGCGATCGGGTCAATGCGTTAGTTCAGGATCGAGACCAACAGGTCGAGAATCGTGCCGACGGATCCGTTTCTTCGGTGACTCGTAAAGATCGATGCCTCACGATTCGGCTGCTCGAATTCGGCGAGCTGAATCCGGTGGGAGGCGGCACGGGCTTCTTGTCTTGCGTGTTCATCGCGGTCGGCCGCTTCTCGCCGTCTTACTTCGTTCGCGCGCCCCGACAAGACGAATCCCGCGATCCGTTCGAGTTCGTTGGCGTCCAACCAGGTCCCATGTTCGTGGCAGACGTCGATGATCACGCCTGATCGCTTGCGGAAGTTGCGCCGGCCCATCATTGCGTCGCAGGTGGGGCAGCGGCGATATTCGACGCGACTCGCAGCCGGGTTCCCGCCGTCGACGCGAGGAACCACACCCTCGCCGTTTCCGACTCGCTCGCGAGCGGCGGTCGTGGCTCGATCGACGAGTGCTTCGAACACGTCTTCGGGGGCCCAGAGGCCGTGGCATTTCTGGCATTCCTGGATCACGAGACCGCCGATCTCGCTCGCGGCCATCCAGCGCTCACAACAGGGGCAGCGAAGCTCGGGGGCATCCAGAGGAACGACCTGCGGTTCGAAACCGATTCCGCATGCCAGACAGAAGCGGGCATCTTCGAGGTTTCGCGCCATGCATTCAGGACAGATCAGACTTCCGCGTTGCGGTTCCTGGACGATCCCTGCGCCGCAAAAGTCGCAGGTCTCGTCGCCGTCCATCGCGACGGCACCGCAGGAGCCACAGCGTCGGACCGCCGAGTCGACACTGACGGGAGGCGTCGCTTCGAGCGTCGTTCCACAACGGCAATCGAAGGCGCTCCCCGGCACCATCGGTGTGACGTCGTATTGGGCGTGACATTCTGTACAGGCGACGAGCTTCACGCGGACCGTATCGGAGGACCCGCATGGCCGCTTGATCGCAGCCGGCGCGTAAGACGCAGACCAGCGGCAAGTACTTGCGCGATCCCGCGTTAGCCTTCGAGATAGCCCTTGAGTGAGCGACTGCGGCTCGGGTGGCGAAGTTTGCGGAGCGCCTTCGCCTCGATCTGACGGATGCGCTCGCGCGTCACGTCGAAATCCTGACCCACTTCTTCCAGGGTCCGGTTGGCGCGCTCACCAATTCCGAATCGCATCCGCAAGACCCGTGCTTCGCGAGGAGCGAGGGTCGCGAGCAATTCGCGGGTATGTTCGGCCAGACTCGATTGGATGACGGCTTCCGCGGGACTCACCGCGTTCGGATCTTCGATGAAGTCCGAGAGTCGGCTGTCATCCTCTTCACCGACCGGCGTCTCCAGGCTGATCGGATCATTGGCGATCCGCAGGACCATGCGGACCTTCTCAAGGGGCAACTCGAGATTCTCGGAGAGTTCCTCGGGCTGCGGCTCGCGACCGAGCACCTGCACCAGCTGACGCGTCGCGCGAACCAGCTTGTGGATCGTCTCGATCATGTGGACCGGAATACGGATCGTGCGCGCCTGGTCCGCGATCGCACGGGTGATCGCCTGTCGAATCCACCAGGTCGCGTAGGTCGAGAACTTGTAGCCCCGGCGCCACTCGAATTTGTCCACGGCCTTCATGAGACCGATGTTGCCTTCCTGGATCAGATCGAGGAATTGCAGACCACGATTCGTGTATTTCTTGGCGATCGAGACGACCAGGCGAAGATTCGCCTCGATCAGTTCACTCTTGGCCTCCTGCGCGGACAGCGCCGTCCCGTCGACCAGGTCGAGAAGACGTTCGACCTCGTCCAGTCGAAGCTCGGAGTCGTCCTCGAGACGGGTACGGAAACAATCGACGTTCGCGAGTTGTTCGAGTTCGAGTTCGATCCCCACGGGATCGCCTCCGAGTCGCTCAAGCGCCTGCTTTCCCCCGGCGCTCCGCCTTTTCGACTGCGCCGCCATCACGCAAAATTCATCGGCTGACATCTCAAAGGGGCGCAAGATCTGATTGGCGCGCTCGTCCAGCAGGCGATGGCTTTCGAGAAGTTCACGCAAACATCGATCGAGTTCCGTGTATCGCTCGCGACTGACGCGCTGCTTGCGAAGTTCCTTCGCGATCTCTTCATAGAGGGCGGCAACTTCGGCCTCACAGGCTAGTCGCTCATCGCGGCTTATCGCGTTCCGATCGAGTTCCGAGCGTCGCTCGGTCACGCCGTGAGCGATTTCCTCGATGCGAGACATCGCGGCGAGAAATTTCTTGAGCATCTCATCGACCGGAGGGGCGTTTTCGTCTTCTAGCCCGTCAACGACCTTCTTGAGGTCGATCTCTCCAGCGCGAACCGCAACCCCCATGTCGATCATGCGGTTCAGGCAATACGGATTGGAAACGAGTGCGGCGAAATGGGCCCCGACCGCTTGCTCGATCCGCTGGGCGATCTCGACCTCACCCTCTCGCGTAAGCAGGGAGACCTGCCCCATTTCTCGTAAATAAACGCGAACCGGATCGACGCTGCCGGCATCTTCATCCGCACGCTCACGCTTCTTGGCCTTCCGCGCGGACTTCTTCTCGTCTTTCGGATCGACGGATTTGGTGCGGGCGAGGGTGATGTCGTGTTCCCGGAGAATCGAGAGCACCCCGTCGAGGTCTGCTTCCCCGAGGCGCTCGCTCTCGAAGGCCGTACGAAGATCCATTCGATCGACGTTGCCCTTCTCCTCGCCGACTTCGATCAGCTTGCGAACGGCTTCGACTTCGAGCAGCGCGTCGCGATCGAGTGCCTCCGGCTTTTCGGATGCAACCACAACCTTGACCTTCTCGTCCTCGTCGGCCTTCTTCGTTCGCTTCGACTTCGCTGCCGGCTTGCCGACTGTCTTCCGGGTCTTCCCCGTCGTCTTCGCTTGAGACTTCTTCGTCTTTTTCGCCGGCTTGGCGGCGACATCGGTGTCGTTGTTAGTCGACTTCGCTCGACGGACCCGGGGCTTCGCCTCTGGAGTTTCCTTGGACCTGGTCTCGGTTGCTCCCTTCACCTTGCGTGTGCGCGCAGGCGCGGGAGAAGCGTCGGTCGTTTCGACCGGCGTCAACGGCATCTGGCCATCTTCACCAGTACCACTTGAAGTCTGCTCGACCGCAGACTCCGTGTTGGGCGCATTTGAGGCCATGGGGGGGGTCCTCCTTGAGCTCTAAAACTCTACTTCCGATTCCGAACTTATGCCGCCATCCACAGCGTGTTCGTGAGTCGAATTCGTCATTTGCCTACGCACTGCCACTAGACCCAACTCCCAAACGGGCTCGACGTTCGAGGAGTTGTGCCTGTTTCTCAGCTAGGAGTGCGTCTTGATCCTCATTAGGGTCACGCATTCTTTGATTCAATTCACGTTGTCTTGCCTCGAGACGTCTGCGTTCGAACCAGCCGACGAGATCCTCGAGAACGCGTTCTTCACTTCTCTCAGAGTCGAAAGGCGTTTCGTCTATTGCGATTTCCCGCAGGCGTAGCCTTGCTTCCTCGTCGAGCCGCGATTCGATCAGAAAGGCGTCGACGCTTCTACTATCTGATTCAGAGTCAGCTGGTCGGAGCAGCCCTTCGTTCGCCGCTTCGATGATCTGCAAGATGATGGATTTCCACGCCCCTGCAGGAAGGATGTTGGCCAGTGTGAGGGCCGTCTCGTCTCCGACAAGCGCTGGGTGCTGGAGACACATGCGCGCGAGAGCACGCAATTGCCGCTCCTCGGGCGCATCACGCCGCTCGCGAACCAGCCCGAGCGTCTCCTGATCGACCTGCGGGGTCGGCGTACGGCCACGCGCCGCGTCTCGAACGATCGCGCCTACGGCAGAAGTGGATGCATCGATCGCCATCGCAAGTCGTCGAACGTACTCGTCGCGCGAGACGGCGTCCGAGACGCTCGCGATCAGCGGGGCGACATGCGCGACGACATCGGCCTTCTGGTCGGGACTCGCAACTCCTTGACGCATCGCGTTGCGAATCGACAGTTCCAGCGCATCCGGCGCATCGTCGACGAGTCTGCGCAGCGCGTCCTCGCCTTCCTTGTTCAGATAGTCGTCGGGATCCGCACCACCGGGGATCTGCGCGGCACGAACCCGCAACCCATGGGGCAGCAGGACCGTGAGGGCCTTCTCTGTGGCCTGCTGTCCCGCGCTGTCCCCGTCGAAGACCAACACGACTTCGCGTGCTCGGCGACGAACCTGGGCAGCGTGCTCGGCGGTCAGCGCCGTGCCACAGGTGGCGAGCGCTTCTCCCATGCCGGCGCGGGCGAACGCGATTCGATCGAAATAGCCCTCGCAAAGAATGACGCGACCCGAGCGACGAATGGGTTCGAGGGCGGCAGGGTATCCGTACAGGGCTTGCCGCTTGTGAAAAACCGGGCTCTCGGGGGTGTTCAGGTATTTGGGTTCCTGGTCGGACTCGAGGGCGCGACCCCCGAAGCCGATCACACGTCCGCGCACGTCCTGGATCGGGAACGTCAGACGACCACGCAAGCGATCGTAATGACCCTTTCCGGATTTCCGCTCCGCGAGCAGACCGGCCTGAACTCCGATGTCGCCCTTGACGCGATTCGCCCGGAGTTCGTCCGCAACGGCATCCCAGCGCGCGGGTGCAAATCCGATATCGAACTCGTCCGCGCTCGCGCCATCGAAGCCGCGGGAAACGAGATAGTTGCGCGCGATCTTTCCTTCGGGTGCGCGCAGCGATTCGCGATAGAGACTCTGCGCGAGCCGGTTGGCTTCGAAGATTCCGGCTGTCGTCCCGGCGTCGCTGCCATCTCGATCTTCGGGGATCTCGATTCCGAGTTCCCCGGCGAGGGTGCGCGTCGCCTCGGGAAAGGAGAGGCCATCGTGCTTCATCAGGAAGGCGATGACGTCGCCGCCTTCCTGGCATCCGAAGCAATGGAAGATCTGTCGGTCTGGATTTACGTTGAAGGAGGGGGTCTTCTCGTTGTGAAAGGGACAGAGCCCCTTCCAGTTGCGACCGGCCTGCTTCAGTTCAACGTAGCGAGAGACCAGAGCGACGATGTCTCCCCGGTTTCGGATTTCGTGGATCGTGGATTCAGGAATCCGGCTCAAACCCGCCCTCTCGCTTCATGAACCTCCGGGCGATGATGCTAGTTCATCGTCCGTCGGGCCTTCTTGAGCGCCCGCTTGCGCGCGGCCGCTTCCTTCTTCTTCTTCCGGATGCTCGGCTTGTCGTAATACTCTCGACGCCTCAGCTCCGTCAGAATGCCTGCCTTTTCACAGGTCTTCTTGAATCGCTTCATAGCGCCCTCGAAGGACTCGCTATCTTTGATCTTGATCACCGGCATGTTCTCTCCCCTCGCCATCGCGGGGACACAATCAACACACAACAGGCTCACCCTCGAACCGAACGACCACTCACTGTCTACCGATTACCGACCGATTACCGACCGACTACCGACCGACTACCGACCGATTACCGACCGATTACCGACCGATTGCGTACTGCCTGGTGCTGCCTACTGCCTACACATTTCTGACACATCGCCAGATTCCAACCACACATTTCGCTCGGTTTTCTGTGAGTAACCCGCTGGTTCATTTCGTGGCAAGAGAAGTTCTCCCTCGCCACGAGCTCGCTTGTTGACTGCGCCCTCGCTGCTCTTTCTATTTCAATTTCGTTTCAGCATTCCGTTCGGTTTGCGTCCCGCGATTCCATTTATCGCCGGGCCACGCGCCGCACCGACTGCTCTAAATCCGTGCCGCTCAGTACCGCTCTGCTTTTCTCTCGCCGGCTCGCTTTTCGGGACCTCAGAGAATCCATCTCTACAGGGTTCCCCCGACTGACTTGGGAGATTCTCCCCCCAAGCTGCGAAGTACCCGCGCGAAAGGCGCCGAAGCTAGCGCAACGCCCGTCCCCACTCAATAATTCCCTGCGGGGCTTTTCCATTTCTGGCCGAGGCGATGACTTTCCCAATGCCGGACGAAGCGCCCGATGGCTCAAGCGGCGGCGGCCGGTCGACGGACCGGAATTCCCGCGGCCAGCAGTTCTTCCTTTACCTCCGCGACCGTCGTCTCCTTGAAGTGGAAGATCGAGGCCGCCAGCGCCGCCTGACAATGTCCGCCCTCGGGTCCGTCCGAAAGAGCCGTCGCGAGATCCGCCGCGCTACCCCCGCCCCCGGAGGCGATCACCGGGATCGAAATCCGATCGGCAACGGCGCGCAGCATCGCGAGGTCGTAGCCGCTCTTGGTGCCATCCCGGTCCATGCTCGTGAGCAGGATCTCCCCGGCACCCGCTTCTGCGACCGTCGCCGCCCACTCGACCGCATCGATCCCCGTCTCGTGCCGTCCACCGTGGGTGAAGACATCCCAGCGCAGCGATTCGCCGTCGCCGGAAATCTGTTTCGCGTCGATCGCGACCACGAGGTTGGCGCTGCCGATCTTGGCCGCCGCCTCCGCCACGAGATCGGGATTCTTGATCGCGGCCGTCATGATCGAGACCTTGTCCGCCCCGGCGTTCAGGAGATCGCGAATATCCTGGATCGAGCGAACTCCACCTCCCACACAGAGGGGCATGAAGACGCTCTCCGCCGTACGTCCGACCACGTCCAGCAGAATTCCGCGCCCTTCGTGGCTCGCGGTGATGTCGAGGAAGGTGATCTCGTCGGCTTCCTGCGCGTCGTATCGCTTCGCAACCTCGACGGGATCTCCCGCATCGACGTGGTCGATATACTTGACGCCCTTTACGACTCGGCCCTGATCGACGTCGAGGCAGGGAATGATCCGCTTGAGCAGGCTCATGCGCTCGCTCCCGAATCCGGCCCCGAGCGATCGCCGAGGGCTTCGACCTCGCGGAGCGCGTTGTCGAGGTCCACGCCGCCGGTGTAGATCGCGCGACCGACGATGACGCCGCAGATGCCCTTGGATCGCTCGGCGGCGGAATCCATGATGTCCTGATTCGTGGCGACGCCGCCGGAGACGATCACGGGAATTCCGACCGCTTCCGCGAGAGCGGCGGTCTGGGGGATATTCGGTCCGGTAAGCATGCCGTCTCGTGCGATATCCGTATAGACGATCGCCGCAACTCCGACGTCTTCGAATCTCCTGCCAAGATCGACGGCGGTGGTTTCGCTCGCCTCGAGCCAACCTTCGACCGCGACGCGTCCACGACGCGCATCGATCCCGACGACGATGCGTCCCGGGAATCTTGCCGCCGCTTCTTTCACGAGAGCCGGGTCACGCAGGGCGACGGTCCCGAGGATCGCGCGTTGGATCCCCCAGCCGAGTACTTCTTCGATTCCTTCGAGGGTACGAAGTCCGCCACCGAGTTGAACCGGCACGTCGTCGACGACCGAGAGGAGCCGCCTCACCGCGTCTCCCGCCGCCGGTCGGCCGGCCTTGGCGCCCTCGAGGTC
>JAPYTP010000223.1 GCA_029941885.1 Myxococcota bacterium
AATCGTAGTCGACATCGCCGATCACGGGCTTGCCCGCGCGGTACGCGGCGTTGTACCGCCGAAGATCCGAAACGCGCCCTTGAATCTCGGCGGCATTGTTCTGGGCCTTCTTCGCGCTTTTTTTCCTGGCCACAAAGACCCCCAAACTCCGGCGTAGGTCGAACTGAGAACTATACCCAGAGGAGTAGCGGGTGTCTTCTTGCTCCTAGAGCACGATTACCCTCCCTGGGAGGGTATGATGGAATCCGTGCCGCAAAGGTTACCGGGTGGCATCACTCTACCTCCCACAATATTGTAGAATTCCGACTAAAGGAGAATAGAATGGCTTCAAAGTCTCTTCCCAGGTGGAACGCCTCGACAAGTTTTCGTTTCCAGTTCGATGAAGAATTCAGGGACTCCGTCCTCGACGGGCTGTCGCGGAAGGCACTCTGTCTCGATCTTCTCGTGTCGGCCGATAGCGACGATGACATTGAGTACAGTTGCGATCTTTACCCCGACGGGATGGCAGAAGGCGAACTTACGTTCGAACTCGACGGCGAGAACCATGTCCTATGCAAAATCGAGGGCGCCTTCGAAGTCGATCTTACAGGGTCGTCGGAGCTCGGAAACGAGAACCAGAAGGTTCGTGATTCGAAAGCGACTGTAACTTGCATTGGTCTGGGCGATACCGCCGGAAATCTTCACAGCCCGGCGAGCGAAGAGGGCGACACGATCCTGGTCGGCGAACTCGCCGCTGGCAAATGAAACCAGAAACCCGTACTGCCCCTCGCGCCGTTGGACATACTATAGACACCCGATTTTGATCCCTAGGCAACGCCTAGCAAGGCTAGAAGGGGAAATTGATGTCAGGTGATTTTACGGCGGAGAGTTCAATTCTTGAGGCCCTCTACACCCTCTACCGGGACCCAGAAACTCAAGGCCTTAGACTGGACGCGAGTCACCTCGAAGAGCCAGTCGGGGAATCCGACTCCGATCAGTATTTCTGGACTGTCGTCGTGGCGGCCATCTATCAGAGCGAGACACAAGCCGGATCCGAGGGAGTTACGTCAAGAGAAGACGCCCTCGCCCACCTTGAAGGCCTTCTTGAAGATGCCGAGATGTTGTTTGACCTCTCAAGGGAGCAACTCGCTATTTTGAATGACCGCCTCGAAAACTTCTGTGCTGTCTCGGGGCTGCCCTTTCCACTAGTCAATTCAGACGAGAGCGGAACGGGGCAGTCAAGTAGCGAGAAACCGAGCGACACTGTTAGCCGTCCCATCGAAGAACTGGACGATATCAAGGGGCGCGTTTTGGGGAACTCGGGGTTTCTCGTCTTCTTGACCAATAGGCCAGAGGAAATATACCCGGACGATTTTACGTCCTTCGTCTTCGGCGATTCTGATAAAGCAGGAAGCCTGGAGCCGCCTAACGGCCTTGGTGAGAACGTCTTGACCCAGGCGCAGATGGATGAATCCGAAGGGTCGTTGCCTATTGGACAGGTGGAACCCCATATCCAAGAGTTCCGATCGATTCTCGAAGAAAAGGTAGATCTTTTGGCGTTCGATACCGTAAATCGCGGCGAGGCGAAGACGAGTGATTTCCACTCAATAGGCAGCGAGGGATTCATCGAGAAGCTTCTTTCTCATGATTTCACTCACGTCAAGGTCGTGCATATCGAGGGCTAGGGACACAAGACGGTCTTTCCAAGACGCAGGAAATTTTCGATCGAACAGAGTCTTACCCCCTAGAGCGCAATCACCTGCCTTGGCGTGCGTGGGGGATAGGACATTCAAGCTGGGTTCTGGCACAACGTCCGAGTATGGGGCTTATGTTAATTCCCAACGGGGAGCCCCATCGCGGGGCCAGAGGAGTTCAGCGCTTGAGTTTCGGAGATCGGGCAGATGGCCTCCGGAGGCGCGATTCTGGGCCCGGACCAAGCCCCCGGACTCCAATACGACCCCGCGAAGGTGCTGGTGAAGTGGTGATGCCGGCTCGGAAGCCTCGGCCAATCGCCGGCCCCTCGGCTACGGTCGCGCCAGCCCCTGTCGCACGCGTCACTTGAGGCCGGTACCCGCCTTCCTTGGGAGACGCGCCAGGAAGAACCAACGGGTCGATTCCGGCGTCGCGTCCTCGAGCGTATCTCCGTCGCGGTAAGACACCTCCTCGAAGCCCGCCTCGGAAAGCCACGCGACGACGGTTTCTGCGTCGTGCGAGACGTGCTCAACGGCCTCCTCGAAACGAGTCCAGAGCCCGCTCGATCGATCCTCGACGAATCCTGTGTGGAGCAGTCGGGCGCGCCGGGGGTTTGAGCTCGGGTCACCGCGAACGATCAACGAGAGGCCGCTGAGCTCCGAAACCTCGAGCCAATGCGGCCAGACGTCTCGATGGTCATGCGGGGTCACGACATCAAATGCGAGCACGCCGCCATCGGCGAGTATCTCTCCTGCCCAACCAAACGTCCTTTGCCACGCCCCGTCGCTGACCAGGTGATTGAGTGTGTCGCCGAAGCAGACGACTCCATCCGCCGTCGGTGGCGCCGCGAGGTTCTCTATGTCCTCCTGAAGGAAGTCACAGCCGGGCGCCCTGCGCCGCGCCTGCGCGAGCATGGCAGCGGACCGGTCGACGCCGGTGACGGTCCATCCAGAATCGTGCAGGAGCCTACATGTGTGGCCCGTGCCGCACCCAAGGTCCACGGTGTGTCCAGCCGCATCGAACACGCGCGTCAGCTCTGAAACGTATCTTGCCGCTCGAACGAGCGCGGCGGCCTGCAGCTCGTCGTAGTCTTCAGCAATGCGCTCGTACAAGCTCACGTGGAGGACCACCGGAATTTGCTAACCCCGAACGATCGACCAGACGACCTTTGCCGGTGGTCGTCGATCTCGGCTCGATCATCCCCGGTAAGAACGTGTAGCCCGGAGGCCGACCAGTCAGCTCCTTGCTTCGTCATGGCGGTGACGAGCGCCGCCCCGTCCTCGGTTAACCCCCCCGACTGGGCAAGGGTGCTCAGAGCGACCCTTTGGCGAGCGAGCTCTGCACCCAGGCGCTGTCGCGCCAGCACCGCTTCCTTCGCGTCGGGCCGCTGGGCGAGGTAGCCATAGAGGTTGATGACCTGGCAGAACACGAAGCTGGCGTGGAGGAGGCCGCTGAGCGGCCGTGCGTCTGGCCGCCATGGTGAATACCAGGACGCGCCGCAGACCTCCGGACGGAGCAGCTCGCATGACCGCGCGACCTCATAAAGGAGATGGTGGCTCGCCTCGTGAATCAGGCATTCCGCCATGTACAGCGGTGTGTCGAAAGAGGCCACGATCCAGCCGGGGAACCGCGCGCACGAGAGCGAGATGTTCTCGTCCCGAGTCGGGCTCGCCACGGGCATGAACGAGGACACGAACGCCGCGACGAGCTCCGCCCCAGCTGGCCAGTGGCGCTCTAGTATTCGCCCGGCCGCGTGGAGAGAGGTGACGTCCGATTCATGCAGGACGTCGACAAAGGGGAACTCCCATCTCCGATCTGCTTTGTACCCGTGGGGAAACTCGTAGTCGCGAACGAGGAGCTCCCAGAGGACCGGATGATCTGCATCGACGCGGATTCGGCGCTCTCCGAGTTCGACTTCGTGGAGGCGCGCCTGCCGACCCTCTCCGAACCAATCTCCGGTTGAATGGACAGAGAAGACACCCATATCCGGTCGCCCGGTGACCTCTGTCCCCTTCTCGCAGCGCAGCCTCTCCGCCAGGACAAAGAGGGTTCCCAGCTGCACCAGCGGTGCCCATCCCTCTCCGGCGGGGCCACCACGCATTGCGGCCTCGGCGAGTGCGAGCGACCAGCCCACGACGGCGCCGTCGAGGGGGGCGTTCTCGATGAACGAGTCCGACAGCCCGGCGAAACAACCGTGAAGCTCGGCTGAGTCCTTGTCGTGCTTGAACGCGCCCAATACTTCGAGCGCGGCAGCTGCGCAGTTACGAGCGTACTCGTCGGCGGCATGCTTGAGCGCAGCGCACTCGCCGTTCTCTCCGCCAGCGACGAGATCTTCCCAGTCGCGCCTGGTGCCGAGACTCGAGGTCATGGCGAGATGAACTCAAGACGGATGCCTGCATCAGGCAGGCCCGTCGCATCCGACTCTCCGACTAGAAGAGCCCACGGTTCATCTTCGCCGCCGACCTGTCGCCACACTTGGTCGGACGAAACGACGAACACCCCGCGCTGGTGGCGGTCCCATGCAGCGACGAGCGGGCCACACCCGTGTCGGAGCAGTCGTTCGCGATTGTTCCGCGCCAGCGTCGTGGACTCCTCACAATCGAAGCCGCAGGGGAAGTAGTCGTACAAGTAGGACGCAGAGCTGTACAGCGTCGACAGCCGGTTCGCGACCGAAAGGAGGCCGGAACGCACGCTGGTGGTCTGCGCGATCGCAAGCCACCAGTCCGGGCGACGCTCGGCGACGTAGGCGCGATCGCAGCACGCGGGGTATCCCAAGAAGTTGGCGAGGCCCGCGCCCCCCGTCACGTCCAGGTCACGTAGGTGTGCGGCGTCGGCCTCACCACGAGCTAGGTACACGGCGCGCGTGGAGCCATCCGACAGTGGCGCCCACTCCTGGTACCGGTCGCCTTGGCTGTTCATGTGCACGTCGGCCAGGCCCTCCTCAGACGCAAGAATAGCCAGGCCGAACGTTTTGGCTGCCTCGAAGAGCGGCCCGACATGCTCCGCGGAGCACACGAGCCGGAGGCCGTTCTTTTCACCAGCCAGAAGCGCAAGGAGCTCGACGAGCGTCGCGCCGCCGCGCTGTCCAGCGAGATGTTCGAGCGCCAGCGCTTTATGCGTGCTCTCAGAAGACGCAGAGAGCCACATCGGGTCCCTCCAGCTGCTCTTGGTCTGTGCGGGTGTACAAGACGAGATCATGTGGCGACCGGACCTCAAGCCGCTCTGTTCGTCTGAGCAGCTGAGAGAGCCGGCTTTCGTCCGACGTCAGTCGTAGCGGATGGGCGCGGCCTGGGAACGCGACCTCCTCTGGCTTGTCGACCCGCCAAGCCGCGATCCCGTGACGTTCGGTGTACAGGATCGCCGTGCCTCGGGCGTTCGCCAGCCGATGGGAGAAGGAAGGATCGGAGACATGCTGCGCAGCCTCATACGCGACGGCCCCCACGGCCGCAGCGGCCTCGCACCTGAAGGAGCAAGGAAAGAAGCTGATGGGTGCGACTCCGAAGTATTGCGCTGCCACGTTTGTGCGGAAATCCCATGGGTAGGGGAGGTCCGCCGTCATCGCGCAAGAGTAGGGGACGAGATCACCCTGTCGCTTCGACGCGGCGGGCCACACCTGGGAGAAGAACGCCGAGCAGCAGTCGGGGATCCCCAGCAGCCCGCCGAGCACGCGGTGCTCTCTTGCCTCGTCGGCGTCTCTTGCCTCGAACGCGGCCGGAGCTCGCTCCGCGACATAGAGGTAGAAGTCGTCGTCGACGCTCGCTTTCCCCATCGGGAACGTCAGGTTCGACCAACCACCTTTCGACACGTCTAGCGCCATCTGGATCCGTTCTCCTCCGACAACGCACGCGATCCCAAACTGCGAAAGCGCTGTCGTGACACCGTCCACGATCGTCGGAGCAAGCTCTGGATTGCCGGTCGGGAACAACGACGGAGCGATCCCGAGCCCCACGACCCACTCGCGTAGTGACTGCCGGCTGACCGTTCCACGCACAAGCGCGACGCTCACCTCACGAACGGCGGTGTCGGACAGCGTGCCTGCGAGCGCGAGCACCCGCTCGACGACGGGAGTCGGCTCCGGGGTCACTCCGCCGCCTGCGCGCGCATGAAACTGTGAAGGTGGTCTGTGAGCTTCATGATGTCTCGACAGTAGACGGAGGGACTCCGGAACCCGCGCTCGGGGTGGTACCGGTGTGGGAGGTAACCGCCGCCGCACTCCCGCCGGAGCCGACAGCTCCGGCACTCCTCTGCGAGCTGTGTCCCTCCTGACTGGCGCAATGCAATGAGCTCGTTCTCGAACACGGCTTGTACCTCGTGTTCGACGACGTTCAGGCCGGTTACCCACGCTCCTGGCCGGGCGGCCTTCAGCGAATCGACGCCCTCATACTCACCGTCTACATTCACCACGAGGAGGTTGACCGGCTCTTCGCCAAGCGACTCCAGCGATCCGGAGCCACCGAGGCTACGCGTGAGTAGCTCCTCAAAGTACCGGATCGGGATCTGCGGGGCATGGAGCATCCAATCGTCGAAGACGCGAATGAGCCAGTCCGCGTACGGCGCTGCTTCGTCGTCCGACAGGTCGTAGGGCGGCGCCGCCCAGGTCTTGTGGGGGAGGAGAAAGTCGACGAGCGGCGGCGCCCAAGAGGCGAGATACCGCCAAACGGCGATCGGGTCGGAGTGCGGATCGATCACGCACAGCAGCCCCGAGAACTGCGGGTGACCCGAGAGCAAGGAGAGCGCACGCTCGAGCCCCGCCCCTGATCCGCGGCCGGAGTGGTCGACGCGCAGTCGGTCGGCGATCTCGGGCGGGCCGTCGCAGCTAACGCCCACGTCGATTTGCCACAGTTCCATCAGCTGGAGCCAGTCCTCGTTGAGGAGGAGACCGTTTGTCTGAACACCGAAAAGGATCTCGGCCCGATCAGCGACGCCCGCCTTGATTGCTTCCAGGAGCGCCTTGAAGCGGCGTGGACCGACGAGGAGCGGTTCCCCCCCGTGAAGCATGATGGACACCTGCCCGAGATGGCTCGCCGCAGCGTGGGCTCCGATTCTCTCACCAGTTTGCCTAGCCGTCTCGACCGACATGTGTGGTGGTCTTGAGCGCCACGACTGGTCATGCGCGAAGAACTCGTAGCAGTACGTGCACGCGAGGTTGCAACGAGCGGCGACCTTGACGATGAACGACTCGATGGCGACCGGAACGCGCGCTGGCACGATCGGCAGAGGCCTGAAAATAGGCGCATTGCTCACGGCTGGGCGGTCCTGAGATTCTGCTCTGTCGCGTTGTGTACGGCGAGCAGCTCCCGGAGCGCAGGCCCTTCGTCGCTGTTCCGCTCGCGGTGCGGGCTCCATGCGCGGAGTTCGCGTTCGTCGGCGCCGACGTTCTCGCAGTTGATGCGCTCGCCCTCATTCAGCAGAGCCGAGAGGACGTCCTCTCCCCACTGGGTGAATCCAGCGTTCCGTCGCAGCAGCTCAACGGCGAACTTCACCTCTGTCGCGGCCGTGACCGCGCGTCGAACCGAAGCCGCATCGGGATCACCCACGTGACCGGTAGCGCGCGCCATGCCCGACCACAGCCTCGCGACGTGCGTGAACACGAATGCGCCATGGAGCACGCCTTGGACCGGGCGGGGATCGGTCCGCCAGGGCGAGTAGATCATCTGCCCCGCCCACTCGGACTCTTCGACGTCGGCGGTGAGCGCGTCCCATCGCTGGAGAAGGAACAGCTTCGAGTGCGCGAGCTCGTGGATGAGCATCTCTGCCGTAAGCCGATCGTCTGCCTCGGCGGTCAGGAAGACGACGCCCGGCAGCATCGAGCTGCTTCCGCTGTAGATGCGATCACGCCGTTGTTTCAGCAGCGTGACGTAGCGGATGAGCGTCGAGAGCTCATCGAAGTAACCGCCGCTCTGCTGACGGAGAACGTTGAGGGCCGCATCAATCCCACCGACGCCGCGCTCGGCTCGCTCAAAGACCTCCAGACCGGGGAGGGGTTGTTGAAGGGAAAAAAACGGCGCGTTGATTATCAACGACCCTCGCGGGCTTCGATCCTCGAC
>JAPYTP010000224.1 GCA_029941885.1 Myxococcota bacterium
GGATCGGCTCGCCATCGACGCGAACCGCCCGATAGGCCTCCGGTCGGCGCGGCGCATAGCGTCGCTGAACATGAGCCGCGAGCGCGATGGCCCGGCGATTCGGATCCTCCCCGACGATCCAGCGACCCACCCGCTCGAAGACCAGGCGGGGAGAGGAAGCCACCTCGAGCAGGACGCCCGAGGGCGGAGCTACCAGATCCATCTCCGCAGCCGCGAGCCACGTTTCGACCGTGCTGGATGAACGCCTCGCTCGCTCCTCGATTCCGGGCCGTTGAAAGATGACGTAGGTCGCCTCCAGCGCGGCATCCGCGACGGGATCGCTCACCTGCGGACGCAGGCGCGCGATCCGGTTGAGGGCGCGCGAGAGGGCGTCATCATCACCGAGATAGATTCCGCTCTGGGCAACCGCCGTGATCCGGCGCAGCACACCCAGGATCAGCGAGAGCCGAAGGGATTTGTCCGCCTGGCACGACAGGATCCGCAGGAGCGCTCGCCGAAGTGCGTCGGTCGCGCTCAGCTCAACCACCCCGTAGTGTCCGAGCGCGGCGCGAACGAGATCGAGATAGCCGTCGTCTATTCCGGCGCCTTCGGCTTCGACCCGCCGCAGCAGCATCCGCAGCCGGGCACTATTCGATGGCCCGGACTCGCCGGAGATCGAGGCGCTCGGCGCTCTGATCGAGAGTACCTCGACATCCGCGAAGGCTGTGAGCTCATGGCGAATCTCCGCCAGCTCGCGACTGAAGCTCTCGGAGATATTCTCGGGAAGTGGCGCCTCGAGGAAGGCTGTCAGCGATTCTGCACGATCGGGATTCGCGTCGTACCCGAGCAGGACGCGACGAACTTCTTCGCGAATCGTATCGATGGCTGAGCGCCGAAGAAGCAGCGCCGATCGATCCGCGGTTTCCAGATCGGGGCGGCCGAGAGGCTTGTCCTCCTCGGGCTGAAAAAGCAGGGCGAGGGGATCGATCTGGGCCGGAAGGCTCAAGCGGCTACGACCATTCTCCGCTGACTCGTCGGCGGCGATTTCTTCGATCACGAGGATCACATCACCCGCCGCGACCTGCTGGCCTTTCTGAACGATGATTTCCTTGATCGTACCGCCGACAGGTGCCTGGAAGCCGATCTCCATCTTCATCGCTTCGAGCAGACCGAGCGGCTGGCCCACTTCGACTTCATCACCGACAGCGACCTGAATCGCGACAACGACCGCCGGCGTGCCCGATCGCACCTGGCCTGCCGTCTGCGAACCGAAACGCATCGCGTGCCCGTCCACTTCGAGGCGCAAACCGCGATCGTTGGCGTCGTACAGAATTCGCCTGACTCGATCATCGATGATCAAACGCGCGGCGTGTTCGCCCTCTTCACGCATGGTCGCGCCGACTGCGACCCCCTCGAGGTGTACGCGATAACGCCAGGAGCCGATCGCGTAGACCTTCAGCCGGTAGCTCTCGGGTCCGAAGTTGAGGTCGATCTGCTGACCTTCCGAGGAAGGCAACCGGTCGATTCCCTGGTCACCGAACACGCCCGTACGCAGGGTTCGTCGGGTGCGCTGATAGGAGAGGATCGCTGCGGCCACCAACGCGTCGCGCGCCAGGTCGGGGCGGGACTCCGCGATCGGTGGTCGCTTGGCGCTCCAGCGATCGAGCCATTGAGTGTCGACTCCTCCCGCCCTGAAATCGTCGCTTTCCAGGATCGAGAGCAGATACCCCTTGTTGCTGGCTCCGCCTTCGACGATGAGCTCGAGATCACGCAACGCGCAGGACAGGCGCGCGATCACTTCAGCCCGGTCGTCACCGACCGTGATCACTTTTGCGATCAACGAATCGAAGTCCGCCGAGATGACCGCCCCGGTCGTCACCCCCGAATCGACCCGGATATTCGGTCCCAGGGCCGGCTCGAAGAGCGCGATGCGGCCGGGTGAGGGTAGGAAGCCTTCGTCCGGATCCTCGGCGCACACGCGTGCCTCGAGGGCGATTCCCCGTCGTCCGATCGGGATCTCACGGATCGACTCGCCGCGCGCGATGCGAATCTGAATCTCGACGAGATCGATACCGACGATCAGCTCGGTAATTCCGTGCTCGACCTGAAGCCGAGGATTGACCTCCAGAAAGAAAAAGTCCTCTCCGGTCACAAGGAATTCGACGGTTCCGACTCCCGTGTAACCGACATGCTCGACCAGGCGAACGGCCGAAGTCTCGAGACGCGCGAGAAGCTCGCCGGAGAGACCGGGCGGCGGCGCCTCCTCCAGAACCTTCTGGTGGCGGCGCTGAACGGAGCAGTCGCGACAGCCGAAGGCAACCGCGTAGCCGTGCTCATCCGCGGCGACCTGGACTTCGATGTGTCGCCCGCCCTGAACCATCGCCTCGACGAATAATGCGCCGTTGCCGAAGGCGGCAGCGGCTTCCGAACTCGCCGATCGATAGGCCTCCGCGATTTCGTCCGGACGATGGACGATTCGGATCCCGCGACCTCCTCCGCCCGCGGTCGCCTTCAGAACCACCGGAAAGCCGATCCGTTCGGCATGACGAAGAGCTTCGTGTTCGTCCGCGAGTTCGCCTCCACTCCACTCGGTCACGGGCACGCCGGCCTTCTCGGCCAGACGCTTCGAGGTAATCTTGTCACCGAGCGACCGCATCGCTTCGGCACTCGGACCGAGAAAGACGATCCCCTCGCTCGACAGCCGCTCCACGAAGATCGGATCTTCGGCGACAAAACCCCAGCCAGGCCAGACCGCATCCGCACCGACCTCTCGCAGGGCCGCCACGACCGCATCGTGGTCGAGGTAGGCCGCGACTGCCCCGTTCTTGGCAGGCAGTTCGACCGCACGATCGGCTTGGCGTACGAAGGGAGCATCCCGGTCCGGCGGCGTGTAGAGCGCGACGACTTCGAGGCCCTCGCCCTCGAGAGCACGCAGGCTCTTCGCAGTTCGGAGACAGCGCACGGCCGCCTCACCCCGGTTGACGATTGCGAGTCTTTCGATCCGTCGGCGCATCGGTCCCCTCCCGGTCTCCACCGTCGAATCCTCGACTTCACTCATCGAACGACTCCGTCTAGCACCAGATTCTCGCAGCAGAGTGAGTTTCTCCGAACGACCGTGTGTCGAGCGAATTCACGCCGTCCGCGCGCTCCGGAAGCTCCGCGCTTTCGCATCGAAGCGTCATCGCGCAGGCCAACCAGCCACCGTGATGCGAGAGTGAGATTCCCACCGTACTGGGAGCGCCATCGATATCCACAGTCGGGATTCGGCCCCGACGTCCGATCGTGATCCGATCGGGTTCGATTCCCTGACTCTGTGCGATCCGCCGCACCGCAAGATCTCTGACCGCAGCACTCGAATCCGAGGCCCGTCCCAGGGGCTCGACCGCCGTCACGACGGCTTCCCAATCGGCCCCCGCCGGCAGCGCCACCACGTGGACCCGATCCGCCGTCACAGAGCACCGCAACTCGACCTCTCGGAAACCCGGCGCGACCTCCTTCGGCAGATCGAGTCTCCCGCGGCGCAGAGTGCGATGCCCGGATCCCTCGACTGCCGCATCGAAACATGCGACGAGTTTCGAGGGCGAGAAAACGAATTCCGAATCGATCTGCCGGGCCAGCTTGTAGGCGGCTTCCTTGGCCGCCCAATGGGCCCAACGCCGCACGTGCGAACCGCCGCGCGACTGGGCATCGCGCTCGATCGCTCGAAGCTCCGCCGGCGCAAAAACGCGCGCATCGAAGCGCAGCCGAAAGGTTTCCGGCTGGGCATCGGCATCTCGAAGATCGACGACGTCATTGCCGAGCATCGAAGTAGTCTTCCTCCATGCGAACGATCTGCCGCACGATTTGTTGCGCCAGATCGCGCGAGCGGCGCACACCTTTCGCGTCACTCTTGGGTTCGATGCAGGCGAGCTGAACGTCCATCGTGTCGCCCTTCACTGGAAAATCACCCCAAGTCGTCTGCCCGCGTCCTCGCATGTAGACGCAGAGGACGCGACAGCCCGGAACAGCCCCGACAATACGACCTACGCCCCATGCTGCAGCCGCTTCTTCGACGCGGCCGGAGCGACTCCGGCCGGCCTCAGGAAAGAGCAGCGCCGTTTCACCTCGCCTAAGCAGGTGCTTAACGCGATCGAGCACCTCGCCCACATCTTCACGCGCGCCGCCTCGAGTGATCGGAATACATTTCGCCACGAAGATCAGGGACCGCGTGAAAAAGGTCCGTCCGAAATTCGTCGCTTCCGGCGTATTCCACGGAAGCTCATCCGGACGACGCACCCAATAGAACCCCGAACCCAGCGCCCAGGCGATCACGAAGGAGTCGACGAGCGTCAGATGATTCGCGCATACGAGCATCGGCGAATCGGACTGGGCCCGAATTCGACGATATTCCGCCCGCAGCTCCTTCAAATCCGCGATTCGATATCGAAAGTAGAAACGCATGAGCAGCACGGACGCCGTCACCCAGATCGGAGCGGCGATCATGCTCACGGCTCGCTGCCGCGCATGTCGTCGCACCTTCTCCGGATCCCGAGTCGATGTCGTTCCGACATCGACCCTGCGATCCGCCTGCGGTTCCTGTCCGGCGCCCATGCCTGTGCGTGCTCGTCCCGACCGAGCCCGGGCTAGAGCTTCCCCGAAATCAGGTTGACCGCGTCACCAACGGTATTCACCTTGTCGACATCCTCGTCCGCAATTTCGATGTCGAAATCGTCCTCGAAGGCAATCACGACGTCGACGAGTCGCGCCGAGTTGACCTTCAGATCCTCGAGAATATTCGTTTCCATCGAGACCGCACCCAGAGCGGCTTCGTCCTTGACCCAGGGTGTGAGGATCTTGACGACTCGTTCCATGACTTCCGACTGTTCCATCGAACTCTACTCCTTGACGTCGTCGAGTGGAGTCGGCCATGAGGGCCTCCCATCGAGATCGTCACTCGAAACCTTTTTCCACGACCGACTCATCCGACCGAAAGAATAGTCCTACAACCCGCCCTCAAGGCGAAAAACGCTTGAATATCAGACAGGAGTTCACGTCCCCGAAGCCGAAACCGGCCTTCACCAATACGTCGAGATCCGGAAGCTCGATCGCTTCGTGTGGAATCGAAGCGGCGTGGGGCTCGATCTCCGGATGTACATCCTCGCAGTTGATCGACGGATGCACGAATCCCCGCTCGACCATCAGGATCGAGGCGACGGATTCGATCCCTCCCGCGGCACCCAGCGCATGACCGATCATGCCCTTGGTAGCGGTGATCGGCGGCAATGCCCCGGGTTCCCGTTCGAGCGCCCTCGCCCACGATCCAATCTCCTTGGGATCAGCGCCCGTCGCGGTCAGATGGCCATTGATCGCGTCGACCTCCTCTGGACGAATGCCGGCATCCCCCAGAGCTTCGGTGATACAGCGTTGGACGCTCGTCGGGTTGGGCGAGGTCATGCTACCCCCCATGCGATGACCGCCACAATTGACGCCGCCTCCCAAGAGTTCAGCGTGGATCGAAGCACCGCGACCGAGGGCGCTTTCGAGGCTCTCGAGAAGAACCACCCCGGCGCCTGATCCCGGGATGAAGCCACCCGCGCTCGCCGAGAGCGGGCGGGAAGCCTTCTCCGGATCGTCGTTGGAATTCCGATTGAGGACGCGCATGGAGTCGAAGCCCGCCCAGATGAAGTGGCTCGCGGCCTCGGCGCCGCCGCATAGCATGCGATCCGCCAGTCCAGCGCGAATCCGCTCCATTCCCATCGAGATCGCCTCGGTGCCAGTACTGCAAGCGCTCGAATTGGTCGTCACCTGGTTGCCCAGCGCGAGTTGCCCCGAGATCCGCGCAGAGATTCCACTTGCCATCACCTGCTCGACCGCGGTCGAACCGATGCGGCGGACCTTGGCGGCGTTCGTCAGCGGCACGACCTTTTCGGCGGTCGTGTCCATGCCGCCGATGCCCGTGCCGAGAATCGCGCCCGAGCGCCAGTCGACTTCGTCCGAATCCGCTGCTGGCCGTTCGAGGCCTGCGTCCTGCCACGCTTCGATTGCGGCGAGACTTGAATAACGATGACTGATATTCATCGCCAACAGCTCTTCTTCGGTGAAGGTCGACTCGCACAGCTCGTCGATGCCCTCGGGCGTACCGGCGACAGTGCAGCCGAATTTCGCCTCGGCCATCGATTCCTGATGTCGCAGACCCGAACGCCCCTTCCGAAGCGCCATCTCGAAGTCCGCCACGCCGTTGGCGTTCGGAGCGATCACGCCGAGCCCCGTAATCACAACTCGTTTTCGATTCTCATGAGCGCTCATCGCGGCACTCCCATTCCAGACAGCTCACCCGAACACACGATCGTGCCGTCATCGAGCTTCATTTCGAAGCTCGCGCGCAGCTTCTTGCGCCGCCAGAATTTGACCCGACCCGTCGTCGTGACTCGATCTCCCGGCCGCACAGTGCCGGAGAAATCTATGTTGCAGTCGGTAAAGATCGTCAGCAGCTTGTCGACGTCCGCGCGCGAGGTATCCCGAGCGTAAAGATAGATCCCGAATGCGACGACGCCGGCCTGCGCCGCGGTTTCGACCAGGATCACGCCTGGCGTGATCGGATTGTCCGGGAAATGCCCCCTGTAGAAGTCCGAAGCGGGGTCGAATGTATAGCGAGCGACGATGTGCTCATCGTCGAGCTCGAGGATCTCGTCGATGAACCGGAACGGTTCCTGTTGAGGAACCATCTGCAGGACCTCTTCGGGCGAGAGGATATCGCCGACCGCCTCCTTAGCCCCCATACATCCCTCCGTTCACATGGAGCACGCTCCCGTGGATATAGCTCCCTCGAGTGGCCAGGAAGGCCACGACGTCAGCGATCTCGTCGGCCTCCGCGACTCGTCCGAGCGGTATCTTCGCCAGAATCTGTTCCTGTATCTCTTCGGGCAGTTCATCGGTCATCTCGGTCGCGACAAAGCCCGGCGCGATCGAGTTGACGAGGATGTCACGGCCTACCAGCTCCGCGGAGAGCGATTTCGTGAACGCGTCGAGACCCGCCTTGACCATCGTGTAGGGAATCTGTCCAGCGTTTCCCGTATGACCCACGACGCTCGAGATATTGATGATGCGGCCACTGCCCTTACGCATCATGAAACGTCGGAGCACGAGCTTTGTGAGGTACCAGGTCCCGCGCGCCACACTCGCGACCTTGTCGTATTGTTCGAGATTCATGGCGAGCATCGGGGCATTCACGTTGAAGCCGGCATTGTTCACGAGCACGTCCACGCGGCCCGCCGCCGTCTTCAATTCCTTGATGAGCCCGTCGAGGGTCTCGGAATCCATCAGATCAGCCTTGATCGTAAACGAGCCATCGAGCTCGGCGGCGAGCTTCTTCGCCTTCTCCTCGCTCGACCGGTAGTGGATTCCGACGCGGAAGCCCTCGGCCGCCAACCGGCGACAACAGGCCGCGCCAATTCCCGTTCCGCCACCCGTGACGAGGGCGACAGGCTGATCGTTGCTCTCCTCGCTCATCGCTCCATCTTTCCGCCGCTCGAGTTCTGGGATTTCTCGGGGTAATCCGGATAGTCGATGTCACGAAAGAGCCCGACTCGCGCACCCTTCACCGTGTAGATCTCGTCATCGTCGATCAGGACCTGCGCGTCTCCGATCACCATCGCCGCGCCGGCCTTCTTGAGTTCCGTGTACCGCTTGATCTGGACTTCGTAACGCATGACGCCGTCGTGGGGTCGGATC